>DATAWA010000106.1:0-5751 GCA_036267435.1 Xanthobacteraceae bacterium | reverse complement strand
GCAATCGACAATGCGAGCAGCTATTCCCCTCTGGAAGGTGTCGTCGGCGCCCCCACGCCGGCGAACTAAACCGGGCCCGCACGGGCCCGGTTTCTTTTTGGGACAATCGCGACACCGAATGGCAGACGCGCTGTATCCAGCTTACAATGCGAAGGTCGCTACCGACCTTCGCTCATGAAAATCTCAATCCTCGACGATTATTTCGACACGTTGCGCACGCTGGCTTGCTTCGGCAAGCTCGACGGTTACGACGTCGCCGTGTGGAACGATCACGTGCAGGACGTCACGGCACTGGCGCAGCGTCTGCACGATACCGACGTGCTGGTGCTGTTCCGCGAGCGCACGCAAATCCGCGAACCACTCCTCGAACGGCTGCCTCGTCTCAAGCTCATCAGTCAGCGCAGCGTCTATCCGCATATCGACGTCGATGCCTGCACGCGGCTCGGCATCGTTGTTTCATCGAGCCAGCATCCCGGCACGCCGTCCTATGCCGCGGCGGAATTGACCTTCGGCTTGATCCTGGATTCGCTGCGGCTCATTCCGCAGCACGTTGCGGCACTCAAAACCGGGCAATGGCAAGTCGGCGTCGGCTCGACGCTGCGCGGCAAGACGCTCGGCATCTACGGTTACGGCCGTATCGGCAGCGTGGTCGCCGGATATGGCCGCGCTTTCGGCATGAATATCCTGGTCTGGGCCCGGCCCGACACTTTGGCGAATGCGCGTGCCGACGGCTACGCGACGGCGCCCGACCGGGAATCGTTTTTTGCCGGCTGTGACGTGATCTCGCTGCACATGCGGCTCGTGCCGGCGACCCGTCATATCGTGACGGCGGCGGACCTGGCGCGCATGAAGCCGACGGCGCTTCTGGTCAATACCAGCCGCGCGCCGCTGATCGCGCCGGGCGCGCTGGTCGACGCGCTGCGCGCGGGCCGGCCCGGCATGGCCGCGGTCGATGTCTATGAGGAAGAGCCGCTCACCGATCCGCAGCATCCGCTTTTGACCATGAGCAATGTCGTTTGCACGCCGCATATCGGTTACGTGACCCGCGATGAGTACGAGACGCAGTTCATCGACATTTTTGACCAGATCAATGCTTACGCCGCCGGCAAGCCGATCAACGTCGTCAATCCCGATGCGCTGAAGGGCAAGTTGCGCTGAACGCCGCGTCCGTGAAAAAGAAAACCGTCACAGTCAACGACAGGATGCAGCGCGGCTATCGCTATACACGCGTCGCGCCCATAGGGCGGAATTTCGCACCCGACTTCCATCCCGAACTGACACCCGCGCAAATGCTCCGGCTTGGCGTGTTCGGCGGCAAATATCTGACCGACTGCCGCAAGGAGTTTCCCAAGAGCTGGTTTGCCGGCGCCAAGCTTGCCGCCGACAAGCGCGATTGTTTGCTGAATTATTTCGGCGTCGATGCCAGCCAGCCGCTGTCGGTGTGGCGCAAAAAAGGCTGGATATTCAAGGACGATCCGCGCGGCTGGTTTCAATGGTATTGCCGCTATTACATGGGACGGCGCATTGCCGGCGAGGATGCGCGGCAGATCAAGCGCTGGAAGGCGATCCGCCGCCATGCGCGGCAAATTCAGAAAAATTGCGAGCCGGGCGATGTGACCTGCCGGCCGCGGCAGCGCCAGGCGCTGCTGCATTGGGCCTATGACAGCCGGAAGATCTAAACAGGCTCCAGGCCCTTGGCCTTGATCACGGCCTTGGCCGCCGGCGTGATGAGAAAAGCGATTGCCGCGCGCGCCGCCGCCGGGTGATTTGCGTTCGCCGTGACAGCGGCAGTGAACATCGACGCCCCCTGAATTGCCTCCGGCAGCGGCCCGGCGACGTCGATGCCGTCGACCGCCATCAGTTCCGCCATCTGCTGAATGCCGATGTCGGCTTCGCCGCGCAGCACCACCAATCCGGCAAGCCCCGCGGCGCCGCCGGCGCCGTATTTGGCCTTGGCGGTCATCGCCGCGGTGATGCCGAGTTGTTCGAACACTTTGGCCATATGCGCCCCGCTGGCGCCGCCGCCGACCGGTTTCGACAGCGCGATCGATCTGGCCGCCAGCAAGGATCGCTTGAACCCCTCGACCGACCCGAGGTCGGGCTTCGCCGCGCCCTTCGGCACCGCGACGCCGATCAGCGAGCGCGCGACCTCGACCCCGCTTCCGGCGACGAGCTTGCCGCGGGTGATCAGATCGGCCGCGCCGGGGCCGGTGACAATGGCGACATCGGCGAACTCGCCGTCGGCAAGCCGCTTTTCCAGCACCAGCGACGGGCCGAGCTGGACGTCGAGGCGATTGCCGGTTTCGCGCTCGAAGCGCGGCGACAGTTCCTCGAACACCATTTTCATGGCGGTCGTGCTCAAGACTTTGATGTCGACGGGCGCGGCCATGCGTCTCCCCTGTTTTTCGCTCGGCGGCACCATACGGCGCGAAACCGCGGGCCGGAAGCGGTACGCGGCTCCCCGCAAGCGCCGCGCCGGGCCGTCCCGCGCGGATCAACTCTGTGTGAGCTTTTCGCGGGCTACCATCAAATTGCGCGCAACTCGGCCATTTCTGCTGCTTTCGGCCGTATAATGCGCATCAACGAATTCGCGCTAGACCGAACCGATTGCAACACTGCCGGTTGCCGGAGCGGAGGAGGGACGAACCATGCTGTCACGAAGGCACATAGTCTACGCGGGCGCGGCCGGGTTAGGGCTTGCCGCGCTGCGCCTGGTGCGGCCGCATGCCGCCACCGCCGCCACCACGCATCCCTATGAAGTCACTCACACCGACGAGGAATGGCATAAGCTGCTGACGCCCGCGCAATACGACGTCTTGCGCGAGGCCGGCACCGAGCTTCCTTTCACCAGTGCGCTCCTTGAGGAGCATCGCAACGGCACTTTCATCTGCGCCGCCTGTGACCTGGCGCTGTTTTCCTCCAAGACGAAATTCGACAGCGGCACCGGCTGGCCGAGCTTCTGGGCGCCGCTGCCCAATGCGGTCGATGAGACCGAGGACGCTTCGTTCGGTATGACGCGCACCGCGGTGTCGTGCCACCGCTGCGGGAGCCATCTCGGCCATGTCTTCAACGACGGGCCGAAGCCGACGGGCTTGCGCTACTGCATGAATGGCGTGGCGTTGAAATTCACCCCGGCGCCGGCGGGGTCTAGCTCGTAAGGTTCAGGTCCCCACTTTAAGCTCCGACACCAGGCCGCGCAGCGCCGCGATAACGCTCAGCGGCACGATGCGGCCGGTGCGTGGATTGTCCGAAGGCACGCCCTCGATCGTCATCGAGAATCGCGCGGTGTCAGCCTCGACCTCGATGCGGTGCGTGTTGCGCGTGAGCGCGGGATCGGCCCAGATTTCCAATCGCGTCTTATCCGGGCCGATGCCGGCGAGGCTCAAGGCGGCGGCGACATTGACGTTGGCCGGAAAGCCACGGGCGCCTTCGCGCGCCGTGCCATCGAAAATCTTCTTCGGCTCTTTGAGACCTATCAGCGAAATGCCGTGCGCGATCAGATAAGGCGCACCCTCAAGTCCGTTCGGCGGTTTGCGCGTGATCATTTTCACCGAATGAATGGTGCCTTCGGCGGCGGCGCGCACTGCGTCGAGACCAAGCAGTGCGCCGGTCGGCACCAAAATGCGCGCACCGGTCGTTTTTGCCCGTTCCACCAAATCCCAATTTTCCAGAAGCTGGCCGACCGACAGCGGCACGAAAATCTTGCCGGCGTCGATCGCCGAGACGGCCACGCCGCGAAACAGCGCCGGCGGCAATCCTTCGACGACGATATCGCAGCCTTGCGCCAAGTCCTCGGGCGCGAGCATCGCGATCCGTCCGCCGGCATCGGGAAGATTGCGCCGCGCTTTGTCTTTGTCGCGTACGGCCACGGCGGCAAGGACGAGGCCGGGAATGCCAGTTTCAAGTCTCCGGGCCACGCCCAGGCCGACCGCGCCAAGTCCCGCCAGTCCAACCTTCAGTATCGCCCTCGGCACTTCGGTTTGCTCCTACTGGCAGCGCCGCCTGCGGCCCGATACATTCTCTATGCGCCGGCCAAATCCCGCGCAATAAGCCCCGTAGAGCCGGTGGATCGTTTTGCATGCCCGACCTCAGCAAGAGATTGTTTATGACCAACATCAATCCCAACGCCTTCACGACGCGGCCGGAGATCGAAGGCACCTTTGGCGTGGTGACGTCCACGCACTGGATCGCCACCGCGGTCGGTATGGGGATTCTGGAGCGTGGCGGCAATGCATTCGACGCGGCTGTCGCCACCGCTTTCACGCTGCAAGTGGTCGAGCCGCATCTCAACGGTCCCGGCGGCGATGTGCCGGTCATTCTTCATGACGTGCGGCGCGGCAAGCCGGAGGTAATCTGCGGCCAGGGCGTGGCGCCGGCGAAGGCGACCATCGCGTATTACCGAAGCCAAGGGCTCGATCTCGTCCCCGGCACCGGGCTTCTGGCTGCGGTGGTGCCCGGCACTTTCGAGACCTGGATGCTGCTGCTGCGCGACTACGGCACGATGCGCCTTGCCGAAGTCCTGGCGCCGGCGATCGGCTATGCGCAGAACGGTTATCCGCTCCTTGAGCGCGCCAATGCCACCATCGCGACCGTGGCCCAGCTGTTCCGCGAGCACTGGCCGACCTCGGCGGCCGTCTATCTGCCGAACAATAAGGTGCCGGAAGCCGGCTCGCTGTTCGTCAACACGACCTTCGCCGCTACTTACGCCCGCATCGTCAAGGAAGCCGAGAGCGCAGGGTCCGACCGCGTGGCGCAGATCGAACGCGCGCGCAAAGCGTGGAGCCACGGGTTCGTCGCCGAGGCGATCGACCGCTTCTGCCGCACCCAGGAGATCATGGACACCAGCGGCGCGCGGCACCGCGGCGTGCTCTCCGCCGACGACATGGCGCGCTGGACGCCGCAGATCGAGCCGCCGCTCACTTACGACTACAAGAACTACACGGTGTGCAAGACCGGTCCATGGGGCCAGGGGCCCGTGACGCTGCAGCAGCTCGCGCTGCTCAAGGGCTTCGATCTCGACGGGCTCGATCCGACGGGGCCGGATTTCATCCACCTCATCGTCGAGTGCTCGAAGCTCGCTTACGCCGACCGCGAAGTGTTCTACGGCGATCCCGATTTCGTCGAAGTGCCGATGGCGACGCTGTTGTCCGAGGCCTACAACGCCGAACGCCGCAAGCTTGTCACCGAGGCCGCCTCGCTCGAACAGCGGCCGGGCTCGATCGAAGGGTTTGGCGCGGTGATCAAGCTGCGGCGCGAGACCGGAGCGCGCGCGGCAGGCGCCGGCGAGCCGACGGTCGGCAGTCTCGGTGCCGGTGAGCCCACCGTCGGCAAGCTCGGCACCATGCGCGGCGACACGGTGCATTTCGACATCGTCGATCAAGCCGGCAACATGATTTCGGCGACGCCGTCGGGCGGCTGGCTGCATTCTTCGCCGGTCATTCCCGAGCTCGGCTTCTGCCTCGGCACCCGCGCGCAGATGTTCTGGCTTGAAGAGGGGCATCCGGCGGCTCTGGCGCCGGGCAAGCGGCCGCGCACCACTCTGTCGCCGACGCTGGCGCTGCGCGACGGCGAGCCGTATTTGGCCTGGGGCTCGCCCGGCGGCGACGGGCAGGATCAATGGATCACGCAGTTCTTCGCCCGCCACGTCCATTGCGGCATGAATATGCAGGAAGCGATCGACGCGCCGGCCTGGCATTCCGAGCATTTCCCGAGCTCGTTCTGGCCGCGCACGGCACGGCCGGGCGTGCTGGT
>DATAWA010000105.1:0-2808 GCA_036267435.1 Xanthobacteraceae bacterium | reverse complement strand
GATTTCACTTGGCGGACACCAATCGGACACGCGACGGCGCGCATGCTGGCTGCGTTCGATACGGATGGAGGCTGCCATGGCAAGCGGAAGGCATCTGCAGCGCACGGTAGCGGCGACGGCGATCTTGATGGCGCTATCGCTGCAGGCAGCCGCGGCGGACGACATCGCCTATTTCAAGGATGTTCTCGATCCCGGCGGTCACGCGCGCACGATGACGGCGAAGGTTGCCGACGCGCGGGCTTGCGGCGCATCCGGGCGTCGCATCACCGTCCTGATGCCGGCGTTTGAGAATTGCATGAGCGGCCGCGGCTGGGCGCTCGATCACTATGGGTCCGATCCGGCGTCGACCCGGCCACGCGGCACGGTGATAAACTTTACCGATGTGAAGGGCGATGCGAAACAGCAGCCGCGCGGCAACGTCGTATTGCAATCCGACACGCGGGCCTGCAAGGCCGGCGGCCAGGACCCGGACTCGGCGCGTTTCAAGCAATGCATGCTCGGCCGCGGCTGGCAATTCATCTTCACGCAATACGCGCCGGCGCCGACGCCGGCGGCCGGCACCCGGGCATGGTCGAACGCGAACGCGGACACACCCTCGCCCGGCGCGAACAACGACGATTTCATTCGCGGCAACGACGACTCCAACCGGAGCAATCAAGCGATTTCCGACGCGGTCAACGCGGCAAGCCAGGCGACCATTGACAGCGATGCCGCGGCCGCGGCGCAGCAGCAGCTCGACTCGACGCTGGCGAATATGCCGATACCGGGAAATTGAGCGGCCATCCGCCGGCCGAGCGCAGGGCCCGAGCGCACGGCCGCGGTCGTCAGGCCTGGACGTCGAGCAGCGCTTTCATCATCTGCGAATAGACACGCATCGCTTCGACGTTCATCGCGAAGCTGTAGGGGGCGGTCGCCTGCTGGACGGCTTCGTTGGCATAACCGACGTGCGGCGCATCAATCGTTGCTGCAGCACTGGAACAGGATGCTGATGGTCGGCGAGTTGGGCAAAGAGAAGGCGCCGCCAGGACTGGCGGTGGCCGCGGCCTCCAGTGCCGCGTCGGGCGCGTCGAATGCGAGAACGTCTGCGTCGCTCCGTTCGGTGGCTTTGATCGTCTCATTCATCGCGATCTCCCCTCTCCTTCATGCGAAGCCTTGACGCCGCAACTCTATCACCGCTGCAGCGCCATGCGTAGTCCGCACTGGCGGCGCGGGCCGAATCTGTTAATTGCGAACTATGTCCTCACGCGCCGTCCGCATCGGCCGCTCGGCAACAGGGCTCGGCCTGTTCGCGGTACGGCCGCTCGCCAAGAGAGTCACCATCGCCACCTATCGCGGCAGGCGCATCGCCACCGCGGAGGCGCAGCGCCGCGAGCGACGCTTCGGCGCCAGATACATGTTCGAGATCGACCGGCGCTGGACCATCGACGGCGCGTCGCGGCGCAATCTCGGCCGCTATCTCAATCATTCCTGCGCGCCCAATGCCGAGCCGGTGCTGCGCGCCGGCAAGATCGTGTTCGTGGCGTTGCGCGCCATCGCGCCGGGCGAGGAGATCACCTACGACTACGGCGAAGAGTATTTCGACCTTTACATCAAGCCGGCCGGCTGCCGCTGTACCGCCTGCATGAAGAAAGGCAAGCGGCGGCGGCGCAAGACGCGCTGACGTTACTTCCACATCGCCGCGCGCTTTTCGGCGAATGAGGCGAGGCCCTCGGCGGCTTCGGCGGACTGCCGCTTGGCGGCGTGGCTCTCGACCAGACGGGTGAAGGCCGTGTCGTCAAGCTTCGCCCAGCAGGATTCGAGTGCCAACGCCTTGGACTCGGCGATGGCGGCGGGACCGTTCTGCAAGATCTGATCGACGATCCGCGCGGCGGCCGATTCAAGCGCGTCGGCCGGCACGATCTCATGGACGAGGCCGATGCGGCGGGCTTCCTCGGCGGAAAAGCGCTCGCCGGTCAGCGCGTAACGGCGCACCTGGCGCACGCCGATGGCATCGTTGAGCTGCGGAATGATGATGGCGGCGGTGAGGCCCCAGCGCACTTCGGCGATGGAGAACACCGCGTCGGCGGCGGCGATCACCACGTCGCAGGCGGCAAGAAGGCCGGTGCCGCCGCCGAAGCAGGCGCCCTGAACCAGGGCAAGCGTCGGGACGGCGGCGCGGTTGAGCCGCCAGATCGCCTGCGCGGTGTCGCGCGAGGCGAGCGTGTTGTCGGCGGGCGAGGACTTGCGCACCGCATCGATCCATTTCAGATCGGCGCCGGCCTGGAAATGCTTGCCGCGGCCGGCAATGACGATGGCGCGCAGCCCAGGCGTCTTGTCAAGCGTGTCGAGTGCCGCCAACAGCGCCGCGATCAGCGCGCCGTTATAAGCGTTGTTGCGGTCGGGACGATTGAGCGTCACGCGCGCCACGCCGCGGCGGTCGATGTCCAAGAGAACGGGCTTGTCGTCGTTCGGTGCTGTCACGGCAGCCTCCCGCGAGAAATGGTAGCCTGGATGGAGCGGAGCGCAATCCGGGATTCGGCGACCGGCCGCACTGCTCGCCCCGGTTTCGTTTCACGTCATCCGGGCTTCCGGGCTACAGCCTACAGCCCGAACAGCTTCTCCGCATTGCCGTGGGCGATGCGTTCGCGGTCGGCGGCCGACACCGGCAACTGCTCGAGAAACGCCCGCGCCGCTTTCATCGAGGCGTAGGGATGGTCGGCCGAGAACATGATGCGGTCGACGCCGACTTCGAGCAGCAGATTGAGGAAGCCGGCGGGGAAATTGAAGCCGGCCAGCGTGTAGTGGACGTTGCCGCGCAGATAGGCGCTG
>DATAWA010000104.1:0-20401 GCA_036267435.1 Xanthobacteraceae bacterium | reverse complement strand
TGACAGCGAGCCCGAGCCGAACCTCGGCGGCCGCCGCATCGAAGCGATGCGCGGCAAGGTCTTGGGCGGGTCATCGTCAATCAACGTGATGGCCTATACGCGTGGCCACCCCGGCGACTATGACCGGTGGGCGCAGAAGGGAGCGCGCGGCTGGTCCTACGACGAGGTGTTGCCCTATTTCCGGCGTTGCGAGACCTGGGAGGGCGGCGAAAACACCTGGCGAGGCGGTGGCGGGGGACTTGGCACCGAATTCGCCAAGACCGCAGACCCGCTTTACGGCGCTTGGCTCGAGGCGGCGAAGGCAAGTGGCTACCCGTTGACCGCAGATTACAACGGTAAAGCCGCGGAGGGATTCGGCCGCGCGCAATTTACCATTCGCAACGGCCGTCGCGCTTCCTCCGCGAATGCCTTTCTTCATCCTGCACGCCATCGCGGCAACCTCACCGTCGCACTCAAAGCGCATATGACGCGCGTCTTGGTCGAGGGCGGCCGCGCCAAGGGCGTGGAATATGTCCAAAGCGGCGCGGTCGTGCGCGCCGAAGCCGGACAAGAAGTGATCCTGGCGGCCGGCGCGTTCAACACGCCGCACATTCTCATGCTGTCAGGAATCGGACCCGCGGAGCACCTGCGCGACTTCGGCATCCAGGTTCGCGCCGATCTGCCAGTGGGCAAAAATCTGCAAGACCATCTCGGCGCCTACATGACCTATGCGCGCCCGCAGCCGGGCACGTTTCATCGCGAGATGCGCGCCGATCGCATGGCCTTGAGCATGATCCGCGCCTACCTGTTCGGCACCGGGCCGGGAACGAGAGTGCCGGGCGGACTGCACGCCTTCATCAAAACGCGCTCCGAGCTTGCAGTCCCCGATATCGAGTTCATGTTTCGCGGCGTGTCGGCGCATCCGCATTTATGGTTTCCAATCATCCGCCCGGCCTTTCATGACGGCTTCGGCATCCGACCGACATTGCTGCATCCGGACAGCCGCGGCGAGATCTTGCTCGGTTCGGCCGATCCGTTCCAGGCCCCGCGTATCGTCTACCGCTTTTTTACGGCGCCGAACGATCTGCCGACGCTGCGTGAAGGATTTAAACGCGCCCGCGAACTGGCATTCCATAAGGCGTTGGGTCCCTATCGCGGCGAGGAGATCGGACCGGGGCTTGAGACCAAGAGCGACGCAGAAATCGACGCTTGGCTGATGAAGACAGTCATCACGGCGCACCATCCGGCGGGCACCTGCGCCATGGGCCATGACGCCGTGCTGGATGCCGAACTCAAAGTGCGCGGCGTCGAAGGGTTGCGGATCTGCGATGCCTCGGCGATGCCCGATCTCGTGTCCGCCCACATCAACGCTTGTGTTCTGATGATGGCGGAGAAGGCCGCCGACCTTGTTCGCGGCCGACCGCCGCTGGCGAAGGCGGAGGCGGCCTGACGCTTGGCCGCGCAAAACAGCATGCGCTTGCGACGTCTCGCTAGTATCTTGGCAATCGTCGCCGCCGTTCTGGTGCTGCTACCCTATCTGATCGTGCCGTTTTACCGGTTCGTCATGCCTGTCTCGGCGCCGATGCTGTGGCGCTTCGCGACCGGCGCGCGCGTCGAGCGCATCGTCGTTCCGCTGCCGCGTATCTCGCCGGCGCTGCGGCTGACCGTGATCGCCGCCGAAGACGGCAGCTTTTGTCACAACCCCGGCATCGATCTCGGCGAGATTCGCGCGGCTCTCCGGCAGTCGAGCGATAATCTGGACGAGGCTCGCGGCGCCTCGACGATCACCCAGCAGACGGCCAAGAACCTGTTTCTTTGGCAAGGACGGAGCTTCATCCGCAAAGCGCTGGAAATTCCGCTCGCGCTGTGGATGACGCTCGTGCTGCCGAAGCGGCGGATTCTGGAAATCTACCTCAACGTCGTCGAATGGGGGCCGAATGGCGAATTCGGCGCCGAAGCCGGCGCGCGCTGGGCTTTCGGCAGGCCGGCCGGCGATTTGACCATCTATCAGGCGGCGGAACTCGCTGCGATTTTACCCAATCCGAAAGAGCGCAGCGCCCGCAACCCGAACTCCCTTGTCCGCCGGCTGGCCGGTGTTTACGTGCGCCGCGCCGCCGATTTCAGCAGCCTTGATGCCTGCGTCCGGGGACCCTGACGGAGGCTGACGCGGCGGGTGGCGCGGGCCTCGGGGACACTAGCGCAGCAACGAACATTCTTCTATAAGCGCCGCATTCCAAGCCCAATCGAGCCAAAAAGCGAGCCGAGCAGGCGAGTTTAAGACAGAGGAGAGCGATCTCATGGCCGTGCCGAAGAAAAAAACCTCACCGTCGAGACGCGGCATGCGCCGGTCGGCCGATGCGTTGAAAGCCCCAACCTACGTCGAGGACAAGGATTCCGGCGAATTGCGGCGTCCGCATCATATCGATCTCAAATCCGGGATGTATCGTGGCCGCCAAGTGCTGACCAAGAAGGCGGAAGCGTAGGGGTTAAGGCTGCGCCGCCGGTCGCGGACGGCAGTGACGAACGAGAGAACTATGTGACGAAAGCTCTACGTCATGTTCGTGCTTGGCTTTCCGCTGCTACTGGTTCCGTTCGCCATCTACAACATGATCGCGTTTCTCACCCCTGGCGTAAGTTGGACTTCGCCGGCGGCCACCGTCCATATGATGTCCGGTCAAGATTGGATATTGACCTGGGAAGACATTCTCATTGCCTTCGCTATTTTTTTGCTCTGGATCGAAATCATCAAGGCGACCCGGCTCGGCACCCGCAACGTCATGGACCACATCCTGGCGATGGCATTGTTCATTGCCATGCTGGTCGAGTTTCTTCTGGTGCAGCGGGCGGCTACTTCGACGTTCTTCCTGCTGATGACCATTGCGCTCGTCGACGTGCTGGCCGGCTTTATCGTCGGCATGCGCAGCGGCACGCGGCAGATTGAAGTCGACACTCAAGTCTGACCGGCGTTGTGATAATCGCCCGGCCGAAATAGCTGCACATCTCGCTGGTGGAGTCGCCGCTTTGGGTCGAGTGGAGCGGATTTGACATTCGCGTGATAGCGTTCGGAACGGGGATACGAAGGTTAAAATCGAACCACTAGCAACGTGGCCCTTTTGGTCGAAAAAACTAGAAGGAGCGGGAGAATCCGCGACCTGGAGCAGCGGGTTGGCGCCCGGTCGCGCGATAGAGCGAGATCGCCTCATCGGTCGTCGCACGCCGGCGTTGTCGTGTTTGCGGCGCCTTGATCGCCGCCGCGATCAGTTGCGCGATAAAATCGGCACTCGACCGGTGCGCCTTCCGCGCCCCGACAATGTTTTCCGGCTCGGTCGGCGAAATGGGGATCGAAATGGGGACCAGGGCGTTTTGCAACGGGGCGTCTCCTGTCCCAAACCGGGACATACATGAAGGCTTCCCCGTATCTCGCAAGCCCCATGCCGGCCTGTGCAAGAGGCCGAAGCTCACGAGATTTACCGAATTCTTTAGGCTCCTTCGGTACCTTGCGGGAAAAGGCGGAGCGCCGCCGCCATCCGCGGGATCGTAACGATTCCCCGAAGAGACCCATTTGAGCAACGTCGGGCCGCGAGATTCGATCCCTCCCGCTGGGCATGCCGTAGCGGCGCCAGCAACGCCGGCGCGGCCAACTGTGCCGCTCGACGCCAGCCGCATCCTCGCCGCCGTCGGCGAGGTTGCCTACGACTGGCAGATCGATACCGACGCGTTGCGGTGGAGCGGCAATGCGGCCGAGGTGCTGCTCGTAGCCGATATCGGGGCAGTTTCGACCGGTCGGGCTTTTGCCCAGCTTCTTGAAGCGGACAATGCGCAGGCGCGGTTCGATGCGGTGACGCGATCGGATAAGCGCGACGACGGCCATGGCGTCGCCTACCAAATCCAGTATTGCCTCAAGCCCGATCCGTCGACCCAAACCAAGCTGTGGATCGAAGACACCGGACGCTGGTTTGCCGGCGCCGATGGCAAGCCGGCGCGAGCGCTCGGCGTGTTGCGCGTCATCAATGAGCGCTACGAGCACGAGCAGCGTCTTGGTTATCTCGCCCGCCACGACGGTCTCACTGGCGAACTCAATCGCCATCACTTGAGCGAAGTTCTCGAAGATACGATTGAAGAGTCGTTCCGCTTCCGCTCGTCATGCGGCTTTCTGTTGGTCGGCATCGATAACTTGGCACGCATCAACGAATCTTTTGGTTTCGACGTCGCCGAGGAGGTTATCGGCGGCGTTGCCAAGCGCCTGCACAGCCGGATGCGTGGCAAAGACACGCTCGGCCGCTTTTCCGGCAGCAAATTCGGCCTGGTGCTGCGCGACTGCACGCCCGACGACATGGCGATCGCGGCCGACCGCATGCTGGTCGGCGTCCGCGACGAGATGATCGCGACCGGCGCCGGACCGATCGCCATTACCGTCACGATCGGCGGCGTCACCGCGCCCCGCCATGCCCGCAGCGTCGCCGAGGTGCTGGCACGCGCTCAGGAGAGCCTCGATACCGCCAAGGCGCGGCGCCGCGGCTCATTTCATGCCTATCGGCCCAATATCGAACGTGAGGCCGCACGCCGTGAAAACGTCCGCGCCACCGACGAAATCGTCGCCGCGCTCAACGAGCGGCGCATTTTTCTGGCTTACGAGACGGTGGCCGGCGCGACAGATCGCCGGGCGGCTTTCTATGAATGCCTGATGCGCATCCGGCGGCCGGATGGCGGCTTGATCGCGGCTCAAGATATCGTTCCAGTGGCGGAACGGCTCGGACTTGTGCGGTTGCTGGATTTTCGCGTGCTTGAGCTTGTTATCGACGAGTTGGCGGCGGCGCCCGCCCTGCAGGCGAGCTTCAATGTATCGCCGGCATCGACAACGGACCCCGATTGGTGGTCGGGACTTGCCTCGTTGTTGCGCCATCATGCCGGCGTGGCCGAACGTCTCATTGTCGAAATCACGGAAAGCGCGGCGATTCATGACGTGGACGAGACACGCGGCTTCGTCGCCCGCGTCAAGGATCTCGGCTGCCGCATCGCCATCGACGATTTCGGCGCCGGCTATACCTCGTTCCGCAACCTCCGCAAGCTCGGGGTCGACATCGTCAAGATCGACGGGGCCTTCGTCCAGGATATCATGCGCTCGGAAGACGATCGCGCTTTCGTCCGCACGCTGATCGATCTGGCAAGACGCCTCAAACTCAAGACCGTCGCCGAATGGGTTCAGGACGAGGCCGCGGCGAAAACCCTGGAGGCGTGGGGCTGCGACTATCTGCAGGGCGCCATGGTCGGGCTTGCGGCAACAGAAAGACCCTGGCTGGCGAACGCCGCCAAAGTCGTTTGAGGCCCGTTGGGTCGGCCATGTGACGGGACCAAGCCTATCCGAAGCAAGCGACGATCACTCGCTGCCGGGTTCTTTCTCGGTCAGCCGGTCGACCTTGCGCTTCATGTCGTCGAGCTGCCGCTTGAGATCGTCGATGTCGCCGGATTTTGCCGGCGGCTTTTCGGCATCCGCGGCCGCTTCGGCGGCTGCGGCCCCCTCGCGGCGGGCGAACGGCGCGAACATGGCGAAAGCGCGCTCGAACATTTCCATATTCCGCCGGACCTGTTCTTCCAGCGACGTAAAGGCGCCGACCCCAAAGGCCTGCGCCATCTGCTGGCGGAATTTCTCCTGTTCGCGGGTCAGCGACTCGATGGAGACTTCGAGATACCGCGGCACCAGCATCTGCATGCTGTCCCCGTAGAAGCGGATCAATTTGCGCAGGAAGGCAATCGGCAAGAGATTTTGTCCTTCCTTGTTCTCCTGCTCGAAAATGATCTGGGCGAGGACCGAGCGCGTAATGTCATCGCCGGTCTTGGCGTCATAGACGACAAAATCCTCGCCGGTTTTGACCATGGCGGCGAGATCCTCGAGCGTCACGTAGGTGCTCGTGCCGGTGTTATAGAGCCGCCGGTTGGCGTATTTCTTGATCGTGACCGGCTCTGCCGTCTTGGTCGAAGTATCGGTCATGTGTGGAACCATGCAATTTTGCCGTTAAAATAGGCGGTTTTGCGCGGCACGGCTACTGTTTTGTGGCGTCGCGGCGAAACATGCCGGACATGCCGTTGCCGGCCGCCGTTTGCGCCTTGTCGCAGCCACTGCGCATCCCTATGACTTATAGCAATCTTGCGGCCAGCCCCCGCGTTCGAATAGCCCAACAGCCCGGAAGGATTGTCCCATGAAAGACGATGTCGTCATTGTCAGCGCCACGCGTACCCCGGTCGGGGCGTTCAACGGCGTTTTCGCAACATTGCCGGCCCACGAACTCGGCAAGGCGGCGATCAAGGGCGCGCTTGACCGCGCCGGCGTCGAACCGGCCCGCGTCTCGGAGGTCATTATGGGGCAAATCCTGACCGCCGGGCAGGGCCAGAACCCGGCCCGTCAAGCCTCTATCGCTGCCGGCGTACCGGTCGAAACACCGGCCTGGGGTGTGAACCAGCTTTGTGGCTCGGGCCTGCGGACGGTAGCGCTCGGCTATCAGGGCATCGTCAACGGCGACAGCGAGATCGTGGTCGCGGGCGGCCAGGAGTCCATGAGCGTCGCGCCGCACTGCGCATACCTGCGCGGCGGCGTGAAGATGGGCAACTTCGAAATGATCGATACCATGATCAAGGATGGCCTCTGGGATGCGTTCAACGGCTATCACATGGGCAACACCGCGGAGAACGTAGCCCGGCAATGGCAGATTACCCGCCAGCAGCAGGACGAGTTCGCGGTCAAGTCGCAGAACAAGGCGGAAGCCGCACAGAAGGCCGGCAGGTTCAAGGACGAAATCACGCCGGTGACGATCAAGAGCCGTAAGGGGGACGTCGTGGTCGATACCGACGAATATCCCAAGCATGGCACGACGCTCGACACGCTCGGCAAATTGCGGCCCGCTTTCGACAAGGAAGGCACCGTCACCGCTGGCAATGCGTCAGGCATCAATGACGGCGCCGCCGCCGTCGTGCTGATGAAAGCGAGCAAGGCCGCCAAACTCGGCAAGACCCCGCTGGCCCGCATCGTCTCCTGGGCGCAAGCCGGCGTTGACCCCAAAATCATGGGTACTGGCCCGATCCCGGCCTCGCGCGCGGCGCTGAAAAAAGCCGGCTGGAATGTCGCCGATCTCGATCTGGTCGAGGCCAACGAGGCCTTCGCCGCTCAAGCCTGCGCGGTCAACAAAGACCTCGGCTGGGATACCAGCAAGGTCAACGTCAACGGCGGCGCCATCGCCATCGGCCATCCGATTGGCGCGTCGGGAGCCCGGGTACTGGTGACGCTGCTTTACGAAATGCAAAAGCGCAGCGCGAAGAAGGGTCTCGCCACGCTGTGCATCGGCGGCGGCATGGGTATCGCCATGTGCTTGGAACGCTGAACGGCGCGAGCGACTTGATTGAAATCATGGCCGGGCTTGTCCCGGCCATGCTATTTGAAGGGCAAGAGCTCCGCGAAGGCGTGAGCCCAAAGAATCAGGGAGGATTTGATGCCCCGTGTTGCATTGGTCACTGGGGGAACGCGCGGCATTGGCGCCGCCATCTGCAAGGCGCTCAAAGCCGCGGGGTATACCGTCGCCGCCAATTACGGCGGCAACGACGAGGCAGCCCAAGCGTTCAAGGCGGAGACCGGCATCAACGTCTATAAGTGGGACGTGTCGTCGTTCGATGCCTGTGCCACCGGCGTGAAGCAGGTCGAGGCCGAGCTCGGCCCGGTCGACGTGCTGGTCAACAATGCCGGCATCACCCGCGACGCGCAGCTGCACCGCATGAAACCCGAACAATGGACGGCGGTGATCAACACCAATCTCGGCTCGCTGTTCAACATGTGCCGGCAGGTGATCGAGGGCATGCGCGAACGGAAATTCGGCCGCATCGTCAATATCTCATCGATCAACGGGCAGAAGGGCCAGTTCGGCCAGACCAACTATTCCGCCGCCAAAGCCGGTGAAATCGGCTTTACCAAAGCGCTCGCGCAGGAAGGCGCCCGCGCCGGCGTTACCGTCAATGCGATCTGCCCGGGCTACATCGCAACCGACATGGTCAAGTCGATGTCGCAGGAGGTGTTGCAGAAAAGCGTACTGCCGCAGATTCCGATCGGCCGGCTTGGCGAGCCGGAAGAGGTTGCGCGTTGCGTGGTATTTCTCGCTTCCGACGATGCCGGACTGATCACCGGCTCGACGCTCACCGCGAATGGCGGGCAGTATTTCGCCTAAGCTTTCGTAGCTATATATCCGCTGCACCAGTTTTTGCGGGCGACGGACCATCATGGCTGTGCGACCTTCCACCATCGAGCGGCGCGGCGATCAAATGCTGCTCGAACTCGATGCGCTGGAGATCGAGCGGGTCCGGCGGTTTGGCGAATGCCGGAATTTCGCCGCCGGCGCGGCGCTCTATACGGCCGGCCAGGTTGCGCCCGGCTTGGTGGTCATTCTCACCGGCCGGGCGGATGTGACCTACCTCGACAAATCGGGTCACCGCACCACCCTCGTGACGCACGGTCCCGGCGACTTTCTCGGCGAATTGGCGCAACTCGCCGGCCGGCCGGCCTTGGCCGATGCCATTGCGCAACAACCCGTGCAGGCTCTGATCATAGCGCCGGACCGGCTGCGCGCCTTGCTGATCGCTGAAGCCGAGTTGGGCGAGCGCATCATGCGCGCACTGATCCTGCGCCGCGTCGGCATCCTGGAGACCGGCGTCGGCGGACCGGTCATTGTCGGGCACGCCGAAAACGCCGATGTGCTTCGGCTCGAAGTTTTTCTACGCCGCAACGGCCATCCCCACCAATTGCTCGATCCCGAAGTCGATGCCGAGGCCAGGGCGTTGATCGAGCGTTTCCATGTCGATCCAGGCCAGCTGCCGATCGTGCTTTGCCCGGCCGGGCAGCTGTTGCGCAATCCGAGCGAAGACAAACTCGCCCGCTGCATCGGTTTGGTCGGCCCCATCGATCCCAATCGCATTTATGACGTAGCCGTGGTCGGCGCCGGTCCGGCGGGATTGGCAACAGCGGTTTACGCGGCTTCGGAAGGGCTCTCCGTGCTTGTGCTCGACTGCCGTGCCTTTGGCGGGCAAGCCGGCGCCTCATCCCGGATCGAGAACTATCTTGGATTTCCCACTGGCATCACCGGCATCGCGCTGATGGCGCGAGCCTACAATCAGGCGCAGAAATTCGGGGCCGAAATGGCGATCCCGGACGAAGTCTCCGGCTTGATTCCTCCCGCGGACATCAGCGGCCGCTTTGTGCTGGATTTGCACGGCGGCGAACGCGTCACCACGCGCTCTGTCGTGGTCGCGAGCGGCGCGCGCTACCGGCGCCTTGCGCTCGAAAACCTCCACGAGTTCGAAGGCATGTGCGTGCATTATTGGGCGTCGCCGCTGGAAGGCAAACTCTGCAGCAACCAGGAAGTGGCGCTGGTGGGCGGCGGGAATTCGGCCGGCCAAGCTGCGGTGTTCCTGGCAAGCCAGGGCGCCAAAGTGTCGATGCTGGTACGCGGACCGGGGCTCGCCGAAACCATGTCACGCTATTTGGTCGACCGTATTGCCGCGATGAGCAATATCGAAGTCGTGGCGAGAGCCCAGGTCAGCGCGCTGGAAGGCAAGAACGGCGTCCTTGACGCGGTGCATTGGCGTATCGCGACGACGGGGGAGGACGTTCGCCGGCCGATCCGCCATTTGTTTCTATTCATCGGCGCCGAACCCAATACCGATTGGCTCACCGGCTCAGGCGTTGCGCTCGACGGCAAGGGCTTTGTCCTGACCGGGGGGGATGTGGGCGGCGAAAGGCATTTGCTGGAGACAACGCAGCGCGGCGTGTTTGCCATCGGCGATGTCCGCGCCAAATCGATCAAGCGCGTCGCCGCGGCGGTCGGCGAAGGCGCGCAGGTCGTCGCCGCGTTGCACGGCTATTTGGCGGCGCGCACCGGCGACCCCATCGCGGCTATGGTGTCCAGCCCCCAGGCGCCAGTTCAAAGCCGCTGAACGCGAAGCCCGGCGCTACCGTGCAGCCGACGAGCGTCCACTCGCCGAGACTTTGCGCGGCCTGCCAGGCCTGCGCCGGGACGACGGCTTGCGGGCGCTCGCCGGCGGCAAGATCGGCGCCGAGCGTGATGCGCTGGGTCCGTCCGGCTTCCGCAATCTCGAGCAGAAGCGGCGCGCCGGCATAGAAGTGCCAGGCTTCGGCGGCATCGACCCGGTGCCAGTGCGAGCGTTCGCCGCGGGCGAGCAGGAAATAGATCGCCGTCGATGCCGCGCGGCCGGCGACGCGTCCCGGATCGCGAAATGTCTCGCGGAAATGGCCGCCTTCGGGATGCGGCTCGAGCTTTAGCAACCTGATGACGTCATCTGCGCTTAGCGGCCGCACGGTTTGGAAGCGCCGTCAAAATCGATTCTTGCGTTCGCGGACCTCGGCGAACACCTTCCACGCCGGACTGCCGGCGAGCCCGACCGATTTTGCCACCTCGGCATCGTCGGCGCGCAGGAACGGGTTGGCGGCTTTTTCGGCGCCGATGGTCGCCGGAATGGTCGGCTTGCCTCCGGCAAGAAGCTTTTTCACCTCTTCGGCACGCGCCGCCAACGCCGCGTTATTTGGCTCGATGGTCTTGGCAAAGCGGATATTGGCGTTGGTGTATTCGTGACCGCAATAGAATTGCGTGTCATCAGGCAGCGCCCGCAATTTCAAGAGCGAATGCCACATCATCTCCGCGTTGCCCTCGATGATGCGACCGCAGCCGATCGAGAACAGAGTGTCGCCGACGAAAGCCAATTTGTCGGCTGGGAAGAAAAAGGAAATGTGGCCGGCGGTGTGGCCCGGCGTCTCGATCACACGCGCTTCCAGTGCGCCGAGGCGCACTTTATCGCCCTCCCCGACCGTCTCGTCGACATGCGCAATGCGCGTTGCCTCGGCGCGCGGTGCGATCACGCGGCACTTGTGATGGGCCTTAAGTTCGCCGATGCCCGCGGTGTGATCGCCGTGGTGATGCGTCACCAGGATTTCGGAGAGCTGCCAACCGGTCTTTTTCAAAGCCGCCTCGACCGGAGCGGCTTCGGGCGCGTCGATCGACGCTGTCATGCCGCTGTCGGGGTCATGAAGCAGCACGCCGAAATTGTCAGTGAGGCAAGGGAACAAATAGGTCTGAGCCGGCATGGTTATTTCCTGTCCGTAGGCGCCCCGATCATCCGCTTTCGCCGCCGCTGACGCAACACGGCATGGTTAATGCCCGCGACTGTGGGGCAACAGAACGACAACGCATTCCATGCTAATTTGCCGTCATGGACGTGGTCGACCTGCGCAATTTTTATAGCCAGCAGCTTGGCGTCGTGGCGCGCCGCTTTGTCGGCAATGGCATCCGTGTGCGGTGGAACGATACCCGCGGGCTGCGTATTCTGGGCATCGGCTATCCGACGCCCTATCTCGGCCTGTTCCGCGACGAGGCGGAGCGCAGCCTTGCCATGATGCCGGCCACGCAGGGTGTCATTCGCTGGCCTTCGACCCGCGCGGGACTTGCCGCCCTGGTCGAAGAAGACGAACTGCCGCTGACCGACGCCGCGGTCGATCGCATGCTCTTGGTCCACGCCCTGGAAATGTCGTCCGACCCTGTCGAGCTGTTGCGCGAGGCGTGGCGGGTTCTGGCCGCCGGCGGCCGGCTCCTCGCCGTTGTGCCCAACCGGCGCGGGCTGTGGGCGCGCATGGATACGACCCCGTTCGGCCAAGGCCGCCCCTATTCGCGCAGCCAGATTACCCAGCTTTTGCGCGACGCCTGGTTCACCCCGACCGGCTGGGACGAAGCGCTTTACGTGCCGCCGATATCGCGGAACTGGTTTTTGCGTTCGGCCATCGCCTGGGAACGGACCGGCGCCACGCTCTCAGCGCCGTTCGCCGGCGTCCATATCGTCGAGGCAACCAAGCAAGTTTATCGCGCCATCCCGGCGCGGCGCGAGAAACGCAAGCTCGTGCCGGCGCTGCAGCCGGTGTTGGCGCCCTCGCCCGGAGCCGCGGCGCTGCGCTGATCGCGTGCGCTGACCTCGGGCCGGTTACGCCTGCGGAAACGGGCCCCAGGCGCGCTGCACGGCGGGACGCGCGGCAATGGCGTCATGCCAACGCTTTATATGGACGTAGTCTTGCAGGCCGATATCGTTGACGCCGTGAAAATGCACGTCGGAATACATTGTCATGTCGGCGATGGAATAGTCGCCGCCGAAATAGGCGTTACCGGCGAGATGACGATCGAGAATGCCGAGCATGTCGCGCAAATTAGCCTCGTAGTGCTGCTGCGCGGGCGGGGCCTTCACCGGCGAGCGGATCGTCCAATGCCCGAACTGCTGCGCCAGCGTGGTGAAGGTCGCCGAACCGTAGAATAGCCATTGATCGACCTTGACCCGGGCCACTCCATCGCGCGGATAGAACTGTCCGGTCTTCTCGCCGAGATATTTGAGGATCGCGCCGGACTCGCACAGCGTCACCGCTGCGCCGCCGGGGCCGTCATGGTCGACGATGGCCGGAATCTTGTGGCCGGGACTGATCTTCATGAAGTCCGGCGTCATTTGCGCCCGTTCCCGGATATTCACTGGAACGATCCGATGCGCGAGCCCGGTTTCCTCCAGCATCATGCGCGGCTTGTAGCCGTTATCGGTCATCCATGTGTAGCAGTCGATCATGTCGCCTCCCCGTCCAACGTTCTGTTGTCGGATTGTTGTATGCCGGCGAAAACCGCATCGGCAATCGTTCCTGTCATTCCGGCCACGGCTCCGCGGTCACCGCAGCCGCATCCGCGCCCACGTAATAAGCCAGGCTCGCCTGCCGATCGCGATCGAGCGCGGCGACAAGTGCCGCTTTGATGTCGGCGACAAGCGCAAGCCCCTGAAACACCAGTGCCGAATAGAGCTGAATGAGGCTTGCACCGGCGCGCAGCGTGGCGATCGCCGCTGCACCGGAATCGATGCCGCCGGCGCCGACAAGAGGAAATACGCCTTCAACCCGCACATAGGTCTCGGCCAGCATGCGGTTCGCCAGCGGCAACAACGGACGGCCTGACAAACCGCCCGCCTGTTTCGCCGTCCCGACATCCTGCAGGCCTTTCGGCCGTGACAGCGTGGTGTTGCCGACAATCATGCCGTCGACCCGGCGCCGGCGCGCGATGCTCACGACGTCGTCGAGATCGGACAGGGAAAGATCGGGTGCAATCTTCAAGAGCACGGGAGTGGGCCCGGCATTCGGCGCTATCCGATCGCGGGCCTCGATGACCCGCGCCAGGAGATCGTCGAGCATGGCGGCTTGCTGCAGAGTGCGTAGACCGGGCGTGTTGGGCGATGAGACGTTCACCGTGACGTAACTTGCCACCGGGGCAAAGCGCTCGATCAAGCCGGCATAATCGGCGAGCCGATCGGAAGCGTCCTTGTTGGCGCCGATATTGATGCCGACGATGCCGCCCGATTGGGCCCGGGCGGCGAGCCGGCGCAGCACCAGATCGGCGCCTTGCGAATTAAAGCCCAGCCGGTTGATGACACCTTGGTCGGCATCGAGCCGGAACACGCGCGGCCGCGGGTTGCCTTGCTGCGGCTTCGGCGTGATGGTGCCGACTTCGACAAAGCCGAAGCCGAGTCGCAACAGCGCGTCCGGGACCTCGGCATTTTTGTCGAACCCGGCGGCGATGCCGATCGGGTTCGGGAAAATCAGGCCGAGGGCACGGACGGCGAGACGCGGATCGTCGGCTGCGGGGCGCGGCAGCGGCGCGAATTTCAGCGCCTTGACCGCGAGCGTGTGCGCATCTTCTGGCTCAAGCCGATTGAGCAACGGCATTGCCAAGCGCCCAAATAGTCCAATCACGCGTCAAGCTCCGGCAATATCCGCTGTCCGCCGATTTCGTCCGGCAATAACTTCGCCCAGGCCACCGCGGCGAGCAAAAGCTTGCCGTAGAGGTGCGGAAACAATTCGCCGCCCCGCGACGGCTCCCATTTGAGCGCGGCCCCGAGGCCGTCGCCGTCGACCGCGACCAGCATCAAATCGGCCTGCCCGGCAAAATGTTTCGCCGCGGTCCCGGCAACCTGCGCGGCGGTCGAAAAATGAATGAAGCCGTCGCGCCGGTCGGTATCGGACCCGTCATAGGCCCCGGCACGCTCGGCATCGCGCCACGCGGCGCGTTCGCAGATCTTATAAATTATCGTCACGCGATGAACCTTAGGATGTGGCTTCCGACCCTAACGGCCCTTGAGCGCTCAGGCAATAATTCCTATCATTGCCCGCTTGTTCGCGCATGATCCGTTGGGAGACTGAGGCGGCCACGCTTCGGGATCATGCCGGCGTAGGAGTTTGTATGCTCACGCATGCGCAGGTCTGGTCGGCCATCGATCGCCTCGCTGCGCGCGCAGGCTTATCCGCCTCGGGTCTCGCCCGACGGGCCGGGCTTGATCCGACCACATTCAACAAATCGAAGCGCATTACGTCCGCGGGCCGCGAGCGCTGGCCTTCGACCGAATCGATCGCCAAGGCTTTGACCGCGACCGGCACGCCGCTCGAGACTTTCGTGGCGCTAATCGAGTCGGGCACGGGCGCGGCCGCGCGCGCGGTGCCGCTCCTCGGCTTCGCCGAAGCCGGCGCCGGCGGTTACTTCGACGACGGCGGCTTCCCGGCCGGCGAAGGCTGGGACGAAATTGCGTTTCCGGCCGTCACCGATGAGCATGCCTATGCGCTCGAAGTCTCCGGCCAGTCGATGGAACCGGCCTACCGCGATGGCGACATGATCCTGGTGTCGCCATCGGCGCCGATCCGCCGCGGCGATCGTGTCGTGGTGCGGACCAAAGACGGCGAGGTTCTGGCCAAGGAGCTCAAGCGCCGGACGGCAAAATCGATCGAGTTGAAATCGCTCAATGCCCAGCACGCCGACCGCACGCTCGCGCTAACCGACGTCCTGTGGATCGCGCGCATCTTGTGGGCGAGCCAGTAATCACGCTGAGCGCGACAGCGCGCCGTCGATCATGTCGATCGTGCTTTGCACGCCGTAAGCCGCGACGAAGGAGCCAAAGCGCGGGCCGCGCTCCTGGCCGAGCAGCACCTGATAGAGCATGTTGAACCAGTCGAGCGAGACGCCCGGCTTGCCGTCCTTGGCCTTTTTCTTCTGGTCGAGAAACGGCTCGCGCCGCCCGACCTCATAAACAACGTCCTGTATAGCCTGCGCGTCGGCATCCGCCGGCAGTTGCGACAAGGCGTCGCGCAGATCGATCAACGCTGCGCGCTCGCCCGCGCCCGGCTCGCGATAGGTCTTCGTCGGCGCGACAAAGTCGCGGTAATAATTGATCGCATAATCGACCAGTGCGGCGAGCCGCGGATGCGTGTGGCGTGTCACCCCCGGCCGATAGCGGCCGATAAAGCCCCAGAGCGTCTCGGCGTTGGCGGCGTTCGACGCCGTCACCAGCGACAACAGCATCGCAAACGGCACCGGATTGTCGGACTTTGGCGGTGCGCCACTATGGATGTGCCAGACCGGATTGCCGAGTTGCTCCTTCAAGCCCTGCCGCGGATAGGCGTCGAGGAATTGCAGATATTCGTCGACATGCCGGGGAATGACATCGAAATAAAGCCGCTTCGCCGCCTTCGGCTCGCGATACATGAACAGCGACAGGCTTTCCGGGCTGGCATAGCGCAGCCACTCGTCGATGGTCAGCCCGTTGCCCTTCGACTTCGAGATTTTCTGCCCCTGCTCGTCGAGGAAGAGCTCGTAGTTGAAACCCTCCGGCGGCGTGCCGCCAAGCGCGCGGCAAATCTCGCTCGAAAGCTTGACCGAATCGATCAGGTCTTTGCCCGCCATCTCGTAGTCGATGTCGAGCGCGACCCAGCGCATCGCCCAATCCGGCTTCCATTGCAGCTTGCAGCGCCCGCCGGTGACAAGGGTGGTGATGCGCTCGCCGTCGTTTTCGTAAGTGATCGTGCCGGCCTTGGCGTCATGCGCGACGACCGGCACCTGCAGCACAATGCCGGTCTTGGCGTCGATCGGCAAAAATGGCGAGTAGGTTTGCGCGCGCTCCTCGCGCAGCGACGGCAGCATCACCGCCATCACTTCCTCGAAATGCGCCAGCATTTTTAGGAGCGCGGCGTCGAACCGTCCCGAGGTGTAACAAGCGGTCGACGACATGAATTCGTAATCGAAGCCGAACTGATCGAGGAACGCTCGCAGCCGCGCATTATTATGCGCGGCGAAACTATCGTGCGTGCCGAACGGGTCCGGCACCTGAGTGAGCGGCTTGCCGAGATGCAGCGTCAGCATTTCCTTGTTGGGCACGTTGTCGGGAACCTTGCGCAGCCCGTCCATGTCGTCGGAAAAGGCAAGGAGCCGCGTCTTGACCTTGTCATCGGTGAGAACGCGAAACGCGTGCCGTACCATGGTGGTGCGTGCCACCTCGCCGAAAGTTCCGATATGCGGCAGACCGGATGGGCCGTACCCGGTCTCGAAAATCACTTCGTCTTTCGGCGCCCGCTTCAGCCGCGCGACGATCTTGCGCGCCTCCTCGAATGGCCACGCATGCGACAGTTCGGCGATTTCGCGTAAGCTTGCGACAGGGGCTTCGACTTCCGTCATTGCATCGGGCTTTCGTCTTCAGGCATGATCCGGAAAAGTGGGAACCGGTTTTCCGATAAGATCATGCTTCACCAAAATGCAAGAGCGTCAATCGATTCAACTTGAAGCGATCGCACTCCAGATCGCGCGGTATAGCGTCAAAAGCGCTCTGGTTCAAAACGGGCTGATTGGAAAATAGCGCAGCCACAGGTCGGCATAGGTGCCTTTTTCCCATTGCCGGAATAGCGCCCAGTTCAGCGCCTGCCGCAAGAGATCGTTGCCACGCGTGACCGCGATGCCGACGCCTTCGCCGAAAAAGCGGCTCTCCAGATAGGGCCCGCTACGGAACGCGCAGCAGCCGGCGGAATCGCTGCCGTTGAGCCACAACGCCAGCGAAATTCCGTCGCCGAACAACAAGTCGACGTCTTTGTTGCGCAACGCCTCGCGCGCCGCCTCGTCGTTGGCATAGGGCTTTATCTCGGCTTCCGTGAACATCTGCTTGAGAAACGCTTCGTGCGCCGTGCCGGCGACGACCGCGATCTTCTTGCCCTCGACGAGCTCCGGCTCGACGTCATGGATAGGACTGTCGATGCGAGCGACAAAGCGCGCCGGCGTGCGATAGTACGGGTCGGTGAAATCGGCGTGCTGACGCGCCTCCGCGGTCGGCGCGATCGATGCAATCACGGCATCGCCCTGATTGCTGTTGAGCGCGGCCAGCAAAAGATCGAACCGGCGGGCCTGAATGGTGCAGGTCACTTTGATCTCGTCGCACAGCAGTCGCGCCAGATCGACATTGAATCCGATCGGATTGCCGTCCGGTCCGGCAAAATCAAAGGGTGGATAATCGAGGCCGGTCAAGAAGCGGATCGATTGAATGCGCGACAGGTCGGGCCGCTCGGGCCGGTGACGGGGGTCCCAAAAGCCGGGCACCGCGGCGCCCCGCGGCAGATCGACGCCGTCTTGTGCCCATGCGGTGCGCGCGCCGGCTAGCGTCGCAAGCAGTGCGGCCAGGAGCAGGCCGACCATAGCCGCGAGGCCAAGCCCCCGCCGAGGGGACGGGTAGCTCCCAGAGATTGCTATTCCAGGTAGCATAGGCCACGATCGGGCCATTTGATGGTGTAGCTGCATGCTTCTTCGCCGTACCCGGCCCGCTTAGCGGGGACGTAAGGAAAAGTCGAGGCAAGCGGCGTTGGCGTTGCGTGTAGGGGGCAACGGTGGCCGTGGGTGGCGTCGTAGGGGCCGGCATTCGCCGCGCCAAGATGGAAAATTGGCTGGTGGGCGGCGCGCTGCGGGGTCCTGTCGCGCCGATCGACCGCCAATCGAACGGCGTGCCGGCATCGCCGCCAGGCCACTACGTCGAGACCGCTTGCGTCCGGCATCTCCTGCCGGACCGCATTGTCGCTGCCGCGGAACGCCGCGCGAAGACCATCGGCGTTGGCGCCGAGCGGGTGCTGGTCTGTGCCGACGCCATCACCGAAGAAGCCTATCTGACGGCCTTGGCTGCATCTCTCGGCACGCGGTACGAGCGGCTCGACCGCGTGTCCCGAAGCGATTGCCCGCTCGATGACGGTCGCCTGATCGAGGCGGCGCGGGCAGGCCTACTGCCGCTGCGCGAAGGCCGCGAACTGACATGGATCATAGCGCCGCACGCCATGAGGGCGCGGCGACTTGCCGATCCACACTGCGAACGTCCGCAGTGGCTGATGTCATTCCGCCTGACCTCGGCGGATCGGCTGCGGGCTTTCGTTACCCGGCATGCCGGGCATGCGCTGGGCCGGCACGCCACCGATAGTCTCCGCGTGAGCCAGCCGTCGTTTTCCAACGCGCCGCGAACAGCGGCGCGCCGCATCGTCACCTGCATCGTCGCCGTGATCTGGGCGTTGGCCTTCTTCGCTCTCGCACCGCTGGTGATGATTGAGGGATTGGCCGGCGCGTTCTGCGCTTTGTTTTTGGCCGGGGCACTCTTGAGAATATTGAGCTTATTCGCCCGATCGCCCCCGTCGCAGCACGCCGCCGGTGGCGACGCCGCATTGCCTCCCTACACGATCATTTGTGCGCTTTATCGCGAGGCCACCGTCGTCAGGCAGTTGGTCGGCGCCATCCGCGCGCTCGATTATCCCGGTATTATGGCGCAAACGCCACAAGCGGATCGGGTATAGTCCTCGTCTATGGACGTGGCGTCTTTTTATTATCTCGAAGGGGGCCTACTTTTCGGCTTCCTGGTTGCGTCGGGGCTTACCGTGGTAAGCCTCAATAAGCCCAATTACCGAGTCGCGCGCCGATGCGCCTGGGCCTCAGCAATCCTATTTGGAAGCATAGCTGTTGTGTGGGGCATAACCACCATGGAATCGGCATGGATACGAATCCCTGCGGTAGGCATTGCGGGATTGATAGCCGCTATCTGTCTTTCCGAGGCTCTTAGATTTATTAAAGAACGAGAATTTCCCTCAGTTTTGTCCTCTCCTCAAGCGGCCGCCGTCGGAGGTCCGTGGATAGAGGCCACTAGAGACTCGCGTATTAGCACCAAGGGCGCCTTGATAGCTGGAACCGCTCCATTCACCGGACGCTTTGTGAGAGCAGACCAGGGGTCAACCGTCGACATGGATAATATGGCCATGATCGGCCCAGACGCACCGATGGCATTTCCGCCGCCGACGGGTGAGTATTCAAAGCTGACCGATACAGAGTTCAGAGGGGTGGTGGAAACTATAATTCAGCATCTGCACCAATTTCAGTCCGAAATGGATAAAGAAAATCCATATCCGAAAATTGATCCGAGAGACCGACAGCAATTTTTGGCGGCTAGAGACAAATGGAAGGAAAGTCGTCAAAAGAAGGCTGCTATTTTTGAGGCAGAGTTCGGATCAACAGCTAAATCAATAGCTAGCGAGTTGGTTTCGCGAGCAAATCGCATGCGTTCGCTAGGCACTATCAATGTACCGCCAGACGAGCAGATTGGCGCTCAAGTCATTCTGCAAAATAAGTTTGCCGGTCCTAAACCAGCAGATTCTGTTGCAAATTTTCTACATACGATTTTGCAAGCCCTTCCCAATTAAATTTCATCCAAAGCCACTCCATCCAAATCCAAAGCCGACAGCACAGCCAGAAACCACGTGGCCGGGAAAGTCCCCCGTTTCAACCTCATTGTGATTGAGGCTTCAGTTTCCTCCTTAAATCCGTGTTTTTTGAGCCGATTGGCCAGTTCGGCATAAGTCACCTCGCAATCTTTTAATTTGTGTTTGAGGAAAGCGGCGGCTCGTTCCGCCCATTCATCCTCTGATTTGATATTCATGCGCTAGCATCCTAACTGATATGCAAGCTAACATATACGATAGTTTTGCTTGACAGGCAATACCTAACGTATATGTTAGCTTTTATAAACGATAGGTAAGCAAATGGCCCAACATTTCCTCCTCTCCGCAGCCGCCAAAAGCCTCTCGCTGGCGTCCGTTTTCACCATGAAGGACGATCAGGCGGAAAGGACATTCCGCTATATCCGTTGGGCCGACACGAACGGCGAGCCGGTTTGCCCGCACTGCGGCGGGACCGATGCTTACGATTGCCGCCGCTTGAAGGGTGCACCCCGCTTCCGCTGCCGGGCGTGCGGTAAGGACTTCTCGATCACGTCCGGCACGCTGTTTGCCAGCCATAAGCTACCGCTCCGCTGCTATCTCGCCGCCATTGCGATCTTCTGTAACGAGGTCAAAGGCAAGTCGGCGCTGGCCCTGAGCCGTGACCTGAATGTGTCGTACAAGTGCGCCTTTGTATTACTGCACAAACTCCGCGAAGCGATGGCCGCCGAATTGAAGGGTCGCGTAATCGGCGGGGAAGGCAAGGTTGCCGAGGTGGATGGCGGCTATTTCGGGGGCTACATCAAGCCCGCC
>DATAWA010000103.1:0-3153 GCA_036267435.1 Xanthobacteraceae bacterium | reverse complement strand
ACGAATCA
Organism: Xanthobacteraceae bacterium; assembly: GCA_036267435.1. Classification (GTDB taxonomy): domain Bacteria; phylum Pseudomonadota; class Alphaproteobacteria; order Rhizobiales; family Xanthobacteraceae; genus BOG-931. Next base: position 3,145 of record DATAWA010000103.1, on the reverse strand, counting down.
AACATAACGAATCAAAAGCGCCCCGGCAGGACCGGGGCGCTTTATCGTTCGCGAAACGAGGCTGGCTTACGCCGCCTGCTGGTTCTGGATCGCCGTCGGGCCGTTCGCCTTGCTGTTGATCGCGATGGTGCGCGGCTTTTTCGCCTCGGGAATCTCGCGCACGAGGTCGACGTGCAGGAGACCGTTTTCGAGGCTCGCGCCCTTCACTTGGACGTAATCGGCAAGCTGGAACACGCGCTCGAAGGTGCGCGCGGCAATGCCCTGATAGAGCATCTCGCCGTTCTTGCCCTCTTCCTTGGCGTTTTTCTCGCCGCGGATGGTGAGCGTGTTCTCTTTGGCTACGACGGAAAGTTCCGGCTCGTTGAAGCCGGCAACCGCCACCGACACGCGATAGGCCGTGTCGCCGGTCCGCTCGATATTATAGGGCGGATAACCGGGGGCGCCGCCCTCGACGCTCTGGTCGAGCAGCGAGAACAGACGGTCGAAGCCGACGGTGGAACGATAAAGTGGAGACAGATCGAAAGTTCGCATGGCATATCCTCCTTGTGAAGCGACATGCGGATGACCCGCCCGTATGGGCCAGGCCGATGAATGCGCCGCCGTTATCGGGCCTGCGCAAGTTCGATATAAGACCGCCACTGCGGCTCGCAAGAGGCTTTCAAGTCATTGATTTATCTATTTTAATCTAAGAGGCGAGGCATGACGCCGCTGCATCGTCGGGCTTCAGCAGATGACGATCGGCGCGGTGCTGCTATAAGCGGGACCGCAGTTCCTGCCATCGACCGGTCAATGAAACTCGTCTCGATCCCCGCCAATCCCGTTCCAGACGATTATCTCGCGGGCATGCTCAAGACGCCGGATGGCGTGATGCTGCGCTATGCGCGCTGGCTGCCGCCGGCGGGCCGGCGCGGCACGGTGTGCATCTTTCCCGGCCGCAGCGAATGGATCGAAAAATATTTCGAGACGGTGCGCGATTTGCGCGCGCGCGGCTTCGCGGTGGCGGTGCTCGATTGGCGCGGCCAGGGCCTGTCCGACCGCGCCTTGGGCGATCGCCGCAAAGGCTATGTGCGCGACTTTGGCGAATACGACATCGATCTCGAGACCTTCATGCGCGAGATCGTGCTGCCGGACTGTCCGCCGCCGATCTTTGGCCTCGGCCATTCCACCGGCGCCGCGGTTTTGATCCGCGCCGCCTATCGCGGCCATCGCTGGTTCGACCGCATGGTGCTGACCGCGCCGCTCCTCGGCCTTGGCGGCGTCGATTATGCCCACGGTTTCGGCCCGTTGCTGGTGCGGGCGATGCGCGTGGCCGGCTTCGGCACGATGTATGTTCCCAAGACCGATACCACGCCCACCGAGCTGCGGCCGTTCCTCGGCAATATTCTCACCTCCGATCCGGTCCGCTTTGCCCGCAATGCGGCGATCATCGAAGCGGAGCCGGCGCTCGGCGTCGGCGGACCGACCGTGGCGTGGCTCGATTCGGCGTTCCGCGCCATGCGCGCCATGCGCGATCGCAGCTACGCGGCGCGGCTGCGCCAGCCGATGCTGATCGTGGCCGGTGGCAGCGACGCGATCGTTTCGAATACGGTCATCGAGGAATTTGCCAGCATGCTGCGCGCGGGGTCGCATCTGGTCATCGTCGGCGCCCTGCACGAGATCCTGATGGAACAGGATCGCTTTCGCACCCAATTCTGGGCGGCATTCGACGCCTTCGTGCCAGGCACGCCGCTGTATTAGAGGCCGTATCCCGGACGCGGTGCAGCGCGAAGCGATGCGCCGCTGATCAGGGATCGTTTCAAACTCTGAGTATGCGACGGTCCGGGGTCTGCAGCGCATCACTGTGTGCTGCGCTGCGCCCGGGACACCGATCAACCGTTCAGCATGTCCAGCGCCTGCGCATGCACCCGCTTGTCGGCCGCGGCGACGATGCGCCCGCCGTTATGCGGCCGGCCGTTGTCCCAGGTGGTGACGATGCCGCCGGCGCCCTCGATGATCGGGATGAGGGCCAATACGTCATGCGGCTTGAGCTCGGTCTCGATGACGAGATCGATATGCCCGGCGGCGAGCACGCAATAGGCGTAGCAATCGCCGCCGTAGCGCGACAACCGCACCACGTTCTCGACCCGCTGGAAGCGCGCCCGGTCGGCCGCGTTCATCAGGAGCGGGCTCGTGGTGGACAGCACCGCTTCGGCAAGCGAGGCGCAGTCGCGCACCCGCAGATCGCGGTTGCCCGCCGGCCCGCGATAGCGCGCGCCGCGGCCGTCGCCGGCAAAATGCTCGCGGGTGAACGGCTGGTGCATCATGCCGTAGATCGGCTCGCCGTTTCGGGTCAGCGCGATCAGCGTGCCCCATACCGGCAGCCCGCAGATAAAGGATTTTGTGCCGTCGATCGGGTCGAGCACCCAGACATATTCGGCGTCGGCCCGCTCGGCGCCGAATTCCTCGCCGATCACGCCATGTTCGGGGAAGGTGCGCTTGATCAGCGTGCGCATCGCCGCTTCGGCGGCGCGGTCGGCGGCGGTGACCGGATCGAAGCCGCCGGATCGGTCCTTGTTTTCCAGCCCCAGCCCCCCGTTGCCGAGCGCGCTGCGGAAGAACGGCCGGATGGTTTCGCCGGAAACGGCGGCGAGTTCGTCCACGAATGCCGCGAAATCGATCGCCGTCATGAGGGGCCCCGGTGTCTGATGCCGACACCGATCATCGAGTATCGAAGCTTAATGAAGACGGCAATCGGGCTGTGGCCCGGCCGCTACAGTGGCTCGCAATTCCGCTATGCAACATCTGCTTGGCAGTCCGGCGTCGCTTTATGGCCCCGCTGGTGCAAATTTAAGCAGCTCTGAGAACAACAATTAAGTACTTGATTTACAATTCGTTTTTATCTCCGCGCGAGGCCGAAAAACAGCCGCCGAGGCGGTGGTGTTAAATTTGCGGCAAATAACGGGGGAAAAACTCCGGACCGATAGGTCAGCAGCACTTGTATTTTGTGCGCCGCAGTGTATGTTGCTGCAGTGCGGTAGCGGGAGGTTCCCTCCTGTTACCGTCGCCCTCCTTGGGCGTTTCCTCCCTAGACTTGGGCCGCTCCCGCAAGGTGAGCGGCCCTTTTTCTTTTGCGCCCTATCGCGATCCGTGGCGCCCGGTCTCCCGG
>DATAWA010000102.1:0-6715 GCA_036267435.1 Xanthobacteraceae bacterium | reverse complement strand
ACGAACACGTCGCGGCCTCCGTCGTCAGGCTTGATAAAGCCATAGCCGCGCTCCCCGTTGAAAAATTTGACCGTACCGGTCATTGCCATCGAGCAGACTCCTTCCCCGTAGTTCGTCGTCGCGACCCCCACGGCGCAACGGCAAGCTCCGACATCCACGCGGGCAAAGAGTTTGAGAACCCCAGACGATCTCAGTCACTCCGCCGGCCCCCCACAGGAGGCGGAACGTCCAAGCCAGTACACAACCAATTAGACCAATTTGCACGTGTGTAAAAGTGGGGAAGGCCCGGTTTTTCAGTCACTCCCGTCCGGCTTGGGTGGAATCTTGCTACCCTGCCGCGAATATTCCCCTAGCTTTCACGCGAAAGCCAATCCAAGCGAGCCTCCGCGCCTGGCGAAAGCACCCGTATAAATACGGGCAGCAAAGTCTTCAGGTCGCGCTCCAGCGTGTATGGCGGATTGACGATGACAAGACCGGAGCCGAGTAGTCCGGCATCCGCGCGTGGCGGCGCGAGCGTAATTTCGCAGCGCAGGATTTTCGCTACCGCCAGCCGGCGCAGGCGGCGCGCCAAAGCGTCCGGGGCGTCGCGTTCTTTGATCGGATACCACAGCAAATAAATGCCGGTCGGCCACTTGCGATGCGCGTCGGCCAGCGCGCCGGACAGCTTGTTAAAGTCGTGCGCTTCCTCGAACGGCGGATCGATGAGAACAAGTCCGCGGCGTTCCTTCGGCGGGACATTGGCCTTGATCGCGGTCCAGCCGTCCATCGCCAGCACCTTGGCGCCGCGCGCGCCGCGCAGCGCGAGCTTCAACGACGCCGCCGCGTGCGGCTCGAGTTCGCAAGCGATCAGACGATCCTGCGGCCGCAACCGTGCCGCGGTGATCAGCGGCGAGCCCGGATAGAAGCGCAGCTTCCCGCCGGCGTTCTGCGCAGCGACGGCGTCGAGATATATTTTGAACAGCGCGCCGGCGCTTCCGTGGCGCAGTGTTTCCGCGGCGCTTAAAACACGCGCGATGCCGCCATGCCATTCGCCGGATCGCGCCGCTTCCGCGCCGCGCAGATCGTAACCCCCGGCGCCGGCGTGGCTGTCGATCACGCGGAACGCCGCGGGCTTGGCGCGCAAATATTCGAGGATGAGCGTCAAAACGATGTGCTTATGCACATCGGCGAAATTTCCGGCGTGAAAGGCGTGCTGGTAGTTCATGAGCGCAGGTTCGGCGGCGGCGCCGGCGAGAACAAACGCGTCAGCCGTTGTTGCCGCGCACCGGCGGCATGACCAGTTGATCGCGCCGGCAGCCGCGTTTGGCGACTTCGGGGCAGCCGCGAAACTTCAGATCCTTGGTCAGACACAGCCGCACCTCGCTTAACCGCTTGCCGCTGCAGATGACGGCCACGCCGTCGGCCGGCAGCGTCGGGTTGGCTTTGATAAAAGCGGTTTCGACCGCGCCCGGCGTGACCGTCAGCGCGGCTTGCGGATCGGTGTAATCGGCCGGGATGGTCACCGCCGCCCGCGCCTTGCGCACCGTGTCGAAATAAGCTTGCGCGCCGAGCCCCGAGCAGGTGCCGTGCTTGTCCCATTCGTTGAAGATGAGATGCGGCGCCGGCATCACATCGAGCATGGCGCCGACCAGGCGGTGATCGAGCCGCGGCGCCGGGTCCTGGCAATATTCCGGAAAGCCCTTGTCGTATTGCGGCCACAGCCCGTGCACGACAAAGGAATAAGGCCGCGCGCCGCATTGCCGCGAATCCGCTCGGTTCCCGGAGCCGCCATGCCGCTCGGCGGCGACAGCGCAGAACGACGGCGACCAGGACAGCGACAACACATAGAAATCGAATTGCCCCGGCGTGTCGGAGCGCTGCTCCTGCGCCGGCGCGGCGGCGGGAGCGATCGACAACGCGACCAAGCTGACAACAAGTAGCAGCTTTTTCATCACAATCCCTTCAGCACAATTCGCGGCAACGAGAAACCGCGGCCGCGCGGCGGCGGCGCATCCCTTCGGCCATAGTAGCGCAAGATTGACCGGCAGGATTGAGCGCCACAGCGGCCACACGGGCGCCGTTTTGTTCGCAATTTTGCCCGCATTGTTTTGCGCCGGTTAGCTGGAAATAGAGGGCTGCCGGGCTTAGCTTGAAGCTGCACGGAGCCGGATTGCATGCCCGTTTACCGCCTGTTCAAGAACGAGCCTTTCGAGCCGGAGGCGCTCTCGGCCATGACGCGCGCTTACGCCGAAGTGTGCCGGACGCTCGGCGTCAGCGATTGCGATCCGCACGGCCGGCAGGCCGTGGCCAAGACGGTCATCGAATTCGCGCAGCGCGGCGCGCGCGATGCCAACCGGCTGCGCGCCTGCGTCTTGCAGGCGCTGAGCGATTGACGGCGTCAAGCTTGGCGAGGGAAAACTTCGGTTAAGGCTGCGCCGCGCGGCATTTCGGACCGTAAGCGTCATTGCGGTCCAGGCCGACGACGCAGAACGTGACACCCCAATCGGCGCCGATCATGCCGGTGTCTTCGGCGATCGAATAATAGACCGGGTGCTTGGTCTGATCGTTGATCACCGCGGTGCCGCCGCAGAAGCGGCGCGGAATGGATTGCGCCCCCCACGACATGGTGGCGACCTCGTGGACATCCTCGAAGCCGACGATGCGCAGCTCCGAATTCCAGAAGCGGAATTCCTTGGTGCGGAAATCGCGGATGATGCGGTCGAGCGCGGGATGGAAATCGCAGCTCGGCAGGTCGCGATCGTAGTTCGGGCCGGACATCCAGAAATTCTTCTCCAGCCAGGTCGCGGCACGCGCCGGCGAGCCTGAGGCCAGCGCAAGGGCCAACGCGCCGCAAAGCGCCAAGCCGGCGATCCAGGCCCGCGCAGCGCCTGAAAACGAATTGCGGCCGATCCGTGCTTTGGACTGCAACATCTGCCCTTCCCCGCTCAACGCCGCCAGCGTGCCGCGACGGGCGTCGCCGGTCAAGGTCCTCCAGGGCGCGCGCGCCAGGGGCCGGCGGCGGTGAACATCGGGGATTGCGGTCACCCGATAGGTACAGCTACTTGGGTTTCCGCCGATTGTGCTACTAATCCACAGGCGTTTGTTTTGATTCGTTTGTCAGCGTGCTCGCAAGAGCAAGCCGCGCATCGGCGGCACCCGGTTCAATCAGCGTAGGCAAAGTTGGGGATGATCGGCCGCACACAGGCGGCCGGTCAGCGGAGAGAAATCGGGGGAAAAGGGTGATGGGCGAGGTGCACCGGCTGCAGAAGCCGCAGGCTTCGTTCGGCCTCCAGGCGGCGGGGCGCCTGATGACCGAAGTGTTTCCGTCATGGGTGCAGGATTTGGCGCTTTTGGTTGAAAGCGTCGAGGCGGCGCGGCCGGCGGGCGCGTTGCCTGATTGGCAGCCCGGCGCCACCGTGCGGCTGCCGTTCTCCAAGAGGATCTGTGCCGACGGGGCGGTGGTGTGCAGCCAGGCGATGATGGCGCTTGCCGACACCGCCATGGTGATCGCCTGCTCTGCGGCCTGGAACGGCTACCGGCCGATGAGCACGATCGACCAGACCACGCATTTTCTCCGTCCGGTGAATTTCGACATCGTCGCCGATGCCCGCGTCGTGCGCATCGGCCGCAATACCAGCTTCGGCCGGGTCATGCTGCTCAATGCCGCCGACCGGCGGCCGGTCGGCATGGTGGCCTCTGCCTATTCGATGATGTGAATTTCGGCTTCGCTTCGCGCCGGCGGCCGCTTGCGCCGCTTTCATTCCGGCCCTTAAGCCTTTAAACTTGCGTCTTGGGCATTGGCGCATGTTGGGCATTGGCGCATGATGGGCGCGGGAGGGCTTGGGCTATGCTGCGGACGCTTCTGATTGCACTGGCGCTGGCCGCGGCCGGCGCCACCCTCATCGGCACCGCCCCAACGTCGCCGGCCTTCGCCTTCGGCAGCGAATTTGCCGGGCCGGGTCCGCAAATCACCGGCAACAATACCGGCGGCATATTTCCCTATCGGCCGGCGGTGCCGGGCACCTACGACGACATCGCCGAGAGCTTCTGCGCGCGCTACGGGCGGCTCGCCAAGGTGACCAGCATCCACCGCATCTACGGCGATTACGTCAGCTTCGTCTGCTACGACCGGCGCGGCATGATTCACTAACCATCGCCCAAACTCCGCTCACTCCCGCGCAAGCGGGAATGCAGCCTCGCGGATGCCGTTGAAGAACTGGGTTCCCGCCTCCGCGGCAACGAGCGGAGAGAACCGCCCTCACCGCCAATCGCCAAGCACCGTCTGCACCACGGCGAGACTCGCCACCGCAGCCGTATCGGCGCGCAGAATGCGCGGCCCAAGCGATAGCCGCACCACATTCGGCGCTTTGAGCAGCATGGCACGCTCGTCTTCGGCAAAGCCGCCTTCCGGACCGACCAGAACGGCAAGCGGCGATTGCACAGGAACCCCGGCCAGTGCCGCGGCCGGATTGCCGACTGCGGCATCCTCGTCGCAAAAGATCAGCAAGCGGCCCGGATCGCGCGCGGCGAGAGCCCGCGGCAACGGCTCCGGCGGCGCGATATCCGGCACATTGAGAATGCCGCACTGCTCGGCAGCTTCCACCGCATTGGCCCGCACCCGATCGAGGTTGACCCGGCCGACCTGACCGTGCCGGGTGAGGACGGGAACAAGCCGCGACACCCCCATCTCCACGGCCTTCTGCACCATGTAATCCAGCCGTGCCGATTTGAGCGGCGCGAACAGATAATGCAGGTCCGTCGCCGCGGTCTGCGCCCGCGTTTGCGCGCCAATGGCAAGCGCCGCCGTGCGCTTGCCGCCTTCGAGAGCGGCGGTCCATTCGCCGTCGCGACCGTTGAACACCAGCACCCGCGCGCCGGGCTCCAGCCGAAGCACCTGCGTCAGATAATGGGCCTGGCCGCGGCCGAGCGGGACGGTTTCGCCGCCATGCAACGTGCCTTCGACGAAAAGCCTGGGACTGCGGAAGTCGTAGCCGGACATGAAATTTGCCTGGGAATTTGCCGGGGAATTTGCCTGGTCGCTTCCTCGACCCCTCTGGGCGCGGGCTTGGAATGGGCCCGAAAACGGGACGGCGCGGCAAAAGGGCGCCCCACCGGTATCGGCGTTTTGGCCGCGTTTAACCGCTAAATGCCGGTGCGGCAATCGGAAATAAGCCGACTTTGAGCGCCTGTTGCCGCGTTATCGCCGAAATCGGGTAGTCTTTGAACCGGCGCAAAATCTCGGGCAAAGTAAACTCGCCGTCCGGACAGAAAGCTCATCGATGCGACGCAGCCTTCCTTTCGCGCTTGTTGCGGCCTTAGGTGCCGCTTTGGCGCCGCTCGGCGGAACCCCGGCACTGGCGCAGATGGGGCAAACGGGCGCTCCGGCGCAGTGCCGGCAGTTCGTGCCCTTGAACAGCACCACGCAGATCAAGGCCAATGCCGTGCAAGCGGCGATGAAGGCGAAGGCCGACCGCAAGGACATCTGCAAATTGATGACGGCCTTCGTCGGCGCCGAAGGCTCCGTCGTCAAGTTTTTGATCGACAACAAAACCTGGTGCGGCATTTCCGATCAGATCGTCGCCGCCGCCAAAGCCAGCCACGAGAAGTCGCTGAAATTCCGCGACGTCGTGTGCACCGAGGCGCCGGGCCCGAAAACGCCGACGCTCAGCGACGCCATCAAGACGGCGCCGGTCGATTCCGCGACCAATACCAATGTCCACAAGGGCGGCACCTTCGACACGCTCACCGGCAATCCGCTGGGACGATGACACGGCGATGAAGCTTGCGCCCGGTTCGGTTGCGGACGCGACCGGCAATTGGGTCGACAGCCTCGCTCCGCCGTGGACGCGGCCTTATTTGCGGCTGTCACGGCTCGACCGTCCGATCGGCTCGTGGCTGTTGCTCTTGCCGTGCTGGTGGTCGTCGGCGCTGGCGACCGTCGCGGCGGGCGACCGCGCCCCGAACCTGACGCACATCGCCTTGTTCTTTATCGGCGCCTTCGCCATGCGCGGCGCCGGCTGCACCTGGAACGATATCGTCGATCGCGATCTCGACGGCGCCGTCGAGCGCACCGCGTCGCGGCCGATCCCCTCCGGCCAGGTCAGCGTCGCGCAGGCGGCGGCGTTTCTGGGCGCCCAGGCGCTGATCGGACTTGCGGTGCTGCTGTCCTTCAACCGCTTCACCGTCGCACTTGGCGTCGCCTCGCTCGTCATCGTCGCGGTCTACCCGTTCATGAAGCGGATCACCTATTGGCCGCAAATCGTGCTCGGCCTCGCCTTTTCCTGGGGCGCGCTGATGGGCTGGGCCGCCGCCTTCGGCAGCCTCTCGCTGGCGCCACTGCTGCTCTACGCCGGATCGATTTCATGGGTGATCGGCTACGACACGATCTATGCCCATCAGGACCGCGAGGACGACGCGCTGATCGGCATCAAGTCGACGGCACTGCTGTTTGAGGAGCGCGCCAAGCCGATGCTCGCGCTGTTCTATGCGGGCGCCGTGGTTCTTCTGGCTGCCGCTGGCGTTGCCGCCGGCGGCGGCGTCATCTTCTTTATCGGCCTGACGGCTTTCGCCGCCCACCTTGCCTGGCAGATCGCCCGCCTCGACATCGCCGATCCCGACAATTGCCTCAAGGTATTCAAGTCTAACCGCAACGCCGGCTTGATCCTGTTCGCCGGCCTGCTGCTCGATGCGGCTTTGCGCCGGATTGCATAACTGCTCAACCGCCGACGCCGCGACT
>DATAWA010000101.1:0-8476 GCA_036267435.1 Xanthobacteraceae bacterium | reverse complement strand
CCGCAGATAATTGGTGCGCCCGCGTTCCATGTAACGCAGATAATTGGCGTGATAGACGATGCCGGTGAAATCGGTGTCCTCGTAATAGACCCGCACGGTCAGCACGTGCTGGCCGTCGCGGATTTCACCGTCGAGCGGGATACTCGTCACGCCCCTATCTCCACGGCAGCCGTCCGGCCATCGCGCGTTCCCAATTCTTGCCGTCGAACTGTTTCACCGCGATGGCCGTGAGATCGAATCCCTCGAGGCACCGCGCTTGCGCACGAGCAGCACGCGACCATCGGCGTCACGGATCAGCGCCGCGACAACACTGATGACCTTAGCTGTCATCGTCCTCTCCCAAGAACAATCCGAACTGCGCCGGATCGCGGGCCGGTTCCGCCAAACCGAGATGGCGAAAGGCATGTCCCGTAATCAGCCGGCCACGCGGCGTGCGCTGCAGGAAGCCGCATTGGATCAGGTACGGCTCGATAATGTCCTCGATGGCGTCGCGCGGCTCCGACAGCGCCGCCGCCAGCGTTTCAACGCCGACCGGCCCGCCGCCGTAATTCACCGCAATGGTCGAGAGATAGCGGCGATCCATCGCATCGAGACCGGCGGCATCGACTTCGAGCGCGGCGAGCGCCGTGTCGGCGAGCGCACGATCAATCGAGGCAGCGCCTGCCACAGTGGCGAAATCGCGCAAGCGGCGCAACAGCCGCCCGGCAATGCGCGGGGTGCCGCGGGCGCGCCGCGCGATCTCGTTGGCACCGTCTGCCGTGAGCCCGACGCCCAGAACGCGGGCGCCGCGATTGACGATATGCTCAAGCTCGGCCACCGAATAGAAATTCAGCCGGATCGGGATGCCGAAACGGTCGCGGAGCGGGTTGGTGAGAAGGCCGGCGCGCGTCGTCGCGCCCACAAGTGTAAACTTGGCGAGGTCGATCTTGACCGAACGCGCCGCCGGCCCCTCGCCGATGATCAGATCGAGCTGATAATCCTCCATCGCCGGATAGAGAATCTCCTCGACCGTCGGATTGAGCCGGTGGATCTCGTCGATAAAAAGAACATCGCGATCTTCGAGATTGGTCAGAAGCGCTGCGAGATCGCCGGCCTTGGCGATCACCGGGCCGGAGGTGGAGCGGAAATTCACCGAAAGCTCGCGCGCCACGATTTGCGCCAGCGTCGTTTTGCCCAAGCCCGGTGGCCCGACAAACAGCACGTGATCGAGCGCCTCCTTGCGGGCGCGCGCGGCGGTGATGAACACGCCGAGATTTTTGCGCGCCTGCTCCTGGCCGATGAAATCGGCAAGCCGTTGCGGGCGCAGGCTCGCTTCCGCCGCATCTTCGTCGCGGCGTTCCGGCGATACCAGCGGGCGCGGCGCGGTCGTCACCGTTCCGCCCCCCTGGTATATTTGTTCGGCAGCAATTCGGCGATCGGCACCACCGCGGCCGACTTGCCGTTCGGCACGATCACCCGCGCGTTGCGGTCGTAGTCGAAAATCAATTCGCGGCAGGCGCCGCAGGGCGAGACCACGGTGACGGTCTGATCCTTGTTTTGCGGCGGCGGATGACGCACTGCGACGATGGTATCGATGCCGGCGTCGCCGATGTCGACCACGGCGCGGCCGAGCGCGATGGCCTCGGCGCATACCGCCATGCGGCCGAGATAGGCGTCAAGATTGACTCCGGTGAAGACTTTTCCGGAGCGGGTGCGCAAAGCGGCGCCGACTTCCTGCCAGTCGTCGCGATAGCGCTGTTTGATCGCCGCGACCGCCGCCGCGATCAACTCGTGATCGGCCTTCTTCAGTTTCGTGGGTTTCACGTCGCCACGCTCCGTAGGGTGGGCATTGCGCCGACCTGGGCGATTGGAGATAGGCGCAGGCACACGGAGCGCAATGCCCACGCATTCGCGGTTCGCCGCGTGGGCAAAATCGCGCGGTGATCGTGGTGACTCGCCGACCGGTGCCGGGCGATTTTGCCCACCCTACTCACTTCGCCAGTTCCTTGAGCCCGAGCCGGATCAGCGTCCTCACTTCCGCGCCCTCGCCGGCGTTGCGCGCCGCGGCGGCGATGGCGGCGGCGGCCTGCGGCTGCCCATAGCCGAGATTGATCAGCGCCGATACCGCATCGGCGACCGGCCCTGGCGCGCGTTTCTCGTCGAGCGCGCCGGAAAGCCGCACCAGTGCCGGATCGATGTCGGTATAGGCCGGCCCCTTGTCTTTCAGCTCGGTGACGATGCGCTCGGCCACTTTCGGACCGACGCCCGGCGTGCGCGCCACCATCGCCTTGTCGCGCAGCGCGATGGCGGAGGCGAGATCGGCCGGCTTGAGCGTACCGAGCACGGCGAGCGCCACTTTGGCGCCGACGCCTTGAACGGTCTGCAAGAGCCGGAACCATTCACGCTCGATGTCGGTGAGAAAGCCGAACAGCTTGATCTGATCCTCGCGCACATAGGTTTCGATCGACAGCACCGCCAGCTCGCCCGCCCGCGGCAATTCCTGCAGCGTGCGCGCCGAGCAATGCACCAGATAGCCGACGCCGTTGACGTCAAGGACGACGTTATCCTCGCCGTAGGAATCGATGACGCCTTTGAGCTTGCCGATCATCCCGCCGCCACCCTCAGCACCAGGCTTTGCCGATGATGCGCATGCGTCACCGCGATCGCCAGGGCGTCGGCGGCGTCATCCGAACCCGGATCGGCCTTGGGCAAAAGCACGCCGATCATCATGCGCACCTGGGCCTTGTCGCCGTGCCCGGCGCCGACGATGCTTTTCTTGATGAGGTTCGGCGCATATTCGGCAACCGGCACGCCGGCGCGCGCCGGCGCCACCATGGCGATGCCGCGCGCTTGGCCGAGCTTCAATGTGGCGCGGGCGTCCTTGCTCACGAAAGTCTGCTCAACCGCCGCCTCGTCGGGGCGGAATTGGTCGAGAATGAGCATCAGCCCATCATGGATGGCGAGAAGCCGCGACGCGAGCGCATCGCGATCATTGGTCGTCACCGAGCCGCAGCCCAGAAAGGCGAGACGGTTGCCGGTAATCTCGACCACGCCCCAGCCGGTGCGGCGGAGGCCCGGATCGATGCCGAGGATGCGAATCGGGCGGTTCATGCCGGCTCATTCATAGCATGACGGCAATGCTGAAAGCTCGCTCGCCGGGCCGGGACGGCCCTGATACACAGCCGCAGCAATGGCGGCTAACGGCTTAACACGCTTGCGGAAATTCGCATGACCCCGGGACTTGGTTTCGCGCTCGGCGCCATGGCCTGCTTCGGCGCCAGCGACATCATCTACAAGCGTGGCGCCGCCGCCGGGATTGCCTCGGGCGATTTCCTGATGGCGCAGGCCTGGATGTTCTGCCCGGGCGTGACGCTGTACGCCTGGCTGACCGGAAACCTGCATGTGCACTTGCCGGCGCTATGGGGCGCGCTGGCGGGACTGTTTCTGTTCGTCGCATTGTACAATTTCACCCAAAGCCTGCATGGCGGCGCGGTCTCGACCAATGCGCCGATCTTCCGGCTTAATTTCACGCTCACCGCGGTGCTGGCGATCCTCATCCTCGGCGAGGCGCTCACGGTCGCCAAAGCAATCGCGCTCGGCTTGGCGCTGGTTGCGGTGTGGCTCCTTCTTGCCGAGGCCGGCGCCGAGCGCGGCAAAGTCAATTTTGCTTCGCTGGCGCAAGTCCTGCTCGCCACCGTGACAATGGCGCTGACCAATCTGTTCTACAAAATCGGACTGCAGCACGGGGCGCTGCCGGAGACCATGGTGGCGATGCAGGCCTGGGTGTTCTCTTCGCTCGCGACCATCGCCGGCTTCTGGCGTGCGGGCTTTCGCGTGCCGCCGCGCGGCTGGAGCCATGCCGGGCTCGCCGCACTCGCGTTGTTCGGCGCCTTCGTGCTTTTGATGCACTCTCTCGCGCTCGGGCCGGCCAGTGTGCTGGTGCCGGTCGCGCAAATGAGCTTTGTTATCACCGCGCTCGTCGGCATCGCAATGTTTGGCGAACGCCTCGATCTGCGCAAAGGTCTTGGGCTTACGGTCGCCGTGGTCGCGCTGGTTTTGTTCGCGGTGAACTAGGCCGCGCGCATGGCTTGTGACGAGCATGCCGTCCCGGTAGAATCGTGGTTATGCTGGATTGGAGCACATGTCCCGCCGTCGAGCGCATCCCGGGCAAGGGCAGCGGCGAGTGGTTGTTCAGGCATAGCAGTGTCCCCGTAAGGGCTTTGTTCGAGAACATCGAGAGCGGCGCGCGGGTCGACGATTTCCTGGAATGGTTTCCTGGCGTAACGTGTGAGCAGGTGGAACTGGTTCTTCGCCATGCCGAACAAAGCCTGGTGGCCTGACGACTTGGGCGCCTGCTGTGTGTGATAAAATTTGTTTGAAGGCGACTACTGCTCGACCAGCGTCCAGCCGCTCAAAGTGATGAGCTTGAGCTTGGAGTTGAGGTAGCCCTCGCAGGCGACCACCGCCGCCATGGCGCGCGGAAACGGCGAGGGGCGAAGAATATCCACGAACATGCAATAGCGCAGTTGGTCGGTCTCGTTGGCGGACACATGCAACAGCGTATCGTCGAAGATGAACAGCTTGTTGTCGCGCCAGTAGCTTGTCGTGTTGCCGACCACGATATAGGCGGACTTATCCTTGATGTCGTTGACGTTGTAGAGCACACGCAAGGTCGGGCGCAGCCAGCCGAAATGCGGCGAGGTCGTAATCTTCTTGTTGAAAACCGAAAGCCCGATGGTCTTGATATATTTCCACGGTTCGGAGAAGTCGGGCACGTCGACGATGGTTTTGCTGGCGACCCCGTAGGAGCGCCAGAACAGCATCATGCGCCGGTGCTCTTTCGAACGCTCCTCGACCCGGCGCGGAAGCTCGGCCTCGTCGGCCACCCGCATCAGCCGCCTCACCTCTTCCTGATGGCCCGGCGGCAAATCCTCCAGGCGATAGACGCCCTTGTTGACGTAAGGCAGCGACAACAGATCGAGCACGCAGTTGATCGGCGACAGCACCCAGAGCAAAAAGCCGTTGCCGATGAAATAGCGGCGCAGCGTGGAGAGCTTCAGGTCGGTATTGCGGCTGACGTCATAGGCGCCGCAGATGACGTAGAACAGCGCGATTTTGGGAAAGAAAAAGGCGAACGGCGCCAGCACGCAAACCGGAAACAACACCCGTCGCAGCGTAAATCGCCAAATTCGGTCGAACAGCGCGCGGCCTCGGAGTGGCTCGTGGAGCGTGGTACTCATGCGCTGCCGCCTTTGCCAACGGAGGACTGGGACTGAAACCGGTGTGGAACTATCCGGGCCGGACCGGGCCGGCGCCGGGACACTAGGCGGATTTGCGGGCGTTTGTCACGCTACATTCTGCGTTCGCGCTGCGTTCGCCAGTTCTTTTTTGGCCCTGCAATACGACGCCGCAATTTGGCTTACGCGCTCATCTTGCTGAGCAGCGCGTCGGAAATCTCGAAATTGGCATAGACGTTCTGCACATCGTCCTGCTCGTTCAAGTTCTCAATCAGCTTTAAGACTTTCTCGCCCTGCTCATCGTCGACCGCGACCGTGTTCTGCGGCCGCCAGGTAAGCGAGGCCTTGCGCGGATCGCCGAATTTCTGCTCCAGCGCCTTGGCGACCGAGCCGAAATGATCCTGCGTGGCGTAAATTTCGTGCGTCTCCGCGGTCGACACCACGTCGTCAGCGCCGGCTTCCAGCGCCGCCTCGAACATCGCTTCCGCGCTCGCCGCCTTGGCATCGTATTCGATGACGCCGACATGGTCGAACATGAATGACACCGCGCCGGTCTCCGCCAGATTGCCGCCGGATTTGGTGAAGCTGGCGCGCACTTCGCCCGCGGTGCGATTGCGGTTGTCGGTCAAAACCTCGACGATCACAGCGACGCCGGCCGGCCCATAGCCTTCGTAGCGGATCGCCTCATAACTCTCGCCTTCGCTGCCCAAGGCCTTCTTGATGGCGCGCTCGATATTGTCCTTGGGCATGTTCTCCGCCCGCGCCGCCAGCATTGCCGCGCGCAATCGCGGATTCATCTCCGGGTCGGGCACGCCGAGCTTGGCCGCGACGGTGATTTCGCGGGCGAGCTTGCCGAACAGCTTGGATTTCGCCGCATCCTGCCGCCCCTTGCGGTGCATGATGTTCTTGAACTGTGAATGTCCGGCCATGAATTGTCTTCCGTCTTGCTCCGTTCAATCGTCCGCTCGCCCGCCCCGGGCAGCGATTTTCGAGCCGACGCCATGCGGTGATTTAGGCGCGCCTTATAGGGCGCGCGCCGGCGAAAATAAAGTTGTTCCGCAATCCCTTATCGTTAGGTTTTCAGTCACCGCGCGATCCGGCCGGCGCCTAGTGGAGCGGATTTGACATTCGCTACCCACGTTGCCGAGAACTCGCGAAGCGCATGTCAAATCCAAAAGCTCCACTAGCACTTCTTGAAGAACCGATAGGTATCGGGCCCGCGCATCCAGATAAAGTCGGTCGTGAGCCCGCCATGGGCTTTGATCCAGGCGCGGATGTCCGGCGCATAGGCGCTCCATAGGGTCGCCGTCGCGCTCGGCAAATGAGCGAGGTGAAATCCGAACGAAGCCTCCGGCGTAACGCAAATCCGGCTGCGGGGAATATGGCCGAGCAGCACCGTGCAGGCCGACTGGCACGGACCGACGATGTGGACATCGACACCGCGGGCCGCGAGCCCCGCCCAGCGCGCATCGTAGGCGGCGACGCTGCCGCCATGATTGTCGGAAACGTTGATTGTCTCGGCCAAGCTTGCCGACGGCAGCGCCGCGGCGAGCAGCAGAACCACGAGCAAAGTGCGTATCGGCATGGAGACGCCCCTCCCCTTTGGCCGCGACATTTTTGCCACGGCATTATTCGCGGCTGAACCCCAAGGTTAAGCGGCGTTCGGTGGCGTTGTCCACATCGTGGGCAGCGCCTGCTGCAGCGTGCCGCCGAGCCGCACCGGCGCCACGCGCGTGGCAAGCCCGCCGCCGCCGGTCTCGACCGCGACCGCGCATAGCGTCGCCGGGCCCGTGGCGGGTTCGAAGCGGGCCGCTGGCACCCGCCGCAGGAAGCGCTGCAGCGGCTCGTCCTTGGCCATGCCGATCACCGAATCGAAGTCGCCGGTCATGCCGACATCGGTGATGAACGCGGTGCCGCCAGGCAGCACGCGCGCGTCCGCGGTCGGCACATGGGTATGGGTGCCGACGACAAGGCTCGCGCGGCCATCGCAGAAAAATCCCATGGCCTGCTTTTCGCTGGTCGCTTCGCCGTGAAAGTCGATGACGATGGCGTCGGCAGTCTTGCCCAGCGGGCACGCCGTCAATTCGCGATCGATGGCCGCGAACGGATCGTCGAGCGGATCCATATAGATGCGGCCCATGGCGTTGACGACAAGCACGCGCGCGCCGCCTCTGGTTTCGATCAACGCCGCGCCGCGCCCCGGCGTGCCGGCGGGATAATTGAGCGGCCGGATAAGCCGCGGCGCGCGCTCGATGAAGACCAGCGCCTCCTTCTGGTCCCAGGCGTGATTGCCAAGCGTGACGGCGTCGATGCCGGCCTCGATGAACTCGCGATAAATCGCTTCGGTGATGCCGAAGCCGCCGGCGGCGTTCTCGCCATTGGCGACGACGAGATCGAGCTTCCAGTCGCGGATCAGCTTGGGCAAGCGCTCGGTGACGATGGTCCGCCCGCTCCGCCCGACAATGTCGCCGACGAAAAGGATGCGCATGCTCAACCGTTTATCTCAATCACTTCGCGCTCCGTTAGCACGAGATCGAGCCGCGCGTCGTGCTCGGTCGCCGGCACTTCGGGAACTTCCTGCATGGCAAAGGCGATGCCGACCGCCGTTATGCTTTTGCGCGAACGCAAGCGCCCGATGGTCATATCGTAATAGCCGGCCCCATAGCCGATGCGCTGACCGGACCGGTCGAAGGCCAAAAGCGGCACCAGTAATATGTCGGGCTCGACTTCCGGACTATCGGCTTTCGGCTCGCGGATGCCCCATTGCCCGGTATCGAGCGGCGCGCCCCACGGCCACGCCCGCATGATCAGCGGCTGGCCGCGGCGGGCGATCTTCGGCAAGGCCAGAGTGGCGCCCGCGTCCGCGAGCGTTTTCATCAGCGGCAGCGGATTGATCTCGGTCTTCAGCGGCATGAAGCCCGACACGACGATGCCCGGCTTGATCGGGACCGGAAAGGCGCGCGCCGCGATCGCTTCGGCCGCCGCCTTGCGCAGTTCCGCCGGCATCGCGTCACGCCGCGCGGCGGCGGCGGTGCGGAGAGCGGATTTCTTATCCACGAGGTCGGCCGGTTCAGTCATTCCATCATGCCCGATCTTATGCCCGGCCATGACGAATTAAGTGCGGAGCCGCACCGGCCGTTGGAGCAACGATCCCGGGTTCCCTACACAAGTAGGTGGGCACCGTGTGACCGAACCCACGAGCTCGGCCAGGGACAGCTCCCTAAGAGATCGATAAGGCCCCGAGAATAAGGCTCCTGACG
>DATAWA010000100.1:0-10493 GCA_036267435.1 Xanthobacteraceae bacterium | reverse complement strand
CCGTGGCTCGGTGATTCTCATGCGCCAAAGATGGCACCTGCAGGCGGCTTTTACGAGGCCGCGTTTCCCGGGCGCAGCGCAGCACGAAGTGGTGCGCTGCAGACCCGGGACCTTCACAACCGCAGAGCCATGAGCGCCGAGTTCGTCACGGCCCCGGATCAGCGGTGCACCGCTAACGCGCTGCACCGCATCCGGGGAACGGCGCTGAGTTCGCGCGGCAATCCGGAATGACGGCACCGCCTATTTCGCCGTCGCCGGGTCGTAGGCCTCCTGCTTGGCATTGGCTATCTTGATGAGCGTCGCCGCCGCCTTGCGGTCGTCCTTGAGGAACGCGGCAAAGCCGTCCGGCGTGGTCGTCGCCGCAACCACCGCGTTCTTGTCGAGAAACGCGGTGAATTGCGGCTCGTTGAACAGCGTGACGAAGGCTGCATTCAGCCGCGCGATGACCGGCTGCGGCGTGCCTTTCGGCACCGCGAGCCCCCACCAGCCCTGCCCGGGATAACCGGCCCAACCCACCTCGGCAAACGTCGGCACGCCGGGAAGCAGCGGCGAGCGCTGCGCCGAGGTGACGGCGAGCGCGCGCACCTGGCCGGCCTGGATCAATCCCATGAAGTTGCCAATGCCGAAGCGCGTCAGCTGAATCTCGCCCGAGGCCAGAGCCTGCGCGGCCGGGCCGCCGCCCTTGTAGGGAATGCCGACGATCCGGGTGTGCCACTGGTTGTTCAGCCAGCGCAGGAACAGATCGGGGAACGAGCCGTCGCCGAGCGTGCCATAGTTCAGCGCGTCGGGCTTGGCCTGCGCCAAAGCCTGAAGTTCGGCGACCGAATGGACCGGCAGGCCGGCCGTCACGAACACGCCCTCGGTGAGCCAGAACAGCCGGCTCACCGGCGCGAAATCGGTGTCGGGGTCGTAGGGCAGATCGCGAAACAACAGCGGATTATACGACATGGTCGAGTGATAGATGATGCAGATCGTGTAGCCGTCCGGCGCCGCCTGCTTGCAGGCCTGCGCCGCCACGATGCCCGAAGCGCCGCCCATGTTCTCGACCACGAAAGGCTGGCCGAGCCGCTGCTGCAACTGGGCCGCCGCGGTGCGCATGATGACATCGGTGACCGAGCCGGCGGCGATGGAGACAATCATCTTCACCGGCCGGTCTGGATAGCCCTGCGCCAAGGCCGCGCGCGGCGGCACGGCAAGAACACAGACGAACGAAAGCACTGCGAAGCAAAACATTGCGAACCAAGGCGCTACAATTTTTTTCACGGCGTCTCCCTCTCCATTTTTTTATTCGACTCTCCCACCTTTCAGGGAAGCACGATTATTCGCCGTCACTTCATGTATTTGTCGACCACGATCTTGGCGTCGGCGCGATCCTTCTTGAGGGAGGCGGCGAATTCGCCGGTCGAGTTGCCGACCGGCTCGAGATAATTCTGCCGGGCGAAATCGAGGAACTTCTGGTCGTGGATGATCGCCGCCAAGGCGTCGTGCAGGCGCGCGACGATCGGCGCCGGCGTGCCAGTGGGCACCACCACGCCCCAGTAGATCGGGCCGCCGGGAAAGCCGTCGAGCCCGGTTTCCTTGAACGTCGGCACATTGGGCAAGTCGGGCGCGCGCTGCGAGGCGTTGAGCGCCAGGATTTTGATCTTGCCGGCCTTGAGCTGGCTTACCATGTTGCCGACGCCGATCTTGGTGAGGTCGATGGTGTTTTCCAGGAGCGCGTTGCTGATCTCGCTGCCGCCCTTGTACGGAATGGCGACAAAGCTGGTGTGCCAGTATTCGCCGAGCCACTGGCGGAAGGCGTCGGTGGTGGTGCGTTCGCCGAGCGTGCCGTAATTGAGCTTGCCCGGCGCGGCGGCGGCCTTGGCGCGCAGCGCATCGAGCGTGTCGGCGCTCGATGCCGCCGGCACCATGATGCCTTCCATCACGTGATACATGTCGATCACCGGGACGAAGTCCTTGTCCGGATCGTAAGGCAGGTTCGGCACGGTGAGCGGATTGAACGACATGGTGTCGGGCGAGACGACGCATAACGTGTAGCCGTCCGCCGGCGACTTCGCGCATTCGCTGCCGCCGAGCACCATGGCGGCGCCCGGCTTGTTGACGACGACGACCGGCTGGCCGAGCCGCTGCTGCAGTTCCTGCGCGGTCAGCCGCGCCGCGACGTCGGTGACCGAGCCGACCGAGATCGGCACGATCATCTTGATCGGATGGCTGGGATAAGTTTGCGCGTAGGCGGCGGATGCGAACAGGCCGACCATCAGGCCGGCAAACAGCGGCAACACTTTTCTCATGACGTTTCCTCCCGTGTTATTTTGAAGGGCGGGCTAGCCGAAGGCATGACCCGCCACAACCGGCGGATGACGCCGCGCTAATCCGCCCTAATCATTGATGACCACTTCGCCGATCGCACCGGCGTCGTAGGCAGTGAAGAACAAGCGGCCGTCGGCGAGCGCGGCGATACAGCGCGCGCCGCTGTTCGGCGTCGGAATATCGTATTCGCCGATCACGGTGCCGTCCGGCGCCATGCGGCCGATCTTGTTGGCGAAATTGGCGGTGTACCAGAGCTCGCCGTGCGGCCCGACGGTGACGCCGCGCAGCGATGCGTTCGGCGTCGGCACCGGATGCTCGGTGATGCGGCCGTCGCGATCGACGCGGCCCAGCGCATTGGTCGAGGTCTCGACGAACCAGATGCTGCCGTCGGGATGGGTGACCATGGCGCGCGGCTGGCTGTCATGGGAGGGAATCGGAAATTCGGTGACTTTGCCGGCCATGGTGATGCGGCCGACGCGGCTGCCGGCGGCTTCCGAGAACCACAGGGCGCCGTCGCGCACCACGATCGACAGCGGCTTCGCGCCGGGCGTGATGCCGTCGGCGAATTCGGTGACGGAACCGTCCGCCGCGATCCGGCCGATGCGGCTAATCTCGGTTTCGGAAAACCAGATGGCGCCGTCCGGGCCTAGCATCATGGCATCGGGGCCGCTGCCCGGCGTCGGCAGCGCGAACTCCGAAATGTCGCCGCGCAAAGTGATGCGGCCGATCTTGTTGCCGGCCTTTTCGGCGAACCACAGCGCACCGTCGGCGCCGGCAATAATTCCGATCGGCGTTGCATTTTCGGTCGGCAGGGCGAATTCGGTGAAGCTGCCGCGGTCCGGATCAAAGCGGCCGATTTTCGAGGCGCCGCTTTCGCAGAACCACAACGCGCCGTCCGGTCCCTCCGCCGCGATATAGGGCTTTGCGTCCGGCGTCGGAATCTTGTGCTCGCGGATGGTCACGTGCGAAGTCATGATAATGAACCTTTGGCGGTGAGGCTTGAGTGAGCTTTGGTGAGGCTTGGGTAAGGCTTGGGCGAACTTCAGGCCGCCGTTA
Source organism: Xanthobacteraceae bacterium (assembly GCA_036267435.1). GTDB lineage: Bacteria > Pseudomonadota > Alphaproteobacteria > Rhizobiales > Xanthobacteraceae > BOG-931. The sequence goes on along the minus strand of DATAWA010000100.1, from coordinate 7,127 downwards.
TATCAGTTTGCGCGAAATCATCGCCCTTGAACAATAGCGGGGCGCCGAGTTCTTTTGCCAAGGCATAGACGAAGCAATCGCCGAAATTCAGCGAGGCCTTGGCGCCGCGGCCTTTGCCAAAGCGCTTGAAGGCGTCGAATGCGATGCGCGCCTGTTCGCCGGTGAATGGCACCACTTCGATGCGCAGCTCGGCGACGATCTCCGTTAGATTTGTTGCACCGGTGCGCTGAGACGGGCTCTCGCACACAATAGACGATTCCAGCCAAGTGGCGGCTGATACGATCCTTCGCTTGTATGATGTGAGTCGCTCGGTTAATTGAACGCCGTCAGACTCATTTTTGAATATTGCTACCAGCACCGACGGATCGACGACAACCGTGTCGAAGATCACTTCGGCAACCCATTCTCATCGTAAAGATCGTCATCCGTAAGCATATTCTCGATCAATCCCTCCCACCGGATTCTTTCCTGGATTTTCTGAATCCTCGGCCAGACCCGCTCGAACTCGCGGCGGCTTTCCTCCGCCGTCCAGACAGTCTTGGCATCGCGTTCGGCTTTCTCGCGTTCCAGACGCTCGGCGAGCGCCCGGCGCACCGCCTCGGTCTGGCTTTCGCCCGTCAACGCGGCGAGCTCGCGCGCGAGCCGCGTCGCTTCGGCGTCCTTGATATTGAGCTGCGGGGTGCCCTTGGTAGAAATCCTTTGACTGTTTCTACCATACAGTGCCGCGGGCGGCAAAACTCAAGATTTGGCGGGCATTTCGATGCGGCGGCCGACACCGTCCGGGATCGGCAGTGTGTCGTGCGCCGCTTTCATCCGCGCCAGCCGCGCCATGACATGAGCGGGAAACGCAGCCACCCTCTTCACGGTCATGTCGACATTGAGCGCCATGTTTTCCGAGGTCGCGGACAGCCAGCCTTCTTCGGCGTGATGCAGCGCCTCGAAATAATGCATGCGCTTCTCGTCGAAGCCGAGCAGATGAAAGCTCACGCGCACCGGCGCGTCGACCAGGAGCTCGCGCAGATAGCGCATATGCACCTCGGCCGTGAAAGTGGAGCACTTGGCGGTCTTGACGTAATCGAGCCCGAGGCCGAGCGGCTCGTAGACCTCATCGACGGCGCGGTCGAACAGCACATTGTAATAGGCCATGTTGAGATGGCCGTTGTAATCGATCCAGCCCGGCTCGACCCGCATCACCGAAGAGAGGAAGGGCGCGGGGACGGCGGCTGCGGGCTGGGAACGATCGGACATTGGGGGTTGCGCTGACATTCGGCTGTTGCGGCGGCGCTTGTTTTGCCGTGCGATCAAGGCATACCCGGCGGGGCGGATCAATTCCAATCCGCAGCGCGCCCTGTGCTAACGTTTTGCGCAAGCACGCTCTGCCGCCACATCCAGGAACGCTCCAGTGCCGAACCAGCCGAAGAACATTCTCTTCATCATGTGCGACCAGCTGCGCTGGGATTATCTGTCCTGTTATGGACATCCACGCCTGTCGACGCCGAACATCGACGGGCTGGCCGCGCGCGGCGTGCGCTTTACCCGCGCCAATGTGCAATCGCCGATCTGCGGCGCCTCGCGCATGAGCACCTATACCGGGCGCTACGTGCAATCGCACGGCGCCTCATGGAACGGTTTTCCGCTCAAGGTCGGCGAACTGACTATGGGCGATTACCTGCGCCCGCTCGGCATGCGGACCGCGCTGGTCGGCAAGACCCACATGGCGACCGACATCGAGGGCATGCAGCGGCTCGGCATCGATCCCAAATCGATCATCGGCGTGCAGGTGTCCGAATGCGGCTTCGAGCCGTATGAGCGCGATGACGGATTGCACGCCGTCGGACCGGAGGGCCGCTACGATCCGCAGCAGCCGCGCTATAACGGTTATCTCAACGACAAGGGCTATAACGGCGACAATCCCTGGCACGATTGGGCCAATGCCGCCGCCGGCGACGGCAATCGTCTCGCGTCCGGCTGGGCGATGCGGCATGCGCGCAAGCCGGCGCGGGTGCGCGAGGAGGATTCCGAGACGCCGTACATGACGCGGCGCGGCCTCGACTTCATGCGCGAGGCCGGCGACCAGCCGTGGTGCCTGCATCTGTCCTATATCAAGCCGCATTGGCCCTATGTCGCGCCGGCGCCCTACCACAGCCTTTACGGGCCCGATGACGTGATCGCCGCGGTGCGCTCGGACGGCGAGCGGCGCGATCCGCATCCGGTCTATGGCGCATTCATGGAGCATGGCGTCAGCCGGACCTTCTCGCGCGACGAGGTGCGCGCCGAAGTCATCCCGGTCTATATGGGCCTGATCAAGCAAATCGACGATCAGATGGGCGTGCTGTTCCGCGACATGGAGGCGGCGGGCCTGTTCGACAACACCATGATCGTCTTCACCTCCGATCACGGCGATTATCTCGGCGACCATTGGCTTGGCGACAAGGACTTCTTCCATGAGCCGTCGGTGAAGGTGCCGCTCATCATCTACGACCCCTCGCCCGCCGCCGACGCCGCGCGCGGCAGCGTGTGCGACGATCTGGTCGAGGCGATCGATCTGGCGCCGACGTTTCTGGAATTCGCCGGCGGCAACCCCGCGCTGCAGTCGCACCGGCTCGAAGGCCGCTCGCTGCTGCCGCTTATTCGCGGCGAGCGCCCGCCATCCTGGCGGCGCTTCACCGTCAGCGAATACGATTATGCAATGCAGCCGGCGGCGGCGAAGCTCGGCGTCGCGCCGCGCGACGCCCGGCTGTTCATGATCGCCGACAAGCGATGGAAACTTATCCACGCCATCGGCTTCCGGCCGTTGCTGTTCGACCTCGCCAGCGATCCCGGCGAACTGCACGATCTCGGGGCCGACCCGGCCTATGCCGGCGAACGCGACCGGCTCGAAGCGGCGCTGGCGCATTGGGGCCTGCGCCAGTCGCAGCGGACGACGCGGTCGGATCAGCAAATCCTCAACGCGCGCGGCAAAGCGGCGCGGCGGGGCATCCTGATCGGCATCTGGGACGAATCCGACATTCCCGCCGAACTGTGGACCGCCTATGATCGCAGCATCGATTAAAGTATGACGGTGTGCCGTCCAATTTGCCGGGAGGAAACACCATGAAACGCATCGCGATGCGACCGGTAATTATGGCCGCGGCAGTTGCGGCCGTGGCCCTGTTCGCGGCGGTGCTGCCGCTGCGGGCGGAACTGCCAAACCAGACCATTCGCATCGTCTTTCCGTTCACCGCGGGTGCCTCCGGCGACACACTGGCCCGGCTTATCGCCGAGAAGATGCATGACAGCCTCGATCGCACGGTGATCGTGGAAAACAAGCTGGGCGCGGACGGCCGTATCGGCGTCAACGACGTGAAAATGTCGACGCCTGACGGCACCACGCTGCTGCTGACGCCGATCGCGCCGATCTCCGTCTATCAGCACGTCTACAAGAAGCTGACCTACGATCCGATCAACGATTTCGCCCCGATCAGCCAGCTCGCGACCTTCGATTTCGCCATCGCGGCCGGGCCGCAGGTGCCGGCCAAAAATCTCAATGATCTGATCGCCTGGGCGAAGGCGCATCCGACGGAGGCAAATTTCGCGATCCCCGGCGCCGGCACGCTGCCGCATTTTCTCGGCGTCCTGCTCGGCCGCGCGGCCAAGATCGATCTGCGCGCCGTGCCCTATCATGGCTCGGCGGCTGGGCTTGCCGACGTGATAGCTGGCCACATCCCGATTATCATCACCACGACCAGCGACCTCGTGCAGATGCACAAGGCCGGCCGCATCCACATCCTTGCCACCTCCGGGCACAATCGCTCGACGTTCCTGCCGGATGTGCCGACCTTCAGCGAAGCCGGCTATAAGAATCTGGTTGCCTCCGGCTGGTACGGGCTGTTCGCGCCCGCTAAGACGCCGCCCGACGTCGTCGCCGCTATCAACAAAGCGGTGGTCGCGGCTGTTCGCATGCCCGATGTCAGAGCAAAGATGCAGACATTCGGCCTGGAACCGACCGGCACCTCGCCGCAAGCCTTCGTCAAGATCGTCAAGGACGATTCCGACTTCTGGGCGCCGGCGGTGGAAGCTTCCGGCTTTTCACCGAACGAATAAGCGCGACCGTGGCGCGGATCATGACCGAACCAAGCCAACCGGCCGGCCTGAGCGAGATAAAACAATGGGACTGATCGAACCGACGCCAACCGAACGGACCGACCGCAAGGCCGTCGAGACCGTGATCGCGGCGCTTGCCGCGCGCTACGGCAACCGCATTTCAACCTCGCCGTCGTTGCGCGAGCAGCACGGCAATACCACGACCTGGATCGCCAACCAGCCGCCGGATGCGGTGCTGTTTCCGCAAGCCGCCGAAGAGGTGCAGGACGTGGTGCGGCTGTGCGCGGTGCATCGCGTGCCGGTGATCGCCTTCGGCACCGGCACCTCGCTCGAGGGCCAGGTCAACGCACCGCGCGGCGGCATCTGCCTCGATTTCCGCGATATGGATAATGTGCTCGCGGTGCACGCCGAAGACCTCGATTGCGTGGTGCAGCCCGGGGTGACGCGCAAGAAGCTCAACGAGCATTTGCGCGACCAGGGCGTGTTCTTTCCGATCGATCCCGGCGCCGATGCCTCGCTCGGCGGCATGGCGGCGACGCGGGCGTCGGGCACCAATGCCGTGCGCTACGGCACCATGAAGGACAACGTGCTGGCGCTCAAAGCGGTGCTGGCCAATGGCGAGAGCGTGACAACGGCGCGACGGGCCAAGAAGTCGTCGGCGGGTTACGACCTGACCCGGCTCCTCGTCGGCTCGGAAGGCACGCTCGGCATCATCACCGAATTGACGCTAAAGCTCGCCGGCATCCCCGAGGCCATCGCCGCCGGCAGTTGTCCATTTCCCTCGGTTGAGGCGGCGTGCAACGCCACCATCATGACCATCCAGGCCGGAATTCCGGTGGCGCGGATCGAATTGCTCGACGAATTGCAGGTGCGCGCCTCCAACGCCTATTCCAAGCTCAGCTTGCCGGAAACGCCGATGCTGCTCGTGGAATTCCACGGCTCCGAGGCCGGCGTCGCCGAGCAGTCGCAACGTTTCGGCGATATCGCCAAGGAGTTCGGCGGCGGCCCGTTCGACTGGGCGACGCGGGCCGAGGACCGCTCGCGGCTATGGCAGGCCCGGCACGACGCTTACTGGGCGCAATGCGCCATGCGGCCGGGAGCGAAGGCACTGGCCAGCGACGTTTGCGTGCCGATCTCGCGGCTCGCCGAATGCGTAACCGAGACGCAGCGCGATATCGCCGAAAGCAAGCTGCTCGGCCCGATCGTCGGTCACGTCGGCGACGGCAATTTCCATGTCGGCATTCTGGTCGACCCGACCGACGCCGCGGAAATGGCATGCGTCGAGGGCTTCCTCGAGCGGCTGGTCGAGCGGGCGCTGGCGATGGACGGCACCTGCACCGGCGAACACGGCGTCGGCCAGGGCAAGATGAAATATCTTTCGGCCGAACACGGCGATACGGCGCTCGCCGCCATGCGCGCCATAAAGCGGGCGCTCGACCCGCTCGACATTCTCAACCCGGGCAAGATCGTCGGCGTCTGAGCAGACGCCGCGGGCTTAGTCCGCGCGCAGCACCACCGGCGTCCGCACCGGCGTGAGCATGAGGTCGCGCGGCGTCGAGGGGGCGAGGCGCACCTCGCCGTTGCTCTTGGCCTGGAAGTGATCGAGCACGAACAGCCGGATCGCCGACGACAGATTGCCGTGGCGGCGTTCGGTATCGATCGAGGCCACCAGGTCCGACAGCGTGACCGCACGTGCGATCGCAATGTCCTTGAGGCTCTTCCAGAACGCATCCTCGAGGCTGACGCTGGTCTTGTGGCCGGCGATGACGATGGAGCGTTTAACGACCGGCGATTTCATTGCCCATCTCCCGTTTCGATCCGATGTTGGTCGAGACCCTTCCGCTCTTTGTCGCGCAAGGCCCGCTCAAGGTTTCGTTTCGTTTTTGGGCGGCCGTAAGCGAGCCGATTGGTGGCGGCGTCCTGCTCGGCCTTGCGCCGCCGGGCCTGCTTGCGCGCAGTGCGAAGATTGACGATCGGAGCCATCGCTGAACCTGCATAAATCCCGTCTAACCTGCGATTCACCGGCTAAGGACCATGTTGGCGAGCGTTTTCGCCGTCTGTGCTTAATTACGTCGGTACCCCGTTATTGGATCAGTGCCGGGAAGGCGAACACGAAAGTGTTATCGCCAGCAACTATCAGCGCGGCATTATATATAGATACACAACTAATAAGGGTATAATTGGCCGCGACCTATTTCTTGCGAAAGCGGTCGAGCCGCACGACTTCGGCACCGCCGCTGCCGTCGTCCGGCGCCGGCTCTTTGGGTGGACCCGCCGCCGCGGGCGTCGGCAGCGTATCGGGCTTCCCCGCTTCGGCGGGCGGCTGCGGAGGCAAGTGTGGAGGCAGGTGTGGCGAAGGCGCCGCCGATGCCGGGGACCTTGCTGCGGCGCCGCGGCCATTTTCCCCTTGTGCCTCTTCCGCGCCCTCGGTTGCCATCGTCTCGAACTGAAAGCCGAATTGCACCGCCGGATCGAAAAACGCGGTGATGGCATCGAACGGCACCACCAGACGCTCGGCAATGCCGCCGAACGACAGGCCGACTTCGAACGCCTCCTCGCCGACTGTCAGGTCCCAGAATTGGTGCTGCAGGACGATCGTCATGGTTTCCGGATATTGCGACCGCATGCGGTCGGACAGCCGGACACCGGGCGCCGCGGTGGCAAAGGTGATCTTGAAATGATGCTCGCCGGGCAGGCCGTTCTTGGCCACATCGGCCAGAACGGTGCCCACGACCCCGCGCAGCGCCTGTTGCGCCAGGATGTCGTAGCGGATGTGATCGACAGGCATCGGAGTTTAAGGTCTCAGGAATCAGGCGACAGCGATCAAATGACAGATAAGGGATGAATCATAGGGGGCTAGAGGCCACCGTCCCCTGATCCCTGATTACCGATGCCTGACAGCTGGGAAAGTGGAGGCTTCTGTTGCCAGGTGCCTCCGAACCCCGCCTAACGGAGCTTAACCCGCTAGGGCTTTAAGTCGGTCTTTCGGACTGCTTACGCAGCCAGAGCAACCGGAGCATAGTTGTCATTGGCAACTATGGAAT
>DATAWA010000099.1:0-32191 GCA_036267435.1 Xanthobacteraceae bacterium | reverse complement strand
AGCTCCGAAACGATCGGCACCGGCACGCGCGCCGTCACGGTGCGCGCCGCTTCGGGCGAGAGCCCGGCCCGGGCACGGATCAGCGGCGCCACGAAGGCATGGAAGGTGAAAATCGCGGAGGTCGGGAATCCCGGCAACACGACCAACGGTTTGTCGCCGATCACCGCGAGGCATAGCGGCTTGCCCGGCTTGAGCGCAACGCCATGAACGAGAATCCCGGGCTTGCCGAGCCGCGATACGATGCGATGCGACAGGTCGCCCGCACCTTTCGACGTGCCGCCGCTCAAGATCACGATGTCGCAGGCATCGAGCGCGCTGCGCATGGCGAGCTCGAGCGCAACCTCTTCGTCGGGGAAGGCGCCAAATGCGACCGGCTCGCCGCCCGCTTCGCTGACGGCCGCGGCGATGATGGCGCCGTTGCTGTCGTAAACACCGGCCGGCCGCAGCGGCCTGCCGGGTTCGACCAGTTCATCGCCGGTCGACAGCACGGCCACGCGCGGCCGGCGCACTACGTCGACGGCGGCAAGCCCGCAGGCGGCGAGCATGCCGATCTCGCGCGAGCCAATCCGGGTGCCACGGCGCAGCAAGGTTTCGCCGCGAGCAATGTCGGAACCGGCGTAAGAAATAAATTGCCCGGGCGCCGTCGCCCGTTTGAGTTCGATGGCGGGTCCGTCATCGAGCAACTCGGTCTGTTCGATCATCACCACGGCGTCGGCGCCGCGCGGAATGACGCCGCCTGTTGCGATCGCCGTCGCGGTGCCGGTCGCCACTTCAATCGCGGGCTCGACGCCGCAGGCGATCACTTCGGCATTGAGCGCAAGCCGCTTGCGTGCGCCATCGCTGGCACCCGCAATATCGGCGGCGCGCACGGCAAAGCCGTCGACATTGGAACGGTCGAACGGCGGTGCATCGACCGCCGCAACGACGTCGGCGGCGAGAACACGCGACAGCGCGGCAGCAAGCGGCTCATTTTCCGCGGCAAGCGGCGTCCGATCGACGCAAGCCTCGAAGCGCCGCCGCGCTTCGTCCGCAGCGACCACTTCAAGAAACTGCTCCTGGCGCGCCGCGCGGCGAACCGCATCGAGAATGGCCGCGCTGCGCTGATTTTGACTTAGGACCATGGCTTCACGGCAACGTCCGTGCCTTGTTGAAAACCTTCGCTGCCCGCCGGCACCACGATCCAGCCGTCGCTGTGCGTCAGCGCCGTCAACGACAGATAACCGGTGCCGAGCGGCTCTGCCACACCGCCCACGCAGCGCACCGGAACAAGTTCGGTCATGCCGATGGTCGATGTCACTTTGCGGGCGAGCGGCATCAGCGTGGTCGCCGTATCGGCTGCGCGGCCGGCCGCCAGTTTTGCAACGAGATGACGCCCGATCAGCATCCAAATCGCGAGAGCGGCGTCGATACGGCCGGGGATGAGCAGCACCGGCCGCTCGCCGGCAAAGCCAAACGCTGCCGTTTCGCCGGGCGAGACCGCAATGCCATGGGTCTCGACACGGCCGAGCCGCGCCAAGGTCCGCACGCTGTCGTCGTCGCGGCCGCCGCCGGTGCCGCCGAAGGCGATCACCGCGTCGGCTTCATCGCGCGCCAGCGCCTCGTGCAGGTCGGCCAATTCGCCGCGGACGACGGCGCCGGCTTGGCCGACGAGGCGCGCAAGCATCGCCAGCCCCGCATCGATCAACGGCGTCGTTGTGCTGCGGCCGCGCGCGATCCAGATGCTGGGTTCGCGCACGTTCAACGCGGCGAAGCCGACCGACGCAGCGACCGCGCAGTCGAGATCGCGTAACCGCTCGCCGCCGCGCCGCAACACGGTCTGCGCCGCGGCATCGCCGCCGGCCGGCAATACCCCCTGCCCCGGCATCACCGGCGCGACCGCTTCGACGCGTTCGCCGCGCTGGGTAATGGCGTCGAGCGGCGCCACGGCATCGGTGCCGGGCGGCATGGCTTGGCCGGCATCGACCCATTGCGGCAGCGACGCCAGCAGCGCCGGCGCATAGGGCCCGGCATCGGCAACCGCCGCCGCCTCGACGGCGAACCCGTCGGCAAGCGCGATCGAAATGGTGGGGCGCTCGGCCGTAACGAGGTCTTCGGCGAGCGTTAAGCCGGCCGCCGCCGCGGTCTCGCATTTTCGCGCTTTGACGGCGCCGACGCGCGTTGCGATCAGCGAAAGGACGGCGCGCAACGGCATCAGCCGCGAAATGCGCTGAAAATCCTGGTCGGAGGCCCGGTGGCTGGAAGGCTGGTGAGTGAAATCTTGCGCCATCGCCGATATGATAGGGACGTTTAACGGCTTCTGCGACTGTCCCGAATGACGGAAAAGACCCTCAATCTGCGCGGCCTCAAATGTCCGCTGCCGGCGCTGCGCACCCGCAAAGCGCTCGGCCAGGCGCAACCCGGTGACATCCTTATTGTCGAATGCACCGATCCATTGACCGCGATCGACATTCCGAACCTCCTCAATCAGACCGGCGACGCGCTGGAAGACACCCGCAAGGACAACAAGCTCCTGACGTTCCGCATCCGCAAGACATGACGGTGCGTTCTCGCGGCGCACCTTGGCGTCCGAGCTTTGCTTTTAGCGACGTTAAGACAATGCAGCGCCGGGAGGCGCCAGGGTCTTGGCCGCGCCACGCGGGCGAACGTTGCCATTCGCTCGCGCTTCGGGCGCGGCGCGCGCCACAGGACAATTCCCTTACGAGAACCGCCTGCTTCGGGCGCGCTGCGCCTCCCGGCGCTCCACCCGCGGTCCCGTCCCGAGGCGGTCCGGACCGCCCCAGCAAGGAACCGCCCTCGCCCCGACCGCCCGGCATCAACCCGGGACGGCGTCTTTTCGAGGCAAAATGATTCGTCGCTATATACCCCTATTCAGTGACACATGTCAATACATACGGGACCATAGTCAATAGCAAAGTGACAATTCGCAGCGGCCGAACGGCATCCTGGGCTATTACACGGCTCTGTACGACCGCGCTCGCGCCAGGCGACGCGCCCATCGCCGCGCGCAAACATGTGCCGCGTTACCCGCTGGTGAGCGCGACGCTCACCGGCCGGCTGGCGGTCGCGGCGGCGTTGCAAGGCCCTCGGCACATTGTTGCTCGCCGACGGCGTGCCGCGGGCTAATGCCAGCGCCGACTCGGTCGGCTCGTCGATGCTGGTGGTCGACGCCGTCAGCGAGCAGGCCGCTTCGTTCTACGCGGCGAACGGCTTTGTCCGGTTGCCGGATTCGCTGCGGCTCGTCTTACCGGTGGCGACGATCGGCAGGCTGATGATGTTGTGAGTGTCAGCGGCCCGTTCCGTTCCACTACTCAGAGGCGGCGGATCCGCCCTACGCGCTATTAGGAGCGCCACCGTGATAAGGTTCACCGATGCTAACCGGTCGGGAGACTTGCCGTGGCTGAAACTGAAGATACGTGGCCCTTGCCGAAATATAATCCGGGTTCTCGCAAACATCTACACGCCCTCGGAGTCATAGCAGTTTGCTACGCCGCGTTTGAAAGAGGAGTCGATGAACTTTACATGCTGCACCCGACCAAGCAAAAACTCCCTCCCAAGTTAACCAGCTTATATTATTTCAGTCTGAACGAGGAAAGACGTCTTGCCGCGATCAAGGAAGTCTTCGATGCGTATGAAAAAGATACCAACGTGAAAGCGGCCATAGGGAATCTACTTGAATATTTTCAATGGTGTAGAGACGTCCGCAACAACCTTCTGCACGCCGAGCACTACCCAGCCTTGTTCGGGGGTGATCCCGAGACTCTTCATCTTACCAAGAGAGAAGGCAAAAGAGAGCCAAAGCAAGTGTACGTTGCGCTCGGCATCAACCGCCTGCGAAGCATCGCAGACAAGATACAAGAGGGCCGGAGGCACTGTGCCAGTCTTCGAATTTATCTCCGCGCGCGGGACACGCCCATATACGAACTTTCGACTGGACTGAAAGCCCATGCGCACGAGCCATTGGCAGAAACACTAACCGTGCCACGACCTCTGAAATTACGCCCGCGTCCTCCAAATCCTCCAATGCCTACATATCTGCGCGGAAGATTTTATTTGTCAGCAAAGTCGGATTAGCGTCGCGTAATCCGGCTCGGAGGCGGCGAATTGGCGTTGCTAATCCGTCTTACGGATGTTCCAAACGCGTGAAATTTTGAAGGCGGCGTTTCCCTTCCAGGGATATCGAATGCGCGTATTTTAGCGAGCCTAACGGGATTGGAATGGAACACCAGGTGCAATTCCAGCGTAAGGGCGCACCTTATCTGCAAGACGGGTAAAAGCGCGATAGGCGTTCGTGTTGCGCTCCCTTCTATGCACGAGAAATCGCTCTAAAGCCTCGTGCGTGTCGACTATACTGCGAGCCCAATATCGCTCAAAAATGCCATAGCCGCCGAGACGATCGTTCTCGATCACCAAACCCAAAATATCGTAAGAGGCACATACGTCCGACGCAGCCGCTTCTAACTCCGCATCGTTCCACCACTCTTCGTCTTTTTGTAAAACAATTTTATTGAGAACAGTTCTCCGTGATTTCCTGATTTGTTGCGATTCGATAAACTTGAGCATTTCGAACAATTTGAATGTGCGAATTTGAGCAAAAGCGGCGATAGCAGCAACAAAGGCCACCAGAGCCAAAGCGATTTGCGCGATCCAATAGGCACTCTCAAGCCGAGGCGTGCTCACTTTTCCTCCGAACGGAGCCTATCCGTTTACTCCGCCGCCACCCGGTGCGCGGCGACGCCCCTTGCCTTCACCACCACCTTGATGGCGTCGTCGACGCGATCCTTGGCGTAGCGGATCGCGGTCGGCAGATCGTCGAGCGCGAAAGTGTGGGTGTGGATCTTGGTGGCGTCGAAGCGTTTTTGCGACATGAAAGCCTCGGCGCGGTGGGTGGCGCTCTTGCCCTCGCCGCGGATGCCGTAGAGATAAATGTTGTTGCGCACGATGTGGGCGACGTCGACCGGCGTCTCATCGTGGGGGAACGCGGCGAGACAGACTTTGCCGCCGCGATTGACCATGCGGACCGCCTCGGTCACCGCGTTCGGCGCGCCGGAACATTCGACGACATAGTCGACGCCCTTGCCGCCGTTGAGCCGCTTGACCGCCGCGACGACATCCTTGTCGTTCCGCACATTGACGACGTGATCGGCGCCGAGCTCGAGCCCGATCTTGAGGCGGTTGTCGCGGGTGCCGGTGAGGATGACCGGCTGCGCGCCCATCGCCTTTGCCACCGCCACGCCAAGAAGCCCGATCGGCCCCGGGCCGGTGACGACCACGCTTTCGCCGGCGACCAGCCCGCCGAGTTCGGTTAGCCCATACATCGCGGTGCCGGCGGTGACGACGAGCGTCGCCTCCTCGTCAGACATCGCTTCGGGAATCGGGATGACGGTGTTGATATTGTTGACCTGATATTCGCAGAAGCCGCCGTCGGTGGTGAAGCCGTTGGCGCGGTGGCCCTTGTCGACGTCGCCGTAATTGAGCCCGTAGTTGTGGCACGAGGTGTACATGCCCTCGCGGCAGCGCTTGCACTGACCGCAGCCGGCATGAATCTCGACGGTGACGCGCTGGCCGATCGGCAGTTCGTCGACGCCGGGGCCGAGCGCCACCACGGTGCCCATATATTCGTGGCCGGGCGTGAAATTCTTGTTGAACGGCATGCCGCCTTGGATCGAGGCCGGCGGCCCGTGATCGATGATCTCGAGGTCGGTGGCGCAGATCGCGACCGCGTCGATGCGCACCAGCACCTCGGCGCGCTTGGGCACCGGCACCGGCTTTTCGCCGAGCTTCAGCTCGCCGGGATTTCCCAGAATCCAGGCCTTCATCGTGTCGGGGATCGGGAAATCCGGGTTCGTCTTTACGCCGGGGCCTTGATACATCGGTGCTTCCTCTTGCTCGCCGTCCTGGCCGCTTCCCTTCGGCCGGACTGTTACGCTTGGCCGGGGCTTATAGTCGGTTTTGCCGGTGAACGAAACCGGCTGTCGCGGACAGGCGCGCTTCCGGCCCATGGCGACGTGCCGTCATGAAACAAGTTTCGGGCGCTTTGCGGGCATGCCGGACACAAGACCGCCGCGCCGGAACAGCAGTGCTCCCATCGCCGCGATCCAGACCGGAAACGGATAAGCGGTGACGCGTTCCATGCCGCCAACGCCCAGTCCGAAATAGTCGTGCACCGCCAGAAAGGCGAAGCCGAAAATCCCGATCAGGCCGGCGCCAAGCGTCAACGCGCCCATGAGCCGTGTTTCGCGCCGCCAGCCGAGCATCGCGACACCCATGACCACCATTGTGGCATTCGTGCAAAACAGATTTTCGACCGCGCCCAAATAATGGATCGACGCCATCGTATCCTCGGGCGCCAGTCCGACGACAAAAACTCCCAGTCCCGACACAGCCGTTAGAAGCAGCGCGGCCGCCCACAGTCTGCCGCTCGGAAATATCGGCCAGACGCAGAGCGTGCCGGCGACGATCAGCAGGCCCTGCAAAACAAATGACGTATTCATCGCCGCATGCAACGGCGAGCATATTGCGCCGGTCTGGCCGTTCAGACCCGCCGCCGCGCCGCCGCAGCGGACGGCCCCGAGGTCGCTGATATAGTTTTCGCTGATGCTGTAAGGCCCGCGCCAACCTGCGATCGAAATCGCTTCGCCGGCAAAATACTGCACGCACAGCATCCAGAAAATCGCGCCCCATTGTGCTTTTTTCATCGCCTGCCTTTTATACTTGGCTGTCCGCAATTTATCGTGAAGCCAATCGATCGCTCTTAACTCTTTGCGAGATCGCGGCGAAGATGGACCATGATGGATTTCCTGTTCACCGGCATCGGTTGGACCGACCTCGCGCTGACCCTGAACCGCATTGCGGTCGGGGCATTTTTTATGCATTCGGGATATCACAAGCTGTTCAATGCGGAGCGCCACCGGACATTCGTCGATGAGCTCAAGGCGCTCGGCGTCCCGGCACTGGGCTTCAATCAATGGTGGGTGCCGTCGGTCGAATTTTCCGCCGGCGGCGCCGTCCTTGTCGGGCTGTTGGCGCCGCTCGCCGCACTTGGCTTGCTTGTCATCATCCTCGTCGCCATCGCCACCTCCGGGCGGCAGCGCATCAAACTCTACAAACCGATTGATAGAGCGGATCGCATCGACGACTGGCTCTATCTACCGGAGACGCTTTATGCCTTTATGTTGATCATGATCGTTTCGGCCGGCGCCGGGCCGTACAGCCTCGATGCTTTGATCATGGACCTGATGAATAAGCACGTCGCGTGACCCTATGTCGTCACCAGCTATTTTTTCTATACATTATCATCCTTGCGGTGCCGCAGCAGGCCCACGGTAACGCCGCCATCATGGGTGCATCGTGATTGTCACGAATTTTCCAAAGGCTGCGCGTGTCATCGAGCACACCTTGATACCGTTGAAAGACGGCACGACGCTCGCCGCCCGCATCTGGCTGCCGGAGGATGCCGAGCAGAATCCGGTTCCTGCGATCCTCGAATATCTGCCCTATCGCAAGCGCGACGGCACCTACGAGCGCGACGCGCTCACGCATCCGTATCTGGCCGGTCACGGCTATGCCGGCGTTCGCGTCGATATCCGCGGCAGCGGCGAATCGACGGGCTTGCTGTTCGACGAATACGCCACGCAGGAACAAGACGACGGCGTGGAGGTCATCGCCTGGCTCGCGGCGCAGCCGTGGTGCAATGGCGCGGTCGGGATGATGGGAATTTCCTGGGGCGGGTTCAACGGGCTGCAGATCACGGCGCGGCGTCCGCCGGCCCTTAAAGCCATCGTCACCATTTGCTCGACCGACGATCGCTACGCCGACGACGCCCATTACATGGGCGGCACGTTTCTGACCAAGGCAGGACTTGAATGGGCGTTTTTCTTTTTCAGCTTGATGTGCCTGCCGCCCGATCCGGCGCTGGTCGGCGAGAGCTGGCGCGCGATGTGGCTGGAGCGCTTGGCGAACATCCCGCTGTTCCAGGACAATTGGCTGGCGCACCAGCGCCGCGATGCGTATTGGAAGCACGGCTCGGTCTGCGAAGACTACGCGGCGATCCAATGCCCGGTCTATGCCGTCGGCGGTTGGACCGACGGTTACAAGAATGCAATCCCGCGTTTGCTCGAGGGACTGACGGTGCCGCGCAAGGGTCTCATCGGGCCATGGGCGCACGCCTATCCGCATTTCGCCTTTCCCGGCCCGCAGATCGGATTCCTCCAGGAGATGCTGCGGTGGTGGGACCATTGGCTCAAGGGCATCGATACCGGCGTGATGGACGAACCGATGCTGCGGGCATGGATGACGGAAAGCGTGAAGCCGGCGGCCCACCACGAAACCTTGCCTGGCCGGTGGATTGCCGAACCGTCATGGCCGCCGCCGGGAGTAAAGCCGCGGCGGCTGTTCTTGACCGACGATGGGCTGCGCGACGCCGCGGCGCCTTTGACGGCTCGCGGAGTGTGCTCGCCGCAGACGGTTGGCACCTGTGCCGGCGAATGGGTTCCGTTCGGCCGTGGCCGCGATCAGGCCCGGGACCAGCAAGACGACGACGCGCGCTCGCTGGTCTTCGACACGATGCCGCTCGATGCGCCGATCGAGATCCTTGGCGCACCGATCGTAACACTTGAGGTCGCGTCCGACCGGCCGATTACGAATCTGGTGGTTCGATTATGCGACCTGCACCCGACCGGTGAATCGCTGCGCGTCAGCTATGGCGTGCTCAACCTCACGCATCGTGAGAGCCACGAACAGCCGGCGCCCCTGGCGCCAGGCGAACGCTATCGCGTGCGCATAAAGCTCAACGACGCCGGCTCGGTATTTCCAGCCGGCCACAAAGTGCGGCTTGCGATATCGACGGCTTACTGGCCGATGATCTGGCCCAGTCCGGAGACGGCGACCGTGCAGATCTTTGCCGGCACGCTCGAGCTGCCGCAACGCGCGCCCAACGCCGCAGATGCCGGGCTCGCACCGTTTCCCGAACCGGAGACGGCGCCACCGGAGAAGCCAACCATCATTCGGCGCGATGGCATGCGGATCGAACGCATCGACCGTATCGGCCTGGAATCGGGCACCCAGGACAAGACGGAATATCATGTCGAGGACGACGATCCGCTCAGCGCCGTTGCCGAGCTGCATCACACTCAGACTCTGTCGCGCGACGACTGGCAAATCCGGATCGAGACCGAGCTGCGCATGACAGCCACGAGCAACGCCTTCCTGCTGCAGGGAAGTTTGCGCGCCTTCGAGGGCGCGAACGAAGTGTGCCGCCGCGACTGGGATCGCACTGTTGCCAGAGACTTCTCATGACAACCGGCATCAACGACGAGCTTATTCTTGCGGCCCGTCTTCTTCTCGCGACGCTGTTCCTGATTTTCGGCTGGAGAAAGCTGCGAGACTATACGGGCACGGTCAATCAAATGGTGCAGCTTGGCGTCGCGACGCCGGTCCTGGCCACGGTCATTGCGACCTTCATGGAGCTTCCGGTTGCATTCGCGGTCGCAGTTGGCGCGTTTACACGTCCTTCGGCTTTGCTTTTATTTTTATATACGTTGGGAACTGCGCTGATCGGGCATCGCTATTGGACCGTGAAAGCTGCGGATCGAGTCGACAGTATGGACGCCTTTTATAAAAATCTCAGCATTATGGGAGGCTTTTTGCTGCTGTCCATTACCGGTGCGGGAAAATATTCGATCGATGCACTGTTCGACATCGCTACACCATGACCTATGCTGTTGCGCCGCCGACGCAACACGCGTCACGCATTCCGCCGGAGAGGGGCTTTCGGTAGGGGCTACGGCTCCGCCCGAACACGTCGAACGCTGGTCATCCTGTGGAGGCTATGTTGGTAGAGTCGACATCCGCGACAACGACGTATCACCGCATGACGGTGGATGGTGTCGGAGTCTTCTATCGCGAGGCTGGGCCGAAGGGCGCGCCGACGATCGCGCTGCTGCACGGATTTCCCTCGTCCTCGCGCGAGTTCGACACGCTCATCCCCTTGCTCGCGACACGCTATCACCTGATAGCGCCGGATTTTCCCGGATTCGGTCAGAGTGACGCTCCGCCACCGTCGTCGTATGCGTACACCTTCGACAATTTGGCCAAGACGACCAACGCTCTTCTGGAGCAACTCAAGATCAACAAATACGTCCTCTTCCTGCATGACTATGGCGGGCCGGTCGGCTTTCGCATTATCGCGGCGCATCCGGAGCGGCTGCAGGCGCTCATCATCCAGAATGCCAACGCGTATCACGAGGGCCTGGGCGCCAAGTGGGCCGGCATTGCGCAATATTGGGCCGATCCGAAAGCGCATCCTGAAGTGTTCAATGCCTTCGTGTCGCTCGCGGCGACCGAGCAGCGCCACACGCTGGGCACCTCGCACCCCGAACGTTATAATCCGGACGCCTGGACTGACGAATACGCCCACCTGTCGAAGCCCGGCCAACGCGAGATTCAAGCCGATCTTCTGTACGACTACCGCACCAATGTCGCTTCATACCCGGGGTGGCAAGCATGGCTGCGCATGCACAAGCCGTCGATTCTGGTAGTCTGGGGGCGGAACGATCCCTCGTTCATCGCTCCCGGTGCGGAGGCGTTCGAGCGCGATTTGCCCGATGCCGAAATCCACCTGCTTGACGCCGGCCATTTCGCCCTGGACGAGAAGAACGACGAGATCGCCAGTCTCATTCTTGCGTTCTTGGCCAAACATTCTGTCTGACCGGTGGCGATGCACGCTGGGCGGCCGTGGCCAACAAGTCGAAAGCGACCTTACCGGCCTCCGAAGAACAAGCTACAATCACAAAGTTTTTCTTGACGGCGGGCTTTGTGTTTTCAACTGCAAGTCAAGGTTTATTAGCGGACACACTGCCCGATCTATTCCGGCGAACGGAGAAGTGCAAATCCCATAACCGATTGGAGTCATTTATGAGCGAAGTCCAAGTCGATGAGAAGACCTATCAGATGCCGCCGAAGGAGGGGTTTACCGTGGCGCATTTCCTCACCGTCGCCGACGTCGAACGATCGCTCCGATTTTACGAGAAGGTCTTCGGCGGCCGGATCGACAGCAGAGGCGATAAGAGCGGCGCGCCGGGCTACCTCCAGATCGCCAATACGTGGCTCATCGTCAATCCCGGGGGCGGCCCAACGCCGGACAAGCCGAACACGACGCTCCGCGCCCCCCCCGATCCCGATCAAGTCAGCAGCTTCATGAACATCCGCGTCGCCGACATACAGGCGTGCTACAAATTATGGAAAAGCCGCGGAGCCGAGTTTATCACCGAGCCGAAGCCCAAATACGGCGAGACGCGCTGCTACATTCGCGATCCCGACGGGTACATTATAGAAGTCGGGCAAAGCAACCCCGGCATCACTTACGGCTAAACTGTGCCTACCGTGTGCGCTCCGGCACCGCGAGGTCGCTGAGCGCGGGCCCTCCTCGGTCGGCGCGGCCCCGAGCGCAAAGAGCAAGTCGCAGCGTCATGTCGAGGAGGACGATCCGCTCGGCGCCGCCGAACTGCGCTTTGATCCGGATAATCGCCAAGACTTCGGAGGTCCATCATGCCGAGCTACGATGCGATCATTATCGGCGCTGGACAGTCCGGCCCAGCCTTGGCGCGGCGATTGGCGGCCGCAGGGCGGAAGGTTGCGATCGTCGAACGCCGGCTGTTCGGCGGCACCTGCGTGAACACAGGATGCACTCCGACCAAGACGCTCGCCGCGAGCGCCTACGTTGCGCATGCCGCACGCCGCGCCGGCGATTACGGCGTCAGGATCGACGGCTCGATCAGTGTCGACATGAAAGCGGTCAAGGCGCGAAAGGATGCCGTTGTGGCGGTTTATCGCGACGGCGTCGAGCGATCGCTGAAGACCTTGCAAGGATGCACGGTTTATGAGGGCCATGGCCGCTTTGTTGCGGAGAAGAAAGTGGCAGTGAACGAGACCGAGCTCGCGGGCGATCAAATCTTCATCAATGTAGGCGCGCGGGCCGCGATTCCGCCGATACCCGGCCTCGACCGGGTTCCGTACCTGACCAACAGCTCGATGATGGACGTGGATTTCCTCCCCGCACATCTCGTCATCCTCGGCGGCAGTTACATCGGCCTTGAATTTGCTCAGGTCTATCGTCGTTTCGGAAGCAAGGTGACCGTAATCGAAAGCGGACCGCGCTTGATCTCGCGGGAGGACCAGGACGTCTCACAATCCGTTGCCGATTTTCTCACGGGCGAAGACATCGACGTGCGCGTCGGCAGTCAGGCGCTCGGCGTGGAAAAACATGGAAACGGCATCGCGGTGAAAGTCGAATCGGCCGGGACGATCTCGCAGATTGCCGGCAGTCATATGCTGGTTGCGACCGGTCGGCGACCGAACACCGACGACCTCGGCCTCGATAAGGCAGGCATCGCGACGGACGCGCGAGGGTATATCCAGGTGGACGACCAGCTGCACACCAATATTCCCGGTATCTGGGCGATGGGCGACTGCAACGGTAGAGGCGCGTTCACGCACACGTCGTGGAACGATTTCGAGATCGTGGCGGCGAATCTTCTCGATAACGACCACAGACGAGTGAGCGACCGCATTACCGCCTATGCGCTGTACACCGATCCGCCCCTTGGCCGCGCCGGCATGACGGAAGCGGAAGTCCGCAAAGCGGGCAAGCCTGCGCTGATCTCGACCATGGCGATGAAGGACGTCATGCGCGCCTATGAGAGAGGTGAGACCAAGGGCTTTATGAAAATCCTTGTGGATCGGGATAACAAACAAATATTGGGGGCTTCCTTCCTGGGACTCGAGAGTGACGAGGTCGTCCATTGCGTCCTCGATATCATGTACGCCAAGGCGCCCTACACGGTGATTCAACGCGCGATGCACATTCACCCCACGGTGTCGGAGTTTATTCCGACCATGATGGACAAGCTTGAGCCGTTGCAATGATTGGTAGGCGCAACCGAAGCAACCAGAAGTCAGAGAGGGACCTATGAAATCCGAGAAGGACGGCATCAACCCGGCGGCCAAGCCAAGCGGAATAGGATGCGTCGAATGCTCGGCTTCGGGCGGATGGTGGTTTCACCTTCGCCGATGCGCGCAATGCGGTCACATCGGCTGCTGCGATAGCTCGCCAAGCCAGCATGCCTCGAAACATGCCGCCGCTACGGGCCACCCGATCATCACGAGCTTCGAGCCGGGCGAGCACTGGTTTTACGACTATCGCACTGAAGAATTCCTCACCGGCCCGAAGCTTGCCGCGCCTCACGCACATCCACCGGATCAACCGGCGCCCGGACCGGACGGAGCGGTGCCTTCAAACTGGCAAACGCTACTTCACGAATAAGGCGCGGTTATTGATTCCCCGCTCGGCATCACGCCGGCTCGCCGGCGGCGTTGCGGTCGAGGTCGACATAGATATCGTCGGCTTGCAGCAGCACTTTATAAGTGCGCAGCGCGACCTGGCAGGGCGGCGCCTTCACCGCGCCGGTCTTGACGTCGAAAGCGCCGAAATGCACGCAGCACTCGATGACGTCGCCTTCCAGCATGCCGTCGGCAAGGCTCGCCGAGGCATGCGTGCATTCGTCGTCGGTGGCGTAGAAGACGCCGCCGATATTATAAACCGCGAGCCGGTTGTCGCCGACCTCGAACGCCTTGACCGTCTCCGGTGCGATGTCGGCTTGCGCGCAAACCCGGACGATATTTTCCGCCATGGTCCTCCCCTCGGCTCTCCATTTTTCGGCGCTTCTTATATAGTCATTCCGGGGCCGAGCGAAGCGAGGAGCCCGGAATCCATATCCCCAGCGATTGTGGTTATGGATTCCGGACTTGCCGCATCCGCGGCAATCCGGAATGACGAAGGGCGGCAGCGCAATGCAGGTTCTGGTGATCGGCGCCGGCGTGGTGGGTCTGGCAATCGCGCGTACGGCTGCACTCGCCGGCCACGATGTGACCGTGGCCGAGGCGACCGGCGGCATCGCCAACGGGGTGTCGTCGCGCAACAGCGAGGTGATCCATGGCGGCCTATATTATCCGACCGGCACCCTGCGCGCGATCCACTGCGTGCGCGGCCGCCGCATGCTCTACGACTTCTGCGCCTCGCATGGCGTCGCCCACCGCAAATGCGGCAAGCTCGTCGTCGCCACCAATGAGGCCGAGCTTGCCAAGGTGGAATCGATAGCGGCGCAGGCGATCGCCAACGGCGTCGAAGACACCGAGATGATCGGCGGCAACACCGCGCGCGCCATGGAAGCCGAGCTTTATTGCATCGGCGCGCTGCTATCGCCGCAAACCGGCATCGTCGACAGCCACGGTTACATGCGCGCGTTGTGGGGTGAGCTCGAAGACTGTGGCGGCATGATTGCGTTCGCAACGCCGGTCGAGCGGATGAGCTTAACGTCGGGGCAATGGCACGTGCAATTCGGCGGCCGCGACGCCGGCACGGCGCAATTCGATGCAGTAGTCAACGCGGCCGGCCTCGGCGCGCAGGATCTGGCACGGCGCATCGACGGCTATCCGGCCGAAAAGGTGCCGCGGCTCGTGCTCGGCAAGGGCAATTATTTCGGCTTCGCCGGCCGGCCGGTATTTTCGCGGCTGATTTATCCGACGCCGATCGACGGCGGCCTTGGCGTGCACGTCACGCTCGACCTCGCCGGGCGCATGCGGTTCGGCCCCGACGTCGAGTGGATCGCGGAAGAGAACTATGCCGTCGACCCCCGCCGCGCCGACAGTTTTTATGCCCGTATCCGCACTTATTGGCCGGGTTTGCCGGCTGGCTCCTTGGTGCCGGACTATGCCGGCATCAGGCCGAAACTGCGCGGCCCCGGCGAGGGCCAGGCCGATTTCATGATCGCTACGCCCGCCGATCACGGCCTGCCGCGGCTCGTCAATCTGTTCGGCATCGAATCGCCGGGCCTGACCTCGTCGCTGTCGCTCGCCGAAGATGTGGTGAAACAGCTGGTCTAGTATTGTGGAGACGTATTTCCGATGGTCGATTCCTCTGACCGCGTTCCGATTGAGCCGCAAAGCATCATCGCGCCTCTTTCGCGCGCCGCGATATTTCTGGTTTTGTCTGTCGGCACTACACCGGACGCCGTCCGGAAGGTGCGCGGCGTGATTGCCGATATCGGCGGACTGGTACGGACGGTCGGGTTTCGGGATTTGCAAGGTCGCCTTTCTTGCAACGTGGCGATTGGCAGTGCGGCCTGGGATCGATTCGGACAGTCGCGCCGTCCCGCGCAACTCCGGCCCTTCGTCGAAATCCGGGGACCGGTGCACACCGCCGTGGCTACACCGGGAGATTTGTTGTTCCACATACGGGCAAATCGCGCCGACATGTGTTTTGAACTCGAGCGGCTCATTCTCGACGCCTTGGACGACGCCGTGACGGTCGCCGACGAGGTTCAGGGCTTTCGATACTTTGATTCCAGAGACCTTCTCGGCTTCGTCGATGGCACCGAGAATCCCACCGGGGTTGATTTGGCCCAATCGGCTCTCGTCCAATCGGAAGACCCGCCATTTGAGGGCGGCAGCTACGTCGTAGTGCAGAAGTACCTTCACAAACTGGACAAGTGGCGCTCTCTGGAAACGGCGACGCAGGAGAACATCATCGGGCGAACCAAAGCCGATAATGTCGAACTGGATGATACCGGACGGGAATCCCACAAGACACTAACGACTATTGTTGACGGCGATGGCGTTGAACACGACATACTTCGTGACAACATGCCTTTCGGAAGCCCCGGCCGCGGCGAGTTTGGGACGTATTTTATCGGCTATACAAGAAATCTATGGGTCATCGAAAAAATGCTGGCCAACATGTTCAACGGCGCCGCCGCAGGCCGCTACGATAGAATATTGGACTTCTCGACGCCGATGACGGGGACAACGTTCTTTGCACCGTCATATTCGATGCTCAAAAGCCTTGGTTGACCGGGGGGCCCGCGCTCAATGGTGCGCTCCGGCTTAGACCGGGGCGCCGGATGTGGAGCTGATATTCAGCAGGAGAGACTTCAATTGGGCATGCTGAATCTTGCCGTTGGCGCCGCGTGGAATTGAGGGCAACGAAAAAAACCGCACCGTGCCGTCAATGCCTCTGTGCCGAAGAATGGCTTCAAGTTGAGCGGCGTCCGCATCTTTGCAGTCCACGGTGGCGACCCAGAT
This sequence comes from Xanthobacteraceae bacterium, assembly GCA_036267435.1. Lineage (GTDB taxonomy): Bacteria > Pseudomonadota > Alphaproteobacteria > Rhizobiales > Xanthobacteraceae > BOG-931. Next base: position 16,057 of record DATAWA010000099.1, on the reverse strand, counting down.
TTCCGGGTGCCGGGCGTCGTTGCCGGCCAGCACCGCCGCGGCATCGGCGGCGTCCCACTCCAGCTTCACCAAATGCTCGATCTCGTAAATCGGCGAGACGCTTTGCGCCGTTGCGTCGTCAATGCTGGCAGTCGCGATGTCAGCCGTCCGGCCAACGACATAATATTGATTGTCTTTCGTGACCCATCCGACATCGCCGACATCGATCCAAGGATGCTCGCTCTCGCGTTCAGCCGGCAAAATTCCGATCCAGCTCTTGATCCGGCCCTTAACGATGCCGACCTGCCCGGACGACAGCATGTTGCCGCCCGGATCAAATACCGCAAGCTCGATATCCGGCATCACGCGACCGATAAGACCGGGATTAGCCAGGACTTCGCTTGCCGAAGCATCGGCCACCAGGCCGAGTTCCGTGGTCCCGTAACGGCAGATGATATCCTTGCAGACATGGGCTGCCGCGGTTTCGAGCAGCGCCTGAGACGGAACGCTGCCGCCCGCGACGACGGTACGCAGGCTTTTGAGCTGCGCGGAATGCTTTCGGGCAACGCGCGTTATGGCGACAAGCTGATCAAGCGACGACATGAAGTAATCGATCGAGAACAGCTCGATCATGCGAACCGCCTGGAACGGCGTTGTCGCAAAACACAGGGTCTTTCCGGTCGCCAACGTGGCGCATGCGATCAAAAACCCCCAGGCCGACGACAAACCCAGCATGCAAAGAACATGCGTGCAGTTGTATATGATGGCTCGCGGCACGTGGCGGCCGACATATTCGATCGAGCAGCCGAAGCTTTTACGCGCCCCGGTCGAGCCGGATGTCAAAGCGTAGTGGCAAATCTCCCTGGGATCGGAAAAGCCGGCAGGCAGGGTATCGCCCGGCGCGGCCTCCAGTCCGAACCAATCGTCGGGGACTTCGATAAACCGGCTGCCGGGATCGACCCGCGGCCTTGCCGCGGAGTCGCCGAGGATGGCCGCAAAGGTCAGACTGGCAATGCCCGGCAGGCCGTGCTCCAGCGACATCGAGCAAATTCCGATCCGGTACAGTGCAAGGCAAAGCGTGAAGTGCCGGATCGGGTTCGCAATGCAGACGGCAACCAGTCCTCCCTTTGGGATCTCAAGGGGCACAATCCGCCGCGCGAAGTTTTCAATTGCAATTCCGAGCATACGATAGGTGACGACCCGATCCTCCAGCACGATCGCAGGAGCCTCCGGCTGGCTCAGCGTGTTGTAAAGGATATGGTCGAACCAGTGGTTCATGGCGACCGCTTCTTACTGCAGGCTCACGTCCGCAGGCTTTTAGGATGGCTGCCGTCGCAACCGTGTCAAGCGGCAGCGATTGACGGCGCTCAGAACTTATAATTGACGCCGGCACGCGCGATGTGAGCGGACAGATCTGTCGACGTGCTGATTGCGCTGCCGTAGGCACCCGTCGAATCGGCGACCAGGCCAGATGCCGTGATGGCATCAAAGTGGACGTAAAGATATTCCGCGCGCACCGACCAGTTTTGATTCAATGCATATTCGGCCCCGGCACCGACGGTCCAACCGGCTTTGGTCGCCGACGCGCTCCACGCCCCACTGCCGTTGCCGCCGCCGTGGCCAACTCCTGCAGGGATGTTATCTGAAAAAGAATTTGCGGCACTCAGATGTGTTACCGTCAAGCCCCCCGTGACGTAACCGAGAATGTTCGAATCGAAAGCCCAGCCCAGACGGCCGCGCGCCGTGAACAGCCAATTCGCGTCGATCGACGATGAAATCGTGAACTGATTTGGAAGTGTGACGTAGGTGCCGGTGGCTGTCCGCGAAGCCCTCGCGCCGAAAGCGCCGAAATCGGCTTCAACACCGACAACCGTCGAATTGAATTGCCAATTGTAGCCGGCCTGCATCCCGCCGGTGAATCCGCTGCCCGACATCGACCCGGTGCCGATCGCATTAACCCCGGGTATGTCGGCGCAAGCGAAGTAGCTCCCATTGACGAATCCTGGCGCCCCCGCGCACGAGGCCGAGGTTGAGGGGTCGCCTGAATACGCCCAGTCCGCGCCAGCGTTGGCGCCGACGTAGAAGCCCGACCAGTTCTGGGCTGTAGAAGCCGGGGAGGACGCCGCCATTGGCGGCGCCTTCACAGGTAAATCGGCCGCCATGGCAGGAGCCGCGATAAAGACCGGTAACGCCACGCTGCAAAGAAAGCGGACTTTCGTGGCGTTCATCGTCGCGGTTCTCGCAAATCTCGGTAACAGTGCGGTAGGTTAGCGTACCACGGCGACTCGCCCCCGAGTGTTGCTGCTTGACCACACTGAACAGGAATCCGGTCGTGCTGCATCAGGCCTTCATAGTCTTCACACAGAGCATCTCTGTGATTTGCTCGAACCGCCGGCACGTCGGACGAATGGCAGTAAGCTCGGAAAAGCGGGATTAGATTTGTCGCGGTTTATCGCGCGATCTGGCCGCGCATGGCGGCGCCGAGAGTGCCGGCGTCGGACGGCTGCCGGCTGGCGACAAGATTCGCATCCTCGTCGGCCCGCGCCTCACGGTCATGCCCCTTCTCGGGAGCCTTGGCGGCAACGTGCACGGTCACCGAATTCAATTCGTCCACGATGCTCGCCGGATCGACCGGGGTGAACGCTTCGGCGGCGCCGCTTTTGCCGGTAAACGCCATGAAGCCTTGCTTGGTCGACACGATGTCGCCGGGACGCAGCGTCGGGTCGCTCGACAAGTCGAATGGCGCCAGGCCGAAGGCGTTTCTGCCGTTGCAGGTGCAATTCGGAGCGATCTGCTGGCGATAGCTGAAGGCGGTGTCGAGCGCGGCGTAACGCTCGCCGTCCTTGGCGACGGCACTACCGATCTCGCTGCCGTAGAAAATTTTGGTCTTGCTCGCCGGACACATCGCTCGGCAGGTCTCGACCGGCGTGGCATTGGTCATGTGCTCGAGTGGGAAGCTTTCCCCGTCGCAGAGCCGCACACAAAAGGCGACGGCGCGCCCGGTGCTGCCGCCGCCTTGGCGCACACTTTCGGAACCCAATGGCGCCGGCGCCACGCGGCCGAGCGCCGGCGGCGGCGGTTCGGCATAGGACTGCGGCGGCGGCTGGTCCTGGGAATTACCGAAGAGAAAATCGAAAAAACCGGCATGCGCAGGCGCGGTGATGCCGAAAAGCCCAACGAGCGCACCGCTCGCGATCAAGGCGCGCCACAGCGATTGCTTGCTCGACGGCCAACGCCGCACGGCGAACCTCTCCAAATCCCAATTCAAGACAACAACGAGGTCGTGGGCGGGACGGTTCCCCGCCTCTTGCCGACGCAAGCATGATGGAGAACGGTCACCATCCAATGGCGAAACGCCGGGACAGCCGCCGATTTTCCGATAATGGCAAAGAATTAGTGAATGGCCGTTTCAGAAATACCGCAGCCACACATAGGCCTGGCAGATCAGGATCGAGACGATCATCATCGGCAGGGCGTAAAGCGTAAATTTGACGAAACCAAAGCCGATGCCGTTGCGTTCGGCGACGCCTGCGACGGTGAGGTTTGCCGTTGCTCCGATCAGGGTGCCATTGCCGCCGAGACAGGCGCCGAGCGACAAGCACCACCACAGCGGCATGACATGCTCCGCCCCGCCATAAGCCGGCGCCATGCTTTTGATCACCGGGATCATCACGGCGACGAAAGGAATATTGTCGATGACCGCGGCAAGAAATGCCGAGAGCCACAGAATGATCGTGCCGCCCAAGGCGATATTGTCGCCGGTCACGGCGACGAGCTTGGCGGCGAGCAATTGCAGAAGCCCGCTAACTTCCACGGCATGAACGACAATGAATAGCCCGACGAAGAAAAAAATCGTGATCCATTCCACTTCGGTGAATGTTTGCGTGACCTTGTCAGTCTGCTTTTGGCTATGGTGCTCCCAGTTGTCGAGCAGCATGAGAATGGCCGCTCCGCCCATTGCTATTGTCGCCGGCTGAAGGTGAAGCCGATCCTCGAAGATCAGCGCGACGATGACGACGGACAATACGGCGATAGATTGCAGCAGGAGCGGCAGATCGACGATGGCGGCCCGTGCATCCATGGTCATCACGCGCAGCCGGTTCTCGGCCGTGGCGTGCGTCGCCCGGCCCCACATCCAATGCGCCATCACGAACTGGACGAGTTGAATCACGACGACGACCGGCGCCAGATGAATGATAAAGTCGTTGAAGCTCAGGCCGGCCTGCGATCCGATCATGAGATTGGGCGGATCGCCGATCAGCGTCGCGGTGCCGCCGATATTGGAGGCCAGCACTTCGGCGAACAAGAAGGGAAACGGCGCGATCTGCAATTCGCGGGTGACGGCGAGCGTCACCGGCGCCATCAGCAGCACGGTACTGACATTATTAAGGATCGCCGACAAACCGAAAGTCACGGCCTGAACCAGCAGCAGCAAGATGGCGGGATGCGCGCGAGCGATCTGGGCCACACGGATTGCGGCGTATTGAAACACGCCCGAGCGCTGTGCGATCGAGGTGATGATCATCAGCCCGGCCAGCGTGCCGATGGTGTTCCAATCGATGCCCCTGAGCGCTTCGGCCTGATCGAGTGCGCCGGACAAGACGGCGATGCCGGCGGCGACCAGCGCGATGATGGCGCGATTGACCCGATCCCAGATGATCACCGCATAGGTCACGCACAGCAGCACCGTGGCGAACCAGATCGGATTGGCGCCGAAAATGATGTGCGGGGTAAAATGCTCGCTCACGTCGCCGCCTCGCGGGATGCCTTCGCGTAACCGTGGCCGGCGGCAAAGGCAACCATAATCGGCGGAACGGCGGCGCCGGTCAGGATGGCGCGACGAAGAGATAGGTCAGCACCACGAACACCGGCACCAGCACCCCGATCGACCAGATCAGATAGCCGAAAAAGCTTGGCATCTTGACGCCGCTTTGGCTGGCGATGGCGTAGATCATGAAATTCGGCGCGTTGCCGACATAAGTGAGCGCACCCATGTAGACGGCGCCCATCGACATGGCGGCCAGCGCCGGCGCCAGCACGCTCATGAGCTGGGACGCATCGCCGCCGGCGAGCTTGAAGAAGACGAGATAGGTCGGCGCATTATCGAGGATGCCGGAGAGAATGCCGGTGAGCCAGAAGTAAGCAGCCGGATGTGGGCTTCCGTCATGACGAGTCACCGCGGTCAACAGCCAGGCGAAAGCACCGTCGTGGCCGGCATCGAGCATGGCCTGGACTGGGACGGCGCAAACGAAGATGCCGGCGAACAACAGCGCGACTTCGAGGATTGGCGCGAACGAGAAATCGTCGGCGGCGCGCTGCTTGCTCGGCGTCAGCCACAGCGAGGCCAGTGCGGCCAGGATCAGGACACCATCGCGCACGAGATCCTGCAGCTCCAGAGCGGTGCCATAAACCATGAAATGAATGCTGGGCCGCCACAGCGCCGAATCCACGACAGCGGCGATGATCAGCGCCAGCAAGAGAAGATTGACGGCGCCGTGCAGCCGCAGCGGCACCCGCTCGACCGGCTCGCCTACGATCGCGGCGCGCCGATCTCGAAAAAACAGCCAGACATCGACGACGACGAATACCGCGAGCACGCAAACGGCCGCGAACAGCGTGGGCCGCCACAGATGTTGCGCCGGCCAGAAAAAGTCGATGCCATTGAGAAAGCCGATGAACAGCGGCGGATCGCCGAGCGGCGACAGCGCGCCGCCGATATTGCCGACCAGGAAGATGAAAAAGATCACGACATGGGCATTGTAGAGCCGCGCCGCGTTGGCGCGAAGGAGTGGCCGGATCAGGATCATGGCGGCACCGGTGGTGCCGATCACGCTGGCGATCAGGGTCCCGAACGTCAGCATCAGCGCATTGACCAGCGGCGTGCCGGATAGCGTGCCGGCAAGCGAGATGCCGCCGGCAACGACGTAAAGCGCAATCAACAGCGCGACGAAGCCCGCGTAATCGCCGAGAATTGCGTGCGACACCGCCGCCGCCGCGACGCCCTTGCCAAACAGCGCCGCCATGGGGCCAAGCGTCAATGCCGCCCAGACGAAAGCGAGCTTGCCGTAGTGCCGATGCCAAAAGCGGGGAAACGCCAGCGGTCCAAGGGCGATGGTGAGCAAAATACCGGCAAACGGCAGCACCCAGGGCCACGGCAGCGCCGCGCCGTCGAGCGTGGCCGCCTGAGCGGAGCCCGGCAGCACCGTTGCTGCGGTCACCAGGGCGATAAGGCGGACCGACATCGGCGATACTTTGCCACGGCGCCCGCGTCATTGCATTATCGGCGTTGAGCCAATCGCAGCCGGGAGCATCCAAGATGGCCGTTCACCGCTTTCAAAATCCGCCGACCATGCACGGCACGCGCGGCTATTCGCACGTCGTCGAGACGCGAAGCCCGAGCCGCACCATCTATATCGCCGGCCAGCTTGGCCGGACCTTGGCAGGCAGCCTCGCCGGGCCGCCCGGCGACTTCCGCGCCCAGGCCGTGCAGGCCTTTGAAAATCTGAAACTGGCGCTGGCCGCTGCCGGCGCGGATTTCGCCCATGTGGTGAAAGTCACGGCTTATTTCACCGACATAGCCGACATCGCCACCTACCTCGACGTGCGCAATCGCTATGTGAACACCAAGGCGCCGCCGGCGTCGACCGCGGTTCAGATTTCCAAGCTCGCGCATGACGGCGCGCTGTTCGAGATCGAGGCCATTGCGGTTGTGCCGGAGGCTTAATTCCCTGCGACGTTACCGCCGCCTTACCGCGCGTTGCGCGGTCGGCTAAACTGGCAATCATAATCAATCGAAAAATGGGGGGATAGAATGAAAATTACACCGCCGAAACTCGCTTTGCGGTGCGCCGCCACGGCGGCTGCAATGGCCTTGTCGTCCATGCTGACGGTCAACGCGGCATGCGCACAAGACAAGACCTATACCATGAAAATGACAATGCCGACGCTCAACGACCCGAGCTACTTCTTTGCCAAGGCTTATGCCGCCGCGCTGGAGAAGGACTCCGGCGGCCGCATCAAACCGCAAATCTTTCCGGCGAGCCAGTTGGGCTCGATCCCGCGGCAGATCGAAGGGACGCAGTTCGGCGCCATCCAATGCGCGCTGATCCCGCCGGAATTCTTTGTCGGCGTCGACGAGCGCTTTGAATTGATGGCGGCGCCGGGCTTGGTCGATTCCCTGGCGCACGGCCAGCGCCTCGCCGCCGACCCCGCATTGCTGAAATTGATGCTGGGACTCGGCGCCAACAAGGGGCTGCACGGCGTGGCGCTGTTCATGAACGCGCCATCCTCGGTGATTGCCAAAGCAGCGATTCGTCACCTCGCCGACTTCAAGGGCAAGAAAATCCGCGTGCTCGCGTCGCCGTTCCAGGAGCAACCGATTGCGCGGCTCGGCGCCACTCCGGTGGCGATGACGCTTGGCGACGTGGTGCCGGCGATGCAGCAGGGCGCCATCGACGGCGCCGTCGGCGGCATCGTGGTTTGGACGCCAATGCACTTTAACGACGCGGCGAAATACGTGACCGAGACCGGACAACCCGCCGTCTACGTGATCGTCGAAGTCAGCAAGACCTGGTACGATTCGTTGCCGGCCGATCTGCAGACCATCATCGACAAGGACGCGGCCGCCGAGCAGGCCGCGATCATCCCCACCGCGGCCGAGATCGTCGCCAAAGCGCGCAAGGGCTGGACCGACAACGGCGGCGAATTGATCAGCCTGCCGGGCGACGAGCAGGCGGAGTTGATGAAGCTGTTTGCCGGCGCCGTCGCCGATGTGGTCAAGACGAAGCCGGCGGTCGCCAGCGCCTACCAGACCGTAACCGAAGCGGCGCAGCGCACGCGGTAGACGATCGATTCGGCAGGCCGGCGCAGTGTAACGCTGCGCCGGCCTGCCGGGAGGAAAACCATGAAACCAAAAATCGCCTTTGTCGGCGCCGGCGCGGTCGGCGGCTATACCGGCGCCCATATGGTGCAGGCCGGCGAGGACGTGACCTTCATCGATCCGTGGCCCGCTCATGTCGAGCATATGCGCCAGCATGGGCTCCGCGTTACCCACGCCATGACCGAGCCGGAATTCACCGTGCCGGTGCGCGCGCTGCACGTCACCGACGCGCAGTCTTTGGCCAAGGAAAAGCCGGTCGACGTCGCCTTCGTTTGCATGAAGTCTTACGACACCGCCTGGGCGACGATGCTGATCCGGCAATACCTAGCGCCGGACGGCTTCGTCGTCTCGCTGCAGAATTGCATGAACGAAGAAACCGTCGCCGGCGTCGTCGGCTGGGGCAAGACGCTGGGCTGCATCGCTTCGAGCATCACCGTCAATCTGCCGGAACCCGGCCACATCCATCGCGGCGCCGCCAAGCACGGCGCCGCGCACACCGTGTTTCGCGCCGGCGAAGTGCATGGCCGCATCACGCCGCGTGCGCAGGAAGTCTGCCGTCTGGTCGGCTATTCCGACAGCGCCAAAGTGACCGATAATCTGTGGGGCGAGCGATGGTCGAAACTCGTCGCCAATGCCATGCAGAACGGGCTGTCGGCCTGTACCGGCCTCGGTGGCGGCGACATGCTGAAAAACGACCCAATCCGCCGCTTCTCGACCCGGCTCGGCTCGGAAGCGATCCGCGTCGGCCAGGCGCTCGGTTTCCAGCTCGAGGACATTTTGCATCTGCCGCCGGAAACGATCGCCCGCGCCGGCGAAGGCGACGAGGCGGCGATGCGCGCCTGCGACGAGCAGCGCTTGAAGGATTCCGGCCGCACCGCAGCGGGCCAGCGCCCATCGATGGGTCAGGACATGGCTAAGGGCCGGCGCACGGAGATCGAATTTCTCAACGGCCTCATCGTGCGCGAAGGCGCGAAGGCCGGTATCGCCTGCCGCGCCAACGCCGTGCTGACCGATCTGGTCATGCGGGTCGAAAGCGGCGAACTGAAAGCCGATCCCAAGCACATCACCGAGCTGCGGCTGAACTGAAAGCGGCTCGATTGCATGTGTTACGCGGTTGTGATTCAATCGCGACGAAACTAATAAATTTCCTTGGGAGGCGACGGTCATGCCCATTACCGTCTGTCCGGCGACGCCGGGCTTCGCCGCCGAAATAGGCGACGTCGATTTATCCGCGCCGCTGACACCGTCCGATGTCGCGGATATCAAGCAGGCTTTTGCCAGCTATGCCGTCTTGATCTTCCCCGATCAGCAGCTTTCGCAAGACCAGCATCTCGACTTCGCGCGCAATTTCGGACCGCTGGAAACCACGATTGCGCTGCATCGCAAGGACGCGCAATTGCGCGTGCGCAAGGAGTTCGCCGACGTCTCCAATCTCGATCCCAACAACGAAGTCTGGGGCAAGGATTCACGGCAGCGCATGTTCCAGCTCGGCAACCGGCTGTGGCACACCGACTCCTCGTTCAAGCGCCTGCCGGCGCTGGCGTCGCTGCTCTACGCGCAGACCATCCCGCCGATCGGCGGGCACACCGAATTCGCCGACGAGCGGGCGGCCTACGACGCGCTCCCCGAAGCGACCAAGCGCCGCCTCGACGGCCTGGTCGCCGAGCACTCGATCTTCAATTCGCGCGCCAAGCTCGGCTTCACCGATTTCAGCGCCGAAGAGAAGGCCGGCATGCCGCCGGTGCCGCAGGTGCTGGTTCGCACGCTCCCCGACTCCGGCCGCAAGTCGCTTTATCTCGCCTCGCATGCCGGCCGCATTCTCGGCATGCCGGAACAGGAAGGCCGCGCGTTGATCGAAGAACTGGTCGCGCACGCCACGCAGCGGCAATTTATTTATACGCACCGCTGGCGCGTCCACGACCTCGTCATCTGGGACAACCGCTGCACCATGCACCGCGGCACCGACTTCGACGATCTGCGCTGGAAGCGCGACATGCAGCGCGCCACCGTCTGCGACATCGCCAATAGCTGCGAGCAGGCCGGCATCCAGATCGAAGCGGCCGAGTAGCGGCGACCGCTCTTGACCTGCGCTCGTCCCCGGAATGATTGCGCGCGTCTCGGCTAGCGCCGCGCCAAAACGATCAGAACAAGGCCGATGACGGCGGTGATGCCGCCGTAATAGACCCATTGCACTTCGCTGATCATGAAGCTTTCGGCCGGATACGGAAAATAGCCCGAGCCCTGCCCCATCCAGACCAGGCCGGCGAGCAGCAGGATAACGCCGACGATGGTGAGAAGCGTTTTCATTGTCTTCACCCATCCGTCATTGCGAGGACCGATAGCGACGAAGCAATCCAGACTTTGCCTGGAACGACTGGATTGCTTCGCTTTCGCTCGCAATGACGCTTAGTGCGCCGCGTCCCAGTTGTCCGCCGCCTTGGCTTCGACATGCAGCGGCACCGTCAGCGACACTGCCGGCATCGGCGCTTCGACCATCACAGCGGTAACGACCGGCAGCGTCTTCTCGACTTCGTCATTGGGCACTTCAAACACGAGTTCGTCATGCACCTGCAACAGCATCCGTGCCCCGAGCTTTTTCTTCTCAAGCGTCGCATCCATACGGATCATGGCGCGGCGGATGATGTCGGCGGCGGTGCCTTGCAGCCGCGCATTGACCGCGGCGCGCTCGTTGAAGGCGCGGATCGAGGCATTCGAGGCACCGATATCGGGATAATGGCATTTGCGGCCGAACAGCGTCGTCACATAGCCGTTCTTCTTCGCCTCTTTCTTGGAATCCTCGATGAAATCGCGAATGCCGGGAAAGCGCTCGAAATATTTCCTGATATAGGCGCCCGCCTCCTCGCGCTCGATGCCGAGCTGGTTGGCGAGCCCGAAGGCCGAGATGCCGTAGATGATGCCGAAGTTGATCGCTTTGGCGCGGCGGCGCACCTCGGCGGGCATGTCTTTCACCGGCACGCCGAACATTTCCGATGCCGTCATGGCGTGAATGTCGAGCCCCTCGCGGAACGCCTTGCGCAATTGCTCGATGCCGGCGATTTCGGCGAGCAGCCGCAGCTCGATCTGAGAATAGTCGGCGGAGACGAGCTTGTGGCCGGCGTCGGCGATGAAGGCGCGGCGGATCTTGCGGCCGTCCTCGGTGCGGATCGGAATGTTCTGCAGATTGGGCTCCGACGACGACAACCGTCCGGTCGTGGTCGCGGCGAGCGCGTAACTGGTATGGACGCGATGCGTCGTCGGATTGACGAAGCCCGGCAGCGCGTCGGTATAGGTCGATTTCAGCTTGGACACCTGGCGCCAGTCGAGAATTTTCTGCGGTAGCGGATGGCCCTGCTCGGCGAGTTCTTCGAGGAGCCGCGCGCCGGTCGCCCACTGGCCGGTCTTGGTCTTGGTGCCGCCCGGCAGCCCGAGCTTGCCGAACAGGATATCGCCGATCTGCTTCGGCGAGCCGACATTGACGGTCTCGCCGGCAAGCGTGTTGATCTCGGCCTGCAGGCCGCCGCATTCCTGCGCGAACTCGCCGGACAGCCGCGATAGAATTTGCCGGTCGATCGAGATGCCGCGGCGCTCCATATCGGCAAGCACGCGGAGCAGCGGCCGCTCCAGCGTCTCGTAGACGCTCGCCACATGCTCGGCGGCAAGCCGCGGCTTGAGCACGAGCCAGAGCCGCAACGCCGCATCGGCGTCCTCGGCGGCATATTCTGTCGCCTTAGCGATGTCGATATTGTCGAAGGTTAGCTTGCTTTTGCCGACCTTGGTGACCTCGTTGAAATCGATTGTTTCGTGATCGAAGTAGCGCCGCGCCAACGGATCGAGGCCGTGATCGGAGCGCCCGGCATCGACGACGTAGGACATCAGCATGGTGTCGTCGTACGACGCGATCTCGATGCCGCGCAGCGCGAATATCTGCCAGTCGAATTTCAGGTTCTGGCCGATCTTGAGCACGCCGCGGTCTTCCAACAGCGGCTTCATGACTTTGAGCGCGTCGGCTTCGGCGAGCTGGTCGGGCGTGATCTCGCCGGGAAACAAGCTGTCTTTGCCGCCCTCGCCGCCGCGCCGATGCGACAATGGCACATAGCAGGCTTCGTTCGGCGCCACCGCGAGCGAAAAGCCGCACAGCTCCGCCTGCATCGGATCGAGGCTCGAAGTCTCGGTGTCGATAGCGACATAGCCGACATCGCGCGCGCGCTCGGCCCAGGCCCTAAGGCGATCAAGCGAGCGCACAGTTTCATATTTGCTGCGGTCGAATTTCTGGTGATGCGCGGTTTCGAGCCGCGCCGCAGCGAGCATCGCCGGCGTCAGCGCTTTGTTTTCACCCCTCGGGGGCGAGAGGTCGGATGGCGAAGCACTGCGAGTTTGCGGGGACTGCCGGTCGGTCCCTGCGCCCTCACCCGGCTCGGCGTCGGCCTCGCCTCCGAGGGGAAGGGCGAGTGCGCCACCGGCGAGAAGCTTCGCATCCGGCTCGATGTCGCTCGGATCGATCGACGCAAACTCGGCGACCCGCCGGGTGAGCGAGGAAAACTCCATCGCCCGCAAAAACGCGATCAGGCGCTTGTAGTCGGGCTCATGCACGGCGAGATCGCCGATCGGCACGTCGAGCGCCACCTGATCGTCCAGCGTGACGAGCTTTTTCGACAGCCGCGCCTTGTCCGCGTTCTCGATCAAGGTTTGACGGCGCTTCTCTTGCTTGATTTCGGACGCGCGCTTGAGCAGCGTTTCGAGATCGCCGTATTCGCCGATAAGCTGGGCTGCCGTCTTCACGCCGATGCCCGGCACGCCCGGCACGTTGTCGGTCGAATCGCCGATCAGCGCCTGCACCTCGATCACCTTGTCCGGCGGGACGCCGAATTTCTCGATCACCTCGGCGCGGCCGATCTTCTTGTCCTTCATGGTGTCGAACAGGACGACGCAGTCGTTGACGAGCTGCATCAAATCCTTGTCCGAGGAGACGATGGTGGCGGTGGCGCCAGCCTCGCAGGCTTGCCGCGCATAAGTGGCGATCAGGTCGTCGGCCTCAAAACCCTTCTGCTCCAAGCACGGAATATCGAAAGCGTGCACCGCCTGCCGGATCAGCGGAAATTGCGGCCGCAAATCGTCGGGCGGGTCCGGCCGGTGCGCCTTGTATTCCGGATACATTTCGGTGCGGAACGTGCGCTCGGACAGGTCGAACACCACCGCGAGGTGGGTCGGCTTGTCCTCCGGCTTCATGTCGCGCAAAAGCTTCCACAGCATGTTGCAGAAGCCGAACACGGCGTTGAGCTGCAACCCGTCCGACTTGCGATTGATCGGCGGCAGCGCATGGTAGGCGCGGAAAATGTAGCCGGAGCCGTCGACTAGAAAGACGTGGTCGCCTTTCTTCAACGGTTGCGCGGCAAGCTGCGGCTTGGCCGCCTTCGGCGGGGCTTTTTGTGCTGCGGGCATGTTGGCGAGTAATATAGGAGTTTGGCGTCATTGCGGAAGCCGACTTTGCGAGTTTTACCCTCGTCATTGCGAGGCACGTAGTGCCGGAGCAATCCAGTTTTTCGTCGCGTCCAGACTGGATTGCTTCGTCGCTTCGCTCCTCGCAATGACGGCAACAGCGCCAAACATGAACTCATTCCTTCCGATCGACACCGCACTGCCCGATCTGACGGCGGCGCTGCGGACGCATAACGCGGCCGTCCTGGTCGCGCCGCCCGGCGCCGGCAAGACCACACGGGTTCCGCTGGTCCTTGCCGAGGAGGATTGGGCGAAGGATCGCCGCATCCTGGTGCTCGAGCCGCGCCGGCTGGCCGCGCGCGCCGCCGCCGAACGCATGGCGCATACGCTCGGCGAGCGCGTCGGCGAAACCATAGGCCTGCGCGTGCGCTTCGGCTCGAAAACGTCGCGCAAGACCCGCATCGAAATTGTCACCGAGGGCATTTTCACCCGGCTCATTCTTGACGATCCGATGCTCGATGGCGTCGCCGCGGTCTTGTTCGACGAATTTCACGAACGCTCGCTCGATGCCGATCTCGGACTGGCGCTTGCCCGCGACGTGCAGCAGGGCTTGCGCGAGGATTTGAAGCTGCTCGTCATGTCGGCGACCATCGACGGCGCACGCGTCGCGGGCTTGCTCGGCGACGCTCCGGCGATCGAAAGCGAAGGGCGCGCCTTTGCCGTCGAGACGCGCTATGTCGGCCGCGACCCCCGCCCGATCGAGCTGCAAATGGCCGATGTCATCACGCGCGCGATGCGCGCCGACCAAGGCTCGCTTCTGGCGTTCCTGCCCGGCGCGGCCGAGATTCGACGTGCCCAAAGGGCGCTGGAGGGCCGCGTCGAGGCGTCGACCGACGTGGTGACGCTTTACGGAGCGCTGGCCGGCGAGGAGCAGGATCGCGCCATCGCCCCGGCGCCGCCCGGACGCCGCAAGATCGTGCTCGCAACCGCGATCGCGGAAACCTCGATCACCATCGAAGGCGTGCGCATCGTCGTCGACTGCGGGCTGGCGCGCGTGCCGCGCTACGAGCCCGACGTCGGCGTGACTCGGCTCGAAACCGTGCGGGTGTCGCGCGCGGCGGCGGATCAGCGCCGCGGCCGCGCCGGGCGCACCGAACCCGGCGTTTGCTACCGGCTGTGGGACGAGCCGCAGACCGCGGCACTCGAGCCGTTTGCCCGGCCGGAAATCCTTGCCGCCGATCTTTCGTCTTTCGCGCTCGACCTCGCGGCGTGGGGCAGCGGCCCGGACAAGCTTGCTTTTCTCGACCCGCCGCCGAGCGGCGCGCTCCGCCAAGCGACGGCGCTGCTCGGCGAACTCGGCGCCATCGATAGCGACGGCCGCATTACCGACGAGGGCCGACGCTTGCGTCAATTACCGCTGCCGCCGCGGCTGGCGCGGATGGTGGTCGACGCGGCGCGCACGGGCGAAGCCGAGCTTGCCGCCGAGATCGCCGTACTCGTGAGTGAGCGTGGACTTGGCGGCGACGACGCCGATCTGCGCGAGCGCCTTGCAGCGTTCCGCCGCGATCGCTCGCGCCGCGGCCGCGACGCCCGCGCCATGGCGGAACGGTGGGGCGAGATCGCTTCTGTGCCCTCGCCTGAAAGGGGACGAGAAGCGCTAAGCATCGGCGCGCTCGTCGCCCTCGCCTATCCCGAGCGCATCGCCAAAAGCCGCGGCGGGGCGGCCGGCGCATTCCTATTGGCGAACGGCCGCGGCGCCATCGTCGATGCTGCTTCACCGCTGGCGCGGGAATCGTTCCTGGCCGTGGCCGAACTGACAGGCAGCGCCGCGAGCGGCCGTATCCTGTCCGCCGCGCCGATATTGCCCGGCGAAATCGAGATGCAATTTGCCGACCGCATCGTTGCCCGCGAGGAGATTGCCTTTGATGCGGCCAGCATGAGCCTGCGCGGGCGCAAAAGCCGCCGGGTCGGCGCCATCGTGCTTGCTGAGGCGCCCCTGGCCATCGTGCCGAACGAAGAGACCGCCAACATGCTTGCCGACGGCATCGCCAAAGCCGGAATCGGCCGGCTGCCATGGACCCAGGCGTTGCGGCAATGGCGCGACCGGGTGATGTTTCTCCGTGCGAGCGAGGGCGAGGAATGGCCGGATTTGTCCGACGCAGCGCTCGCCAAGACCGTGAGCGAATGGCTCGCTCCGATACTTTCATCGAAGACCGGCATTGACCAAATCGCGGCGGACGAGTTGGACACCGCTTTGCGCGCGCTGTTACCGTGGCCGCTGCCGCGGCGGCTCGACGCCGAAGCCCCCACTCACTTCGAGGCGCCGACCGGCACGCGGGTGCCGATCGATTACGCCGCAGAAGGCGGCCCCAAGATCGCCATCCGCGTACAGGAACTGTTTGGCATAGGCCGCCATCCGGCGATTGCCGCCGGCAAAATCCCCCTGGTTATCGAACTTCTGTCGCCGGCGCATCGCCCGGTGCAGACCACGCGCGACTTGCCCGGCTTCTGGCGCGGCTCTTACGCCGCGGTGCGGATCGAAATGCGCGGCCGCTATCCGAAACATCCATGGCCCGAGGATCCGATCGCAGCCAGTGCGACAAGGCGGGCGAAGCCGAGCAAGAGCTAGGTGTTTGGTCCCGGACTTTGATGGTGCATCCTTATCGCATGATTCGAGGGAAGCGCTATGGGACAAATTTTACACGGCGGCGCCACCACGACGGCGGCGGTCCGTCGAGCAATACAAAATAGTCAAGCGAGCCT
>DATAWA010000098.1:0-11043 GCA_036267435.1 Xanthobacteraceae bacterium | reverse complement strand
CATGCTCGCCAAAAAAGGCATCATCACGGCGCAAGATGCGAAGAAGATCGCTCACGGTCTAGACACGATCCTGTCAGACATCGAGGCCGGCAAATTCGCGTTCAAGCGGGCGCTCGAAGACATCCATATGAATGTCGAGAGTAGGCTCGCCGACCTGATCGGGCCGGCGGCCGGGCGGCTGCACACCGCGCGCTCGCGCAACGACCAGGTGGCGACCGATTTTAGGCTTTGGCTGCGCGATGCGGTCGACGACATTGACGCAAGTCTTGCGGCTTATCAGCGCGCGCTCGCCGAAAGGGCGCTCGAGCATGCCGGCACCGTCATGCCGGGTTTCACTCATTTGCAGCCGGCGCAACCTGTGACGTTCGGCCATCATCTGCTCGCCTATGTCGAGATGG
This sequence comes from Xanthobacteraceae bacterium, assembly GCA_036267435.1. Lineage (GTDB taxonomy): Bacteria > Pseudomonadota > Alphaproteobacteria > Rhizobiales > Xanthobacteraceae > BOG-931. The sequence continues at coordinate 10,645 of DATAWA010000098.1, read as the reverse complement.
CGGCGCGCGACCGCGGCCGCTTTGCCGATGCACGCAAACGGCTCAATGAAAGCCCGCTCGGCTCAGGCGCCCTCGCCGGCACGTCGTTTCCAATCGATCGCGCCATGACGGCAAAGGCGCTCGGCTTTGCCCGGCCGATGGCGAATTCGCTCGACGCCGTCGCCGACCGCGATTTCGTGCTGGAGACGCTGTCGGCCTGCGCCATCGCGGCGGTGCATCTGTCGCGCTTTGCCGAAGAGATCGTGATCTGGTCGTCGCCGCTCGCCGGCCTGATCAAACTGTCGGACAAATTCACCACCGGCTCGTCGATGATGCCGCAGAAGCGCAATCCCGATGCCGCGGAACTGGTGCGCGCCAAAACCGGGCGCGTCGTCGGTGCGCTGATCGGGCTGATGACGGTGATCAAGGGCCTGCCGCTCGCTTATCAGAAAGATCTGCAGGAAGACAAAGAGGGCGCCATCGACGCCGTCGGCGCGCTCACTTTGTCGCTCAAGGCCATGACCGGCATGGCGAGCGATCTTGAACCGGATGTCGCGCGGATGCGGGAAGCCGCGGGTGCGGGTTATTCGACCGCCACCGATCTTGCCGACTGGCTGACCCGTGAACTGAAACTGCCGTTCCGCGAGTCCCACCACGTCACTGGCCGGATCGTCGCCAAAGCGGCGGAAGCCGGCGTCGGCTTGGAGAATCTTCCGCTGACGGCGATGCAGACCATCGAGCCGCGCATCACCAAGGCGGTGTTCGGCGTGCTGTCGGCCGCCAATTCGGTGAAAAGCCGCAAAGTCTTCGGCGGCACCGCGCCGAGCAATGTCCGGCGCGAGGCCAAGCGCTGGCTCAAGCGCCTGAAAACAAAGCCATAAGTGTTTGGCAAGCTGTTTGCGGCATGCTGCGGCCGACACAATGTCGCCGCCGGGATGCGCTGTGATAGTCTGGTTGCCGGCCGGGGGAGCAGATTTTTGAGCCGCATTCGATCAGCCCGCGTCGTGGGATTGAGCGCAGCACTGGGGGTTGCTCTGGCGCTCGCTGGCTGTGGCCGTGAAGGTCCGCTGGAGCTGCCGCCCGGACCGGCAGCCGCGACTCCCGCGGCAACCTCGCAACTGCGCTCGCCGGACGGCACGCCGGCGCCCGGTTCGCCGCAGGATACCGCGGCGAAAAACGGCTTCGATGCCCACGGCAATCCGGTGGCGACGGCCAGCCAGAACCGGCCCTTCATCCTCGACCCGCTGCTGCAATAGCCGGCGTCTTTGGCGGGCTCGTTGGCTCGCAATGACGCAAAACATGCTCTAAAAACCCCCATGCACCATTTCACCTATCGCGGGGGCGTGCTGCACGCCGAGACGGTCGATCTGAATGCGATCGCGGAAGCCGTCGGCACGCCGTTCTATTGCTATTCGAGCGCGACCATCGAGCGGCACTACAAGGTATTCGCCGGGGCCTTCGCCGACGTCGACGCGCTTGTCTGTTACGCCATGAAGGCGAATTCCAATCAGGCGGTGATCGCAACGCTGGCCAAGCTTGGGGCCGGCGCCGACGTCGTCTCCGAAGGCGAGCTGTTGCGCGCCCGCATGGCCGGCGTGCCGGCCGACAAGATCATGTTCTCCGGCGTCGGCAAGACCGAACGGGAGCTGGCGCTCGCGGTCGACGAGAAAATTCTCTGCATCAATGTCGAGTCCGAACCCGAGCTCGAGCTGCTTGCTTCGATTGCCGCCGCCAAGGATCGGGTCGCCGACATATCGATTCGCGTCAATCCCGACGTCGATCCGAAGACCCACGCCAAGATTGCGACCGGCAAGGCGGAAAACAAATTCGGCATTCCGATCAGCCGCGCGCGCGCAGTCTATGCGCGCGCCGCCAAGCTCAAGGGGGTGCGCGTCATCGGCGTCGACATGCATATCGGCAGCCAGATTATCGAACTCGATCCGTTCGGCGATGCGTTTGCGCTGTTGGCGGACTTCGTCGGCCAACTGCGCGCCGACGGTCATGCCATTTCGCACATCGACGTCGGCGGCGGCTTGGGCATTCCCTACCGCGAGGACAACGAGCCGCCGCCCGATCCGGACGCCTATGCCGCGATCGTCAAGCGCGCGACGCAAAACCTTAACTGCAAGCTCATCTTCGAACCCGGCCGTCTGATCGTCGGCAACGCCGGAATCCTGGTGACGCGGGTCATCTATTTAAAGCGCGGCGAGGCCAAGACCTTCGTCATCGTCGACGCCGGTATGAACGACCTGGTGCGGCCGACGCTCTACGAGGCGCATCACGACATCCGGCCGGTGCGGCAGGCGCCGCCCGGCGCGCCGCGAATCATTGCCGACGTGGTGGGACCGGTCTGCGAGTCCGGCGACTATCTGGCGCTCGGCCGCGCCGTGGTCGAGCCCAGGGCCGGCGATCTTCTCGCGGTGATGACCGCGGGCGCCTATGGGGCGGCCCAGGCCGGCACTTATAACAGCCGCCCGCTCGTCGCCGAAGTGCTTGTCCGGCAAGGCGAATGGGCGCTGGTTCGGCCGCGCCAGACGCTCGACGAAATGATTGCGCTCGACCGGCTGCCGGACTGGCTGTGATGGTTCCTGCAAGGCTTGGCTTTGAACTTGCATTGCCACGTTGTGGGTAGTTCCACCGCCACGAACCGGCCCTCATGTTATTGTGTGGTCCGCCGATACATACATGGTCCGGCATGATGACCGGCCGCCGCGGCGTAACGACGGAAAGCCAGTGACCGACCAGACCTTGCCCAAGCCCAGCCCGGACCGCGCGGGCGCCGAAACGAGCCCGCATACGCTGCTGGCCGCGGCGGTGCGGCGGGCGCGCTGGACCATCCTGTGGGAGCGGCTGTGGCCGGTGCTGGCGACGCTCTTGACCGCGGTCGGGCTGTTCCTGGCGCTGTCCTGGCTCGGGCTATGGCTGTGGCTGCCGCCGCTGGCGCGCGCCATCGGGCTCCTCGGTTTTGCCGTCGCGACGGTCGCTGCGCTGGTTCCGCTCGGCCTGTTGCGCATGCCATTGCTGAGCGAAGGCTTGAGCCGGCTCGATCGCGGCTCGGGCTTGCGCCATCGCCCGGCCACCGCGATCGCCGACGCGCTCGCCGTCACCGTGAAAGATCCCTATTCGCTGGCGTTGTGGAATGCCCATGTGGCGCGCGCTTCGGTTGCCGCTGGCGCGCTCACCCCGGGCGCGCCGTCGCCGCGCGTCGCCGGGCGCGATCCTTATGCGCTGCGCGCGCTGGTGCTGCTCGCCTGCGTCGCCACCTTCTTTGCCGCCGGCGGCGAGCGCTTCAAGCGCATCGCGGCGGCGTTCGACTGGCAGGGCGTGGTGCTGCCGGCGAATTTCCGTGTCGACGCCTGGGTGGTGCCGCCGGCCTATACCGGCAAGGCGCCGATCATGCTGCCCGGCATTCACCCCGGCGAAGTCGCGGCGGCGCAGACGCCGGGCGACGGACCGTTCGCCGTGCCGGTCAATTCGACGCTGATCGTGCGCTCCACCGGCAACGTCAGTCTCGACGTCTCCGGCTCGGGCGGCGTCACGCCGTCGAAGGAGGCCGGCCAGGCGCCGGCCGGCACGCTGGAGCATCGCTTCACCATCGCGGCGACCGGCGTCGCGACCTTGCGCGGTGCCGGCGAGGACCTCGCCTGGCCGTTTAACGCCATCCCCGACAATCCGCCGACCATCGCGCTCACCAAGGATCCGCAAGTTCAGAACCGCGGCTCGCTGTTGTTGTCGTACCGGCTACAGGACGATTACGGGGTGACGGCCGCCGAGGCGACGTTCGCGCGCAAGGACGCCCCGCCAAGCGCGGGCGACAAGCCGGCCGCGCCGCCGCATCCGCTTTACGGGCCGCCGGATTTCCCGCTGGTGCTGCCGCAGGCCCGCACCAAAAGCGGCACCGGCCAGACCATCAAGGACCTGACCGACCATCCGTGGGCCGGCGCGCAAGTGACCATGACGCTCGTCGCCCATGACGACGGCGGCAATGTCGGCAGCAGCGATCCGGTGACGTTCCGGCTGCCGCAGCGCGTCTTCGTCAAGCCGCTGGCGCGCGCGCTGATCGAGCAGCGCCGCGATCTGGCGATGGACGCCAATACGCGCCCGCGCGTCATCACCGCGCTCGACGCGCTCGCCATCGCGCCCGAAAAGTTCACCCCGGATGCCGGCCTTTATCTCGGGCTGCGCTCGGTGTTCTGGCTGTTGGTGCGCGCCAAGTCCGACGACGACATGCGCCATGTGGTGACGCGGCTGTGGCAGATGGCGGTCGACATCGAGGACGGCGACGTCTCCGATGCCCAAGCGGCCCTGCGCAACGGCGAGAACGCGCTGCAGGAGGCGCTGCAGCGCGGCGCCAGCGACGACGAGATCAGGCAGCTCACCGACAAACTGCGCGAGGCCATGCAGCGCTACATGCAGGCGCTGGCCGAGCAGTTGCGCAACCATCAGCAATTGTCGCGGCCGCTTGGTCCCAACACCAAGGTCATCACCCAGCGCGATCTGCAGAACATGCTCGACCGGCTGCAGAACCTGGCCAAGAGCGGCGCCAAGGACGCGGCGCAGGCGATGCTCCAGCAGCTCGAGCAGATGATGGAGAACATGCAGATGGCGTCGCCCGACATGAACGGCGGCGACAGCCAGGACATGTCGGAGCTCGACGAACTCGGCGACATGATCCGCCAGCAGCAGGATCTGCGCGACCGCACCTTCAAGCAGGGCCAGAATCAGCAGAACGCGCAGCGCGGCCAGCAGGGCAAGCCGGGCCAGAGCCAGCACCCCGGCGATTCGCTCGGCGCGCTGCAGCAGAACCAGCAGGCGCTGCGCGACCGGCTCAATCAATTGCTGCAAGATTTGAAGAATCGCGGGCTTGGCCAAAGCCAGCAAGGCCAACAAGGTCAAGACGGCCAGCAAGGCCAGCAGGGGCAGGGGTCCGGGCAAGGGGGGCAAGACCAGCTCGGCGAGCTCGGCCGCGCCGGCAGCGCCATGGGCGAAGCCGAAGGCGAACTCGGCCAGGGCAACACCGACAGCGCGGTGGACTCGCAAGGCCGCGCGCTCGACGCCTTGCGCAAGGGCGCGCAGTCGCTGGCGCAGTCGATGCAGCAGCAGATGGGGCAAGGCCAGGGTCAGGGCCAAGGCCTCGGCCGCTTCGGCGAAGCGCGCGGCGACAACGACACCGATCCGCTCGGCCGCCCGCTGCGCGGCCGCGACTACGACGATTCCTCGGTGAAAGTGCCCGGCGAGATCGACGTGCAGCGCGCCCGCCGCATCATCGAGGAATTGCGCAAGCGCTACGGCGACATGGCCCGCCCGCAGGAAGAGCTCGATTACATCGAGCGTCTGCTCAAGGGGTATTGAGCGACAGCGTGCTATCGCCGTCATGTCCGACGCTCTCTGCAGTGGCGGGGAACCACTCGTCACGCGCAAGGTTGATTCTCACCACGGCTGCGGTTATATTTAAATGATGAATGTCTCACTGCCGCGCGAACAGCTGGAATGGCTCGAGGCCGAAGTTGCCGCCGGCCATTTTTCTTCGATCGATGAGGCGCTGGCGGTGGCAGTGGCCGATCTCAGGTCGATCGCCGACGACGATCTTGCCTGGGCCAAGCCGTATGTCGACGAAGCCCGCGCTGAGGTCGCGCGGGGCGAGACAATTCCGGGCGACGACTATCTCAGCTGGCTTCGAAATAGGACCGAAGGTCTGCGGCGCGACTGATGACGCGCCTGGTCGCAACGCCCAGATTCCGCTTCGACACGAACGAGATCCTCAAATATCTGGAAACGGTAGCGGGCAGGGCCGTCGCCGAGAAATATGGCAGCCGCATCGACCAGACGATCGTCCGCCTCGCCGCTTTCCCCGAATCCGGTGCGCCGCGACCCGCCTTAGGTGCCGATGCGCGCGTCGCGCTCGTGCCGCCCTATCTTCTGATCTACGACTACACGCCCCCCGATGAGGTATTGATCCTCCTGCGGCTCCTGCATGGCAGGCGAAATATCACCGCGGCTCTCCTGCGCCCCTAAGGCCGCCCGCAGGAAGAGCTCGACTACATCGAGCGTCTGCTCAAGGGGTATTGAGCGCATCCTCCATGCAATCTTGCATCCCGGGCGCGGCGCAGCACGAAGTGCTGGGCCGCAGGCCCGGGATCGTTACGCACTTTGAGCCTGGGACGGTCCCGGATCTGCGGTGCACCGCTGTCGCGCTGCACCGCGTCCGGGAAACAACAGCCTTCCACCCCCCTTTGACTCGCACCTGCATCGGCCTAGATTAAGGGTGTTCCGAGGGGTGCCCGGTTGCGGGCTGAGAAAAACCCTTTGAACCTGATCCGGGTCATGCCGGCGAAGGGACGGAAACTTCTGCCGAAATCCGCCCCTCATCCGCCGATCCCGGATCGCTCGCGAGCATGATCTCGTCCAAATCATGCTGCAATGAAATGGAGCGACCCCGATGAATAAGCCTTTGTCCGACGCCGATCTCGCCACGCCGACCGTGACCACCGGCCCGATTGCCGGCTCGCGAAAAGTTTATTCGGCGCCCGACGCCGCGCCCGATCTGCGGGTGCCGCTGCGCGAGATTCCGCTTTCGGAGGGCGCCGGCGAGGAGCCGGTGCGGGTCTACGATCCGTCCGGCATCTACACCGAGGCCGATGCGGGAATCGACGTCGAGAAGGGGCTTGCGCGCGCGCGCGTCGAATGGGTGCGCGAGCGCGGCGGCATCGAGGACTATGACGGCCGCCCGATCAAGCCGGTCGACAACGGCAATGTCTCGGGCAAGCATCTCGCCCGCAATTTCCCCAATACGCCGCGCCCGATGCGCGCTGTCGCCGGCGTGCCCGTCACCCAGCTCGAATGGGCGCGCCAGGGCGTCATCACCAAGGAAATGATCTACATCGCCGAGCGCGAAAATCTCGGCCGCAAAAAGATGCTCGACGTCGCCCAGGAACGTCACGACGACGGCGAGAGCTTCGGCGCATCGGTGCCGCTCTTCGTCACCCCGGAATTCGTGCGCAGTGAAGTGGCGCGCGGCCGCGCCATCATCCCGTCCAACATCAATCACGGCGAACTCGAGCCGATGATCATCGGCCGCAACTTCCTCACCAAGATCAACGCCAATATCGGCAACTCCGCCGTCACGTCGTCCGTGGAAGAGGAAGTGGAAAAGATGGTGTGGGCGATCCGCTGGGGCGCCGACACCGTGATGGACCTCTCCACCGGCCGCAACATCCACAACACCCGCGAATGGATCCTGCGCAATTCTCCGGTGCCGATCGGTACCGTGCCGATCTATCAGGCGCTGGAGAAGGTCGACGGCGATCCGGTCAAGCTCGACTGGGAGTGCTACAAGGACACGCTGATCGAGCAGTGCGAGCAGGGCGTCGATTACTTCACCATCCATGCCGGCGTGCGGCTCGGCTACATCCACCTCACCGCCAACCGCGTCACCGGCATCGTCTCGCGCGGCGGCTCGATCATGGCCAAGTGGTGCCTGGCGCATCACAAGGAAAGCTTCCTCTACGAGCGCTTCGACGAGATTTGCGACCTGATGCGCAAATACGACGTGTCGTTCTCGCTCGGCGACGGCCTGCGCCCCGGCTCGATCCGCGACGCCAACGACCGCGCCCAGTTCGCCGAACTGGAAACGCTCGGCGAACTCACCAAGGTCGCCTGGAAGAAGGGCTGCCAGGTGATGATCGAAGGCCCCGGCCACGTGCCGCTGCACAAGATCAAGATCAATGTCGACAAGCAGCTCAAGGAATGCGGCGAGGCGCCGTTCTATACGCTAGGGCCCCTCGTCACCGACATCGCGCCGGCCTACGACCACATCACCTCGGCGATCGGCGCCGCCATGATCGGCTGGTTCGGCACCGCCATGCTCTGCTACGTCACGCCGAAGGAGCATCTCGGCCTGCCGGACAGAAACGACGTGAAAGATGGTGTGATTGCCTACAAGATCGCCGCCCACGCCGCCGATCTCGCCAAGGGCCACCCCGCCGCGCAATTGCGCGACGACGCGCTGTCGCGCGCGCGCTTTGATTTCCGCTGGAAGGACCAGTTCAATCTCTCGCTCGACCCCGACACCGCGCTCAAATACCACGACGAGACGCTGCCCAAGGAAGCGCACAAAGTGGCGCATTTCTGCTCGATGTGCGGGCCGAAATTCTGCTCGATGAAGATCACGGCCGATGTGCGGGAATATGCGTCGGGGCTCTCCGACAACGAAAAGGCCGCGCTGTATCCGGAGGCGGCGCAGGCCGGCATGGATCAGATGTCGAAGAAGTTCTTGGACATGGGCGCGCAGGTTTATGTCGATAAGGCCGAGGCGGCGAAGGAGAGTAATAAGGCGTTGTGAAACTTCCCTCTCCCCTTGCGGGAGAGGTCGCCGCGCCGAAGGTGCGGCGGGTGAGGGGACAGTCTGCCCTCTACGTCGTCACGCCTGGGCTTGACCCGGGCATCCGTCTTGAGCGGCGATGCTTCCATGATCCGCTACGACGAGCACGCTGAGTTTCAGATTGAACGGCGCGGCATTGCCAAAACATGGGTTGAGGACACGATCCTTAACCCTGACGAGACGGAAACGAAGGATAATCGGCGATCTTTCTTAAAGCGTCTGCCGGGCCGGCATGTTATGCTCCGTGTCGTTACGGCGCGCGACGATCCGGAGTACGTCATCACCGCCTATTTCGACAGGACAAAGCCATGCGGATGAGAGTCGATCATGCGGCGGACGCGGTCTATCTCAACCTGACCGATCGGCCGATCAAGGACAGCGAAGAGGTCGCTGACGGCATTGTCGTGGACTACGACGAGGAAGGCCGGATTGTCGGCATCGAAATTCTCGACGCCTCGAAGCGCACCGCCGATCCGACGGCGCTCAAGCAATTCAGCTTCGAGGAGGCGTAGTCGATCGTGCCTGTTGCGACGAAACGCTGCCCAAGGACGCGCACAAAATGGCGCATCTCTGCTCGATGTGCGGGCCGAAGTTTTGCTCGATGAAGATCACGGCGGACGTGCGTGAATACGCGTCGGGGCTCTCCGACAACGACAAGGCCGCGCTTTATCCGGACTCCGCGCAGGCCGGCATGGACCAGATGTCGAAGAAGTTCTTGGACATGGGCGCGCAGGTTTATGTGGATAAGGCCGAGGCGGCGAAGGAAGCTAATAAAGCTCTGTAAGGAGGCGGCGACTTGTCCGCCGTAGCTCGCCTTCGCGAGCGAAGGCGGAAGGAAGCGAATAAGGCGCTCTGAGGGCTCGTGTCCCGGACGCGGTGCAGCGCGAAGCGGTGCACCGCCGATCCGGGACCGTTCCAAACTCCGAGTTCACGACGGTCCCGGTTCTGCGGCGCACCGTTCGCTTCGCTCACGCTGCGCCGCGCCCGGGAAAAGTCAATATACGCCGTCATGCCCGGGCTTGACCCGGGCATCCATGCTGAGATGCGCCATGACGAAGCGCGACGGCAAGCCACGAGGAATCGATTTCGAAGAGATGGAAGCCGCATTCAAACGCGCGGCCCATAAAGTCATGCACGGGACGCGCGAGGAAAGATCAGGGCGCTTCCTTTTGGTGGAGGGGCCGGATATTTCGCGATATAACCTGTTCAGAGAATCGAGGGGTGATTCCATGACAGGTAAGAAGCACGAACTTTATGTTGAGCGCCGTCCCGCAGGCGATTATGCGGTCAGGCGAGGAGGCTCCGAGCGGGCCTCCGTTACCGCGCCAACGCAAGAACAGGCGATTGAGAAAGCTGAAAAGCTCGATCCTAAGGCGGCTGTTCTTGTCGAGCGCGTTCGCGATACCAGTGTCGGCGGAAGGGACAAGTGGCGGAAATCTTGAACCCGCAATCGTAGCGTTCCACACGTCCAGACGTTCGAGAAATTTTCGGACATGGGCGCGGAGGTCTGTGTCGATAAGGCCGCGGCGGGGAAGGAGAGTAATAAGACGCTCTAACCGTCGTGCCGAGGTGCCCGAGCGAAGCGTGCGGGCCTCGAAGGACGTCGGTCAAACCGCGTCGCCGAGGAGCCCGAGGAGAGTAGATTGCTATAAGAACAGGCAGCAATGATCTTCATATCATACGCTCGAGAAGATCATGCCTACGCTTGCGATCTCTATCGCGCTCTCCATGCGGCCGGGCTCGATCCGTGGATGGACAAACCACCTCCACCATTCGAACACCTTGGCATTCAAGTAGGCCAAAGATGGCGCGCGATCATCGAGGGAAGGCTTAGGCAGGCCGATCTTGTCGTGCTATTGTTGTCGCCACGTTCCGTTCGGAAGCGTGGAAATATCGCAATAGCGGGAGATAATCGCCGGCGTCTTTGCGGTCATAATATTGTTGACGATAGTCTCCGTTTCGGATACTCTGAGCGAATCAAAGCTTGCTCATCGGAGGGCACATTCCGGGTGCGACCTAGAAGGTGGAGCAAGTGCGGTTCCCGCGGGCGGTCTCGCAAACCGCTCCCGGGCGGCCTCGGGTCACCGCCCGACCGGCACAACGACCGGTCTCCGCGGAGCGCGGTAGACTGAGACAGGTGGCAGAGGGTAACGCCCGAATGCGCCAGGTCTCAGGAAGCGCGGGACTGAGCGCTGAGCCGATGTCCGGATGCGTCCGGCGCGGCGAGTGCCGCGGTGGAGCGCCGAAAGGCGAGCGCGCCCGAAGCGCGGACGGATGGCAACATTC
>DATAWA010000097.1:0-2298 GCA_036267435.1 Xanthobacteraceae bacterium | reverse complement strand
CCATCGGTCCGACGGTCGGCGGCTATCTGACCGACACTTATTCGTGGCACTGGCTGTTCTTCGTCAACGTCCTTCCCGGCATCGTCGTCACCGTGACCACATATCTTCTGGTCGATTTCGATCAGCCGGATTTCGCGTTGTTGAAAAACTTCGACTGGTACGGCTTGCTCAGCATGGCGGGCTTTCTCGGCGCGCTCGAATATGTCCTTGAGGAAGGCCCGCGCTACGAATGGTTCGACGACGACACGATTTTCGCCGTCGCCATCGTCTCCGGCGTGTCGGCGGTGATCTTCTTCGCCCGGGTGCTGACGGCGCGGGCGCCAATCGTCGACCTGCGCGCCTTCGCCAACCGGAATTTCGCCGTCGGCAGCCTGTTTTCCTTCGTGCTCGGCATCGGCCTCTATGGCCTGACCTATCTGTTCCCGGTCTATCTGGCGCAGGTGCGCGGCTACGACGCGCTGATGATCGGCGACACCATGTTCGTCTCCGGCCTGGTGATGTTTATGACCGCGCCGCTTGCCGGCCAGCTCGTCGAACGCTTCGATCCGCGCTTCGTGTTGATCGCCGGATTCGTGTTTTTTGCCATCGGCACCTGGCAGATGACCTTCGTCACCTCGGATTGGGATTTTTGGGAGCTGTTATGGCCGCAGGTGTTCCGCGGCGTCGGCCTGATGTTTGCGATCATTCCGGTGACCAATACCGCGCTCGGCACCCTGCCCATGGAGCGGGTCAAGAACGCCTCGGGCCTGTTCAATCTGATGCGCAACCTCGGCGGCGCCATCGGGCTTGCCGCGATCAATACCTGGTTCAATGACCGCATGGATCTGCATCTGCAGCGCCTGCACGAGGCGGTGAATGGCTCCAACATCGCGGCCACCGAATTGCTGTCGCAGCTTGCCGCCCGCTTCCACGGCTCCGACGGCAAGATGCAGGCGTTGGCCGAGCTGATGAAGATCGTGCGCCTGCAGGCCGCGGTGATGAGCTATGCCGATGTTTTCCTGATGCTCACGGTGCTGTTTCTGGTGCTCGCGGCATTCGGCCTGCTCATGAAGCGCCCGCAGGCGCCCGCCGGTGCCGGGGCCGGGGCGGGACACTGACAACGCCGCGCTTTTGCCGCGGGCGGAAAATCCGCTAAACTTCGCGCATGCGCAGAGATGCCGATCCCGCACCTTGGAATACCGCTCGCGCGATGGCCTTCGGCGCCGCGATCGGCGCGGTCGCCGCCGGATTCAAATTGCTGGCGCCGTGGAGCGCAACTCTCGGCGTCGCCGCGATGACCCGCGAAATGATCGGCGCGGCGCTAGCCTTTGCGCTGCTGTGCGGTATTGCCGCGGCGGCCCGCAATTTCGCCGTCGGCCGGCTGAAAGCCCGATAGGACAAAAAGCGGACCAAGTAGCAACCCATTAATGTTACTAAATAATTTAGAGACCACCGCAGAGCCTTTTAAACGAATTTCTCCCGCCGTTTCCATAAAGTTGCGTCCAATACGCGCGCAACGATCGTGGATGGTTCATGCGTCCGGTCCCGGCAATTTTGCTGGCTACTGCATTCGCGGCGTCGCCCGCGCTCGCCCAGCGTGCGCCGGAAATTGTCATTCCCGGCAAGCCGGGGGTCCCGGTTTACATCAACGGTATCGATGCCTCGTGGGGCGTCGTCGAGGGCGATTTCGGCCTCGACCGTCCGGGCATGGTGACGCCGACAGTGGTGTGGCGGCCGCTCCTTGTTGATGTGCCGTCCCGCGCTGCTCTCGGCTACCATCCGGCGACCGGCAGACGCCCGGGCTATGGCCGGCTTGAGGTCGTGCCGCCGCCGGATCGTGCGCTGCCGCCGCCGGCGCCGACCTATTACCGCAGCTGGTCGAGCGGATCGGGTGCAGGGCCGGTCACCGAATACGCCCCTTATTACGGGCCTGCCGCCGTCGGCGGCAACAATTTCGGCCATCGCCGGCCTTCGCCAAAAGCTCCGGGTCCGAAAGGGCCCGGCGGTCCACCGCATAAGGGGCCATAGGTCAATCGGTCACTCATCTGCAGGCCGCGTATCAAACCTGCTCCAACCGCCCCGCATGGGGTCAAACTCGGGAAGCAAGTCTCAGTAAGGAGTGTCATGTCTTTTCATCGGGTCCTCGTTGTGGCTGTCGCCACATTGTTCTCAGTCGGGATGACGTCGATTGCGTCTGCCTCCTGTTGCGGCTGGGGCTATTCGGCTCCGGTCGCTTACGCCCCTGTGGCGCCGGCCGGGTACGGCGGTTGCGGAGCCTGCGGCGCGCCGACGGCGGCCGCCGTGTATGCGCAGCCCGTC
>DATAWA010000096.1:0-8113 GCA_036267435.1 Xanthobacteraceae bacterium | reverse complement strand
CCCGAGGTTTCGATCACGATATGCTCGATGCCGCCTTTGGCCAGAATGGCGTCGAGCGCCGGCACGAATTCGTCGGCAACGGTGCAGCACAGGCAGCCATTGGCGAGCTCGACGATATTGTCCTCGGGACAGGCATCGTTGCCGCAACCCTTGAGGATTTCACCGTCGATGCCGACGTCGCCGAATTCATTGACGATCACGGCGAGCCGGCGGCCTCGCGCATTGGCGATGACATGGCGGATCAGCGTGGTTTTGCCGGCGCCAAGAAAGCCGGTGACGATGGTACAGGGGACGCGCTGCAGGGATTCGGTCATAGATCGGCCTCCTGAAAGTCGAGCGGAGGGACGCGGGCGATCATGCCGCGCTTGAGCACATCGGGACGGCCGCGCCACGGCAGGATGCCGTCGGCGGCCGCAGCCAGGAGCCGGGCGCCGTCGATCAGCGCAGCGGCGCAATTCTCGTCGAGTCCGCCGAACACATAGGTCCACGAGCCGTTGGCGCGCATGGCGGCGCTCGGCCCGCGCGAGCAATTGGCAAAGCAGCGCAGCCGCCGCACCACGACTTCGGTGCCGGCCGCCGCGCGCTCGGTCGCCTCTGCGAGACGCATGCCGGGCCGCGCATCGGCATCGAGTTCGCTGCTTTCGCCGCCCTGGCCGCGGCAAGTGATGCACACATACACCGTCGGAGCGGCCGTCATGGCGTGGCCTCCATGTCGACCGCCATGTCGACCGCCATGTCGACCGCGGGCCGATCAAAGCCCTGCCAGCGGTAGATCAGATAGGACAGCGCCCAGCTGGCGATGAAAATTCCGATGATCAGATAACCGAAATGGGCCACGCCGTCATTGAGCCCGTCAATGACGTCCCAGAAGCCGCCGGCAAGCCCGAGCTTGTCGGCGATCAAGCCCAAGGCTTCGACACCGCCGATAACGAATGCGACCAGCGCCGAAACGGCGGTGATGGTCAAATTGTACCAAATCTTGCGGAGCGGATTGAGAAACGCCCAACCATAGGCGCCGACCATCAGCACGCTGTCGGTGGTGTCGATGAGCGTCATGCCGGCGGTGAACAAGGCCGGAAACAGCATGATCGTGCTGAACGTCGTGCCGCCTGCGGCTTCGCTGGCGGCAACGCTGAACAAAGTGATTTCCGTTGCGGTATCGAAGCCCAACCCGAATAGAAAACCGATCGGAAACATTTGCCAGCTGCGCGACACCATGCGGAACAGCGGCCGGAAAATGCGGGCGAGAAAGCCGCGCCCCGAAAGCAGGTGATCGAGTTCATGCTCTGCCACCGGCTCGCCGCGCCGCGCGCGGACGAAGCTTCGCCAGACGCCGCGCAAGATGACGAGATTGATCAGTGCGATCGCGAGCAGAAAGAAGGCCGACGCGCCGGTGCCGATGAGGCTGCCGATCTCCTTGAACGGGTGCAACTGGCCCTGGAGCGCAAACGCCGTACCGACGATCACCGCAACCGCAATGGCAACGACCAGCGAGTGGCCGAGAGAGAAGAACAACCCGACCGAAACAGGCCGCTTGCCTTCCTGCATCAACTTGCGCACCACATTATCGATGGCGGCGATGTGATCGGCATCGACCGCATGGCGCAGTCCCAGCACATAGGCCAAAGCCGCGGTACCGAGCAAAGCCGGGCGACCCGACAGCGCGATGAAGGCCCACGCCCAGACCGCGATATTGAGCGCGAACAAAAACGCATAGATCGCGACGATCTTCGGCCGCGCTTCGGCCGCAGCGTCGTCAATGGCGGCTTTCAGAAAATTGAGCACGGATTTCCTCGCCTGACCAAGCGTCGGCGCGAGCGAGGACCAAAAGACCTAGGTCTTTCGGATCATCCACAGGTGCACCCCGACCTGCGTTTGTCGCGTCGACACGGCCGATGGCAGGTCTCCTGGCTCGCGGATCGTCGCCTTGTCCTGCCTTCCCGGCATCCCGATCGGGGATGAAACTTTCATGCCCAATGCCAGTGGCTTAACCGGACGAGACTTCTCGCTCACAGTTGCGGGGGCAGCTGCGGAATTGGCCTAAAGCTTGCGCCCCGAAGGGCTTAGTCTCAAAGCCGCACCGCATTCCCTATTCACCCTCACGCGAGGGACCATCGATCCCCTAGTGATAGATTTCGCCGGGCGGCCCTGTCAATCTGGCCGCCGGCTTGGGACACCTCATGGCATGGCGAGCGCGGCAAAACTCACTCTCATCCTCGGCGGCGCCCGCTCGGGCAAAAGCCGCTTTGCCGAACGCTTGCTGGCGGATATGCCGCCGCCTTGGCAGGCGCCCTGGACCTATGTGGCGACCGCGGAACCGGGCGACGCCGAGATGGCAGAGCGCATCGCCGCCCATCGGCAGCGGCGCGGCGCCCAATGGCGGACAATAGAGGCGCCCCGCGAGGTCGCCGCGGCGCTGGCGGCACGCGAGCGCGGGCCGACGCTGGTCGACTGTTTAACGCTGTGGCTGTCCAACCTGATGCTGGCCGATGCCGCTATCGATGCCGAGATTGAGCGCCTGGAAAGCGCATTTGACGCTACGCCGGCGCCGCTCGTCCTGGTGGCCAACGAAGTGGGTTCCGGTATCGTGCCGAATACGCCGCTCGGCCGGCGGTTCCGCGATTGGCAGGGCACTCTCAATCAGCGCATCGCCGCGCGCGCCGACCGCGTCGTTCTGGTCGTCGCCGGCCTGCCGCTGGTGCTGAAGGGAAGCTTATAGAGGGCGCGATGACGCAACCAATCGACCAAGCGGAGACCGATCGGCACCGCGCCAAAATGGCCAAGCGCAAAGCGGTGCAGGACGCCGAGGTCGCCGGCAAGACGATCGAGAAAGGCCTGCTCATCGTCCATACCGGCACCGGCAAGGGCAAGTCGACGGCGGCGTTCGGCCTCGCATTGCGTATGCTCGGGCGCGGCCAGCGTGTCGGCGTAGTGCAGTTCATCAAAGGCGCCTGGCACTCCGCGGAGCGCGACGCGCTGCAAAGGTTCGGCGATCAACTGGTTTGGCACACCATGGGCGAGGGCTTTACCTGGGAGACGCAGGATCGCGCGCGCGACGTCGCCGCTGCCGCGCGCGCGTGGTCCAAGGCGCGCCAATTGATGGGTGATCCGAGCTTCGCACTGGTCGTGCTCGACGAGCTCAACATCGCGCTGCGCTACGATTACCTGGATCTCGCCGCCGTAGTTGCAGCGCTCACTGCGCGGCGGCGCGATCTGCATGTCGTCGTCACCGGGCGCAACGCCAAACCGGAATTGATCGCCGCCGCCGATCTGGTGACGGACATGACGCTGGTGAAGCACCATTTCGCCGCCGGCGTGAAGGCGCAAGCAGGCATCGAGTTCTAGTGTATGATCCGAACCGGCTTTCCGAAAAGATCATGCGCAATCTAAAAAGGCGCTAGCCTCATGCCGGCGCGCGCGCTGATGTTCCAGGGCACCGGTTCCGACGTCGGCAAATCGCTGATCGTCGCCGGCTTGGCGCGCGCGTTCACGTTACGCGGTCTCAAGGTACGGCCGTTCAAGCCGCAGAACATGTCGAACAATGCCGCGGTGACGGCGGACGGCGGCGAGATCGGCCGCGCGCAGGCTTTGCAGGCCCGCGCCGCGCGCATTGCCCCGAGCGTCCACATGAACCCGGTGCTGCTCAAGCCACAGAGTGAGATCGGCGCGCAGATCGTGGTGCAAGGCCACGTTTACGGCAGCGTTAAAGCCGCCGCCTATCAGCTCTTGAAGGCCGATCTGCTGCCTCGTGTGCTCGACAGCTTTGAGCGGATGCGCCGCGAAGCCGATATCGTGCTGGTCGAAGGCGCCGGCAGCGCGGCGGAAGTCAATCTGCGCGCGAACGACATCGCCAATATGGGATTCGCGCGCGCGAGCGACGTGCCGGTCGTGCTGATCGGCGACATCGACCGCGGCGGCGTTATCGCCAGCCTCGTTGGCACCAAAGCCGTGATCGCGCCGGAAGACGCAGCCCTGATCCGCGGCTTCATCGTCAACAAGTTCCGCGGCGATGCAACCCTGTTCGCCGACGGCATGAGGCGCATCGCGCAACTCACCGGCTGGCAGCCGCTCGCGCTCATACCGCATTTTGCCGATGCGCGGCTCTTGCCTGCCGAAGATGCGTTGGCGCTCGAGCAAACAACCAGCCCCAGCACGGCGACGAGCGGTCCGGGCAGGCGTCTGCGCATCGCAGTGCCGATCCTGCCGCACATCGCCAATTTCGACGATCTCGATCCGCTCGCCGCCGAACCTAACGTCGAGATGATCCGGGTTCGGCCCGGAACGGCGCTCCCGGGCGACGCCGCGCTGATTATCATTCCGGGTTCCAAAGCCACCATCGCCGACCTCAACACGCTGCGCGCGGCGGGCTTCGATATCGATATTGCCGCGCACCGGCGGCGCGGCGGCACCGTTTTGGGCCTGTGCGGCGGCTTTCAGATGCTCGGCCGCAGCCTCGCCGATCCGGACGGCATCGAAGGTCCGCCCGGAACAGTCGAAGGCCTCGGCCTGCTCGACGTTACGACGACGCTGTCACCTGACAAGCGGTTGGAGCCCGTCAGCGGCACGACTGCCGACGGCGCGCCATTTGCAGGTTACGAAATGCACCTCGGCGTCACCGAGGGTCCGGCCCGCGCTCGGCCATTTGCGCGGCTCGCCGACGGCTCACCGGAAGGCGCGGTGGCGCCGGACGGCCGCGTGATCGGCACTTATATTCATGGCCTGTTCGCCGACGACCGTCAGCGCGCCGCCTGGCTTCAACGATTTGCCGCCGGCGCAACCGACATCGCCTACGACAGCTTGATCGAACGCACGCTTGACGGTCTCGCCGCGCATCTGGCGGCGCATCTTGATCTCGATGCGCTCCTTAAATTGGCGCAATAGCCACCGCCGCGAGCATGCCGAGAAGCGCGATCAGGATCGAGTCAGCAGTACGGTAAAGCGCGAGCGCACGACGGATGTCGGCCGCCGTGGCGTTCCAGCGGCCGCTGCCCATCGCGGCATCGTCGACGCCCATGCCGTCATAGACGCGCGGTCCGCTAAGCGACAGCCCGAGCGCGCCGGCCATCGCCGCTTCCGGGTAACCGGCGTTGGGCGAGCGGTGACGCGGCGCGTCGAGCCAGACCGCGCGCCACGCCTCCACCGCGGTGGCGCGGCGGAACGCTGCCGCGGCGATCAGCAAAAGCGCAGTGAGCCGCGACGCCGGCAGGTTGACGAGATCGTCGAGCCGTGCCGCGGCCCAGCCGAAGGCCTCGTAACGTTTGGTGCGATGGCCAATCATACTGTCGGCGGTATTGATTGCTTTGTAGACTGCGGCCCCAGGGAGACCGGCAATGGCAAGCCACAGCACCGGCGCGACCACACCGTCGGAAAAATTCTCGGCAAGGCTTTCGATAGCCGCCCGCGCCACGCCGGCTTCGTCGAGCGCCGCGGTATCGCGGCCGACAATTTGCGCCACCGCGGCGCGCGCCGCCTCAAGGCCGTCGTTCTCGATCGCGGCAGCGACGTTCGCCACGTGGCGGTACAGACTGCGCTGCGCGATCAAAGCCGAGGCCATCACCGCAACGATAAAAATGCCGAAGGAAAACCGCAGGAGTTGGCGCTGGACGACAAACGCAATAAGACCGACGATGACGACGACGATGACCAGCGCAACGGCGCCGGCGAGGCGCCGCGCACCGGCGCCGGATGCGTCGCGATTGAGCGCGCGATCGAGTTCGCCGATGACGCCGCCGATCCACGTCGCCGGGTGGCCGATGGCACGAAACAGCCACTCGGGATAACCCACGGAGAGTTCGATCAGCATGGCGAACAGCGCAAGCGCGATTGACATGGTTTCCTTCAGCGGCGCCGACGAGCCGCTCGTGCATGGCGGCGACCTCGCCGGCGCGCGGCGTTTATTTCCGAGCGCACTCGAACCTTTTGTCGACCTCTCGACCGGGATCAATCCTAACCCATATCCGCTCCCCGACCTGCCACCTGAAATATTCGCCCGGCTGCCGGACGCCGCGGGCGTGGAGCGGCTCGCCGCGATCGCCGCGGCGGCCTACGGCGCGCCCTCGTCGCGTCACATCGTGCCGGCGCCAGGAACGCAAATTCTGCTGCCGCTGATCTGCGGGCTCCTGCCGCCGGCCCGCGCTGCAATCCTGGCGCCGACCTATTGCGAGCATGCGCGTGCCGCCGCGCTCGCCGGTCATGCCGTTGCCGAGATAAGCGACTTGGACGCCGCCGGCGACGCCACGCTCGTGCTGGTCACTAATCCGAACAATCCCGACGGCCGGCTTTGGGCCAAGACCGATTTGCTGGCGCTCGCCAAGACTCTCAAGCCGCGTGGCGGGCTCCTCGTCGTCGACGAAGCTTTCATGGATGTCGGGCCGACCGGCGCAAGCTGTGCCGGCGAGATTGCGTCCGGCAACATCGCGGTGCTGCGCTCGTTCGGCAAATTTTTCGGCCTTGCCGGAGTTAGACTCGGCTTCGCACTGGCCGCGCCGCCGCTTGCTGGGCGGATTGCGGCATTGCTCGGCCCGTGGGCGGTGTCGGGACCGGCTATCGCGGTCGGCACCATGGCGCTCGCGAATCGCGACTGGATTGAAAGCTCCCGGCGCCGGCTTGCCGAAGCCGCGACGAGGCTCGATGTGATTTTGCGCGAGGCACGGCTGCAGATCGTCGGCGGCACCGCGCTGTTCCGGCTGGCGCAAACGCCCGCCGCCGGCGAGCTCTTCGAACACCTCGGACGCGCCGGCATTCTCACCCGCAGATTCGCCGAGCGTCCGGACTGGCTGCGGTTTGGCCTGCCGGCCGATGAGGCGCAATGGCAGCGGCTGCAATTAGCGATGGCTGAGTTTCACGACAGCCGCTAGGCTCAGTGGCATGCGCGCACGACGAAGCTCACAAGGGCCAGGGGCGACAGCGGCGCAATCGCTGGATTTCGATCAGGCGTTCCGCGCCCGCCTGCGCGAACTGTTGGTCTGGCGCCGTGACGTGCGGCGCTTTCGCCGCGATCCGCTGCCGGACGGCACCGTGGAAGCGCTGATCGAGCTCGCCTGCTTCGCGCCGTCGGTGGGACTAAGCCAACCGTGGCGTTTCGTCATCGTCGAAGAGGCGACCGCGCGCGCCGCCATGCGCGACAACTTCGCCGTCTGCAACGCTAAAGCTCTCGCGGCGCAGGCAAGCGACCGCGCCAGCCTCTATGCACGGCTCAAGCTCGCCGGATTGGAAGAAGCGCCCGCGCATTTTGCCGTCTTCGCCGACCGTTCGACCGCCCAGGGCCACGGGCTCGGCCGTCTCACCATGCCGGAAATGATCGAATACTCCGCGGTCACCGCGGTTCATACGATCTGGCTTGCCGCCCGAGCCCAGGGCATCGGCATGGGATGGGTTTCGATCCTCGATCCGCCGGCGGTTGCTTCCATCCTGAATGTGCCGGCGGAATGGAAATTTATCGGCTATTTCTGTCTCGGCTATCCGCAAGCCGACGACTGCGTCCCCGAGCTCGAACGGTCCGGATGGGAGCAACGGCGCTTGCCGGAGTCGGCCGTCATTCGGCGCTGAATGATTAATGCGCTCCGTGCGGGACTGTGCCAAATCAAGCCACCTCCCGTGGCACCAGCCTTGCTCGCTCTCCAACCGACGTTTGCGCTTGTTCCGGAACGATCAAAGACATCGGCCGCCGGTGCAATCGCGATGAAACAGGCACCGACCGGTCCCATAAGATCGGCGCGCGCCGAAGGGGAGAGCGGTGTTAACCTTGAGCTGTGTCAGTTTGGCCGCACGGTGTGGCGTCCGCATCGGAACCGCGGCGGCGTGCTCGATCATCATGATGACGTCGGTCTGCAGCACGGCGTCTGCCGGCGGCATCGCCTTTGGCGGCTGTGCCGGCAGCCGCGGAGCTGCCAACTGCGTGGTGCGCTGGGGCGAAGCCGGCGATCCGTACATCAGGGTCGTACCGGAGCCGGCCGGCGACGCGGAACGCAGTCAATCGGCCGAACGCGACCGCAAATGGGAGCAACGCTGCAAGCCCGTCATCGCGCAGGATCGCTACGGCGTCCCCCGCTATGAATATGCCGCGGCGGGCTGCGAGTTCGGCGTTATCCAGTAACCGCCGCGTCTAATGGTA
>DATAWA010000095.1:0-29741 GCA_036267435.1 Xanthobacteraceae bacterium | reverse complement strand
AGCTCCTCGCGGACCTGGACTTCGAGCAGCGAGCGCTTTTCTTCGACCACGATGATCAGATCAAGCCCTTTGGCGAACTCCTGCAACTCGCCACGGCTCAATGGCCAGGCGCAGCCGACTTTGTAGAGCCGGATGCCGAGTTCATTGCACTTGATTTCATCGATGCCGAGTTCGTCGAATGCCTGGCGAACGTCGAGATAACTCTTGCCCGTGGTGATGATGCCGATCTTGGGATCGCGGCCGCCCGACGTGATGGTGCGATTGAGCTTGTTGGCGCGCACGAATGCCAGCATGGCGTCGCGCTTGAGATCGTGCAGACGCGCTTCTTGAGTCAGGATCGGATCGTTGAGACGGATGTTGAGGCCGCCCTCCGGCATCGGGAAATCCGACGGCCTGATGATATTGATGCGGTCGAGGCTGGTGTCGATGGCGGCGGTGGACTCGATCGTCTCGTGCATCGTCTTCAGCGCCACCCAGGTGCCGGTGAAGCGCGACATCGCCCAGCCATACAGGCCGTAATCGAGCACCTCCTGCACGCCGGCGGGGTTGAGCACCGGAATCATGACGTCGATGAAGTGATATTCGGACTGGTGGGCGGTGGTGGAGGATTCGGCGGTGTGATCGTCGCCCATCAGCGCCAGCACGCCGCCGTTCTTGGCCGTGCCGGCCAGATTGGCGTGGCGGAAAACGTCGCCGGTGCGGTCGACGCCGGGGCCTTTGCCGTACCACATGGCAAAAACGCCGTCGTACTTGCCTTCACCGCGCAGTTCCGCCTGCTGCGAACCCCACACCGCGGTCGCGGCCAGATCTTCGTTGATGCCACCCTGAAAACGGATGTCGCTCTGCTGGAGAAACGACTTGGCGCGCTGGAACTGAGTATCGAGACCGCCGAGCGGCGAGCCGCGGTAGCCGGTGACAAATCCCGCGGTGCGAAGGCCGTTGCGGCGGTCCAGTTCCTTCTGCATCAGGCAGAGCCGCACCAGGGCCTGAAAGCCGGTGACGAAAACACGGCTGTGGCCGAGGTCGTATTTGTCGTCGAGTTTGACGTCGCGCAACGGCATCAGGTGGCCTCCGATGGGCCAGTTTGCCCTCACGAGGTCGATATGGCCAGAGGGCGTACGGACTCCGCACATATAAGCCACCGGTCGTGCCATCACGAGGGGTGCGCAGGGCCGGCACGAATGCTAATCTTGCGCAGCCCATGTGGAGAGACCGTGCGGAGATTCCGGCCATGAACATCAACGTCAAGGTTGCCACCGTTGCCAAGGCGGACATGTCGTCCGCCGAATGGGAGGCGCGCGTCGATCTCGCCGCCGCCTATCGGTTGATCGCGCACTATGGCTGGGGCGACGTGATCTACAATCATTCCTCCATGCGGGTGCCCGGCGAGGAGCGGAATTTTCTTATCAAGCGCCATGAGCTGCTCTACGAAGAGGTGGCGCCGTCGAATCTCGTCAAGGTGAGCATGGACGACGACCTCGACGAATCCGCTGGCGTCAACCGGCCGGGCTTCACCCTGCACGGCGGGGTGCTGTCGGGGCGGCCGGACGTCAATTGCGCCGTTCACGTCCATACCCAGATCGGCATGGCGCTCGCCGGCTTAAAGCACGGCCTGCGCATGGTCTCGCAACCCGCCGTGCGCTTCTACAATCGCGTCGGCTATCACGATTACGAGGGCATCACCGAGGATTTCGGCGAACGCGCGCGTATCAACAAGGCGCTCGGCAAGAACCGCGCGCTGATTTTGCATAATCACGGCCTGCTTACCGTCGGCAAGACGGCCCGCGAGGCCTTTGTGTTGATGAAATCGCTGCTCGAGGCCGCGGAAATTCAGCTCAAGATGGAAGCGACCGGCGGCCCGCTGATCGAAATTCCGCCGGAAACTTGCGAGAAGGTCGCGCACCAATACGAGCATCACGATTCGGGGCGCGGCTCGGCCGACTGGCCGGCCTACCTGCGGATGCTCGATGCCATCGACGCGGACTGGCGGAGTTAAGTCCGCAATGGCGTAACCGTGAGGCGGGCGTTGATGCGGCACGAGCGGCGCCTTTCGATTGCAGCGGTAGCGGTGCTGGCCGTGGTCCTGGCGCTGCCGGCGCCCGCCGCAGCGCAAGCGCGGACCGTCGATGTCGCGATCGCGCTTGCCGCCGACGTGTCGCGCAGCATCGACGATGAGGAGTTCGAGCTGCAGCGCAAGGGCTACGCCGCCGCGCTGACAAGCCCGCAATTCGTGCAGGCCATCCAATCCGGCGTGCACGGCGCCGTTGCGCTCTGCTTCATCGAATGGGCGGGGCCCGGACAGCAGGCGCTTGTCACCCGGTGGATGGTGATCCGCGACGGGGAAGGGGCCACCGATTTTGCCAAGATGCTGCTCGCCGCCCCGCGGTCCTTCGCGGGCCGCACCGCGATCGGCGACGGCATCGACTTTGCGTCAGCCCAGCTTGCCGCCGGGAACATCGCCGCCACGCGCCGCGTCATCGATGTGTCGGGCGACGGCACCAATAATTCAGGCCGCCCGGTGAGGGCAGCGCGCGACGATGCGACCGCCAAGGAAGTGACCATCAACGGCCTTGCCATCATCAATGAGAAGACTGGCGGTATCCAGGGTACCTTCCTGTTCGGACATACCCATCCGCCCGGCGGCCTGCCGAATTATTACCGCGACAACGTCATTGGTGGACCAGGCGCCTTTGTGCTGCAGATATCGAATTTCGAGACGTTCGCTCAGGCGATGACCAACAAGCTCTTGACCGAGATTTCCGACGCTACGCCGCATGGGCTGCGTCAGCCCGCGGCGCCGGAGACGCGAAAGCTCAAGTCGGTCGAGTAGCGCAGTCGTCATGGCCTTTGGTTTATTTCCGCACCTAAGACGTGGATGCCCGGCACAAGGCCGGGTATGACGTGTCAGAATTGCGGATCACCGGTGAGGTGGCTTGCCGCCTCACCGACTTACGCCGCGACCGCCGTTATTTCGCGTATTTGCCGCCGGTCTGCTTGGTGTGCACGCCCTCGGCGCCGCTCTCCTTGTGCGCCAGCCGGGTAATGCGCGCCCAGGAGCGCTTGAGCGGATCGCGCACCTTGATGTGCAGCGTGCCGCACTTTTCGACCGTCAGTTCGATCTTGTCGCCGTCCATGAACGGGTTGAGGCCGCGGTGATTGGTGCCGGTGGCGAGAATGTCGCCGGGCAATAGCGTATGGATCGAGGTGACCCACTCGATGCAGCGCGGAATCTTGTGCGCCATGTCGTCGGTGTTGAAGTCCTGATAGGCGACGCCGTTGTTGGTCAGCGTGATCTGCAGCTTTTGCGGATCCTTGATCTCGTCCTTGGTGACGATGTAGGGCCCGATCGGCGCAAACGTGTCGCGCGACTTCATCTGATAGAACACGTTGGTCGGCGGCACGACGCCGCGCGCCGAGCCGTCGATGAAATTGGTGTAGCCGAACACGTATTTCATCGCGTCCTTGGCCTTCACATGCGACGCCTTTTTGCCGATGACCACGGCAATCTCCGCCTCGCCTTCGAATACGCTCGCCGCCATGTCGGGCAGTTCCATGACGCCGCGATCGCCGATAACCGCGCTCGGCGACTTCATGAAGGCATTGATCGGCGCCGGCGCCGGCAGCGTGCCGTCTTCCATGTAATTCACGGCCATGCAGATGATGTTCTCGGGCTTCGGCAGCGGCGGCCGGAACTTGACCTTGGCGATCGGTTTGCCTTTGCCCTTTTTGGCGGCGGCCGCGAGCTTGCCCTTATAGGTGCTCCACTTCTCGATCACGCCGCGGATCACGTCCTGCGGGCCGAGGGCCTTGATGCCGCGGACGGCGGACGAGACGTCGACGACCTTATCGCCGACCACGACGCCAAGCTTATAGTCGTCAAAAAACGCGAGTTTCATATCTGCTCCTTGGAGTTTCTTGAGTAAGGAAGATTTCATATGGCCGCAGGCGGCCGAAGAGGTGGGCTCAATCGAGACTTATGCGAAAGCCTGTGCCGCGAAGCAAGCGCCTGGGTTACACTCGGTTGCCGGCACTCCAGCTCCAGAAATCGCGGCCTTCTTCGCGTAAAAAGCGTGCCAGCACCATATTGTGCACCTCCGAGGCGCCGTCGACCAGTCGTGCGGCGCGCGCCGCGCGATAGATCCATTCCAGGATGGTGTCCTTGGAATAGCCGCGCGCACCATTGAGCTGGATGGCGGTGTCAGCCGCCTCATGCAGCGTGTCGGCGACATGCACCTTGGCCATCGAGACTTCCTTGCGGGCGCGGTCGCCGTGGTCGAGCTTCCAGGCCGCGTGCATGGTGAGCAGGCGGCCGATCTGGATGCGCTGCGCCACCTGGCCGAGCTTGATCTGCACGCTTTCGCGATCCGCGAGTTTGACGCCGAAGCCCTCGCGGTTGTTGACGTAGTCTTGCGCGATTTCCATGCAGCGCTTGGCCTGGCCGAGCCAGCGCATGCAATGGGTGAGCCGCGCCGGGCCGAGCCTGATCTGAGTGACTTTCAGCCCGTCGCCGACGCCGAGCAAAACGTTCTCGTCGGCGACTTCAAGACCGTCGAATTCGAGCTCGCAATGCCCGCCGTGCTCCTCCGGACCCATGATGCCGATGCGGCGGACGATGCGCCAACCCGGCTGGTCGCGATGATAGAGGAACGCAGTCAGGCCGCGGCGTTTGTCGTCGGAGGTGCGGGCGATGACGATGAAATGCGCCGCCTCGCCGGCGCCGGTGATGAACCATTTGCGGCCGCGGATGATCCATTTGCCGTTCTTCTTTTCGGCAAAGGTGCGGATCATGGCCGGATCGGAGCCGCCGCCAGGCGCCGGCTCGGTCATGGCGAAAGAGGATTTGACCTTGCCCTCGACGATCGGCCGCAGCCACCATTCCTTCTGCGCCGGCGTGCCGGTGCGCGACAGCAGATTCATGTTGCCGTCATCCGGCGCCATGCAATTGATCGACATCGGCCCGAAAATCGAGCGCGCCGCTTCTTCGTAGATCGCCGCCCAGGCGACGATCGGCAGATCCATGCCGCCGAACTCCTTGGGCGATTGCGGCGCCCATAACCCGGCCATACGCGCCTGTTCCTGGACCGGCGCAAGCCGCTTGAGCGGAATATTCTCGTGTTCGGAGAAATTTTGCGGATCGGACTCCAGCGGCAGGACGTGGGTTTCAACAAAGCTACGCGTGCGCTGGCGCAACTCCTCGATCTCGGGCGAAAGGGTGAAGTCCATGCGGCGCCCCCCGGCGGTTCTTCGTCAAGGCGGGAATAGTTATATCGGCTCAGGGGTTATACCGAAGCCAAAGCTCATGTGGAAAGCCAAGGTGAACACCATGAAGCGGCTGGTAGGGGCGATCGCCGGTGCGGCGGCATTGTTGGCGCTGGGCATTTCGCCGGATCGCGCCGGCTATGGCGACGCACAATGGTGCGCTGTGATCCAGGCCGGCGACGGCGACGTGTATTGGGACTGCCAATATCAGACCTTCGAAGCGTGCCGGCCGAATGTCGTCGCCGGCAATCGCGGCTTTTGTAACCTCAATCCGACCTACCGGCCACCTGCATCCGGCGCTAGTCCTAATGTGCGCCGCCGCATCCACGGGCATTCCCAAGCTCGGTGAAAGGGCCGGCCGCCCGCGACCGCACTGTCGCGAATTGGAACGATGGGCCGTAGACTGGCGTTTCACACCCGTCCAAGAGGGCTAGGCATGATCAGGATGGTTCGTATCGGCGCCGCCGCGGCGGCGCTCTTGCTTCTGGAAATCGCGCCCGGTCACGCGCTGACCGGCGATGCACCGTGGTGCGCGGTGGTGGAAATCGGACCCGGTGAAGTCGAATGGGATTGCCACTACCAAACGGAACAGGAGTGCGCGCCGGATGTCGTGGCCGGCAATCGCGGCTTTTGCAACCACAATCCCTATTATGTGCCGCGGGCGACGCCGCACGTGAACGCTAGGCATCCTCGGCGCCGGCATCCCCACATCGGTTGATTTTCGGGCACGGCCGCCGGCAAAGCCGCGCGCGTCGGGCAACTCGCGCATTGCTGCGGTAAAACGGCAATGCGACAATGCACCGGACACCCTGACCATGGGGCTTGCGCGTCATGCTCGAACCATCTCCGAGCGCTCCGCAGTTTTCGCTCGATACGGACCAGATCGCGATCCGCGACATGGCTCGCGCTTTTGCCGACGAGCGCTTTGCGCCGAACGCGCTTGCCTGGGACGAAGCAAAGCATTTTCCCGTCGCTGAGATGCGCGCCGCTGCGGCCCTTGGCATGGGCGGCGTGTTCGTTGCCGAAGATTGCGGCGGCGCCGGCCTGTCGCGGCTCGCCGGCACCTTGATTTTCGAGGCGCTGGCCACCGGCTGCCCCACGGTGTCGGCCTATCTCTCGATTCACAATATGACGGCGTTGCTGATCGATACGTTCGGCTCGCAAGTGCAGCGGCAGCGCTGGCTGCCGAAGCTGTGCACGATGGAGCTGTTGGCGAGCTACTGCCTGACCGAGCCGGGCGCCGGCTCGGACGCCGCGGCGTTGACGACGCGCGCCGCTCGCGACGGCGATCATTATGTGATCGACGGGCAAAAGCAGTTCATTTCCGGCGCCGGCGCCGGCGATCTCTATCTGGTGATGGCGCGAACCGGCGGCGCCGGGCCGTCGGGCATATCGGCTTTTCTGGTGCCGGGCGACAGCGCCGGCATTTCGTTCGGCGCCAACGAGCGAAAGATGGGCTGGAACGCCCAACCGACGCGCGCGGTCGGCTTTGCGGACGTTCGCGTGCCGGCCGACCATCGGCTCGGCGACGAAGGCTCAGGCTTTAAGATCGCGATGGCGGGTCTCGACGGCGGCCGGCTTAATATCGCGGCCTGTTCGCTCGGCGGCGCGCAATCGGCGCTGGAGAAGGCGCTCGCTTATATGAAGGAGCGCAAGGCTTTCGGCAAACGGCTCGACGAATTCCAGGCGCTGCAATTCCGTCTCGCCGACATGGCGACCGGGCTTGAGGCATCGCGGGCGTTGCTCTGGCGGGCCGCCGCGGCACTCGATCGCAAGGAGCCGGACGCGAGCCCGCTTTCGGCCATGGCCAAACGCTTCGTGACCGATACCTGCTTCGAGATCGCCAATGCCGCGCTGCAATTGCATGGCGGTTACGGCTATCTGTCCGAATACGGCGTCGAGAAGATCGTGCGCGATCTGCGCGTGCATCAGATTCTCGAAGGTACCAACGAGATCATGCGCCTCATCGTGGCGAGACACCTTGTCGGCCGATGAGCGAGACGGTCCTGCAAGACGGCGACGTCGTCGTTCGCGCGCTGGGTTCGTTGCGGCGTTTGACGCTGAACCGGCCGCAGGCGCTTAACGCCATCACTCTCGACATGGTCGCGACGATGACGGCGCGCCTGCGCGATTGGGCCGCGGATCCCGCGGTCGGCGCGGTGCTGATCGACGGCGCCGGCGACCGTGCCTTCTGCGCCGGCGGCGACATCCGCGCGCTTTATGACGCCGCCAAAGCCGGCGATTCTCTGCCGGCGCGCTTCTGGGCGGACGAGTACAAGCTCGACGTCCTGATCTCGCGTTACCCGAAGCCGGTGATCGCAGTAATGGACGGACTGGTGATGGGCGGTGGCGTCGGGCTTTCGGCCCATTCAGCGCATCGCGTCGTCACCGAGCGTTCCGCCGTTGCCATGCCCGAGGTCGCCATTGGGTATTTTCCCGATGTCGGCGTGTCTTTCCGGTTGGCGCGCGCTCCCTGGGAATTGGGCACCTATGTGGCGCTGACGGGCAGTCGCCTTGGCGCACAGGATGCTCTGTTTTGCGGTCTGGCAAACTGCACGGCGCCCGCTTCGCGTCTGGACGAGATTCCTTCGCTGCTTGCTGATTGCCGCGACGCCAGAGGCGTGTGGACGGCACTCCGCAAGCTCGAAACATCTCCGAGTCCCGGAAAGTTAGTGAAAGCACGAGACTGGATCGAACACTGCTTCAGCCGCGGCACGGCCGAAGAGATTGTCGAGGCTTTATCATCCTGCGAGGCCGATGGCGCCGCCGAGGCGCTTGACGCCATGCGCAAAGCCTCGCCGACTGCGCTGAAGATCACGCTGCGCAACGTCCGCACGGCCCGATCGTTCGCGCGAGTTGAAGAGAGTTTTCAGCAGGATTACCGTATCTCGCTTGCGTGCGTTGCCGGGCATGACTTCATCGAAGGCATCCGCGCCCAGATCGTCGACAAGGACCGCAAACCGGCGTGGCGGCCGGGCAAGCTTGCGGACGTTACGCCTGACATCGTCGAGCGGCACTTTAAGTCTGTGGGTGAACTGGAACTGAAATTCGAAACTTGAACGGAGGATGCACATGCCGGCCATCGGTTTTATCGGTCTCGGCAATATGGGCGCGCCTATGGCCGCCAATCTGGTCAAATCCGGCGACCACGTTCTGGGATTCGATCTGGTTCCGGCTTTGTGCGACGCCGCCGTCGGCAACGGCGTGCAGATCGTCGCCAACGCCAGAAGCACTGTCGAAGACGCCGATGTCGTTATCACGATGTTGCCGGCCGGCGAGCACGTTGTGTCGGTATGGAACGACATCGTGCCGCGGGCACGGCAAGGTACGCTGTTCATCGACTGTTCGACCATCGACGTGGCCAATGCGCGCAAGGCGCATACGCTCGCGGCGGCGCGCGGCATTGCCACGCTTGACGCACCGGTCTCCGGTGGCGTCGGCGGCGCCAAGGCGGCAACGCTGACTTTCATGGTCGGCGGCACCGAGCATTCCTTCGCCCGCGGCAAACCGGTACTGGAGCGCATGGGTAAGCGCATCGTCCATTGCGGCGAGGCCGGCAACGGTCAGGTCGCGAAAATCTGCAACAATATGATCCTGGCCGCCTCGATGATCGCGCTCGGCGAGGCATTCGTCATGGGCGAGAAGCTCGGCCTGTCGCATCAGGCGTTGTTCGATGTCGCCTCCGCGTCATCGGGCCAATGCTGGGCGCTGACGAGCTACTGCCCGGTGCCCGGCCCGGTCCCGGCCTCGCCGGCGAATAACGGCTACAAGCCGGGCTTTGCCGCGGCTTTGATGCTCAAAGATCTCAAGCTCGCGCGTGACGCCGCGAAATCGGTCAAGGTGAAAAATGCCATCGGGGCGCATGCCGCCGAGATCTACGACGAATTCGACCGGGCCGGACACAGCGGCATGGATTTTTCCGGCATCATCAATCTTGTGCGCGAGCAGTCCAAGGCGGACTGATGTGGCGCGGATTACCGTCTGTAAAACTCCTTACACCGCCGCCAAGGAGCGCACGCTTTGCAACGGCGCTTGAGTTTTTGCGAAAGAAAACCGACGAGGGGCATCGTGAGGCGGCAACGCCGCTCAAGATTTTAAGCTGTCCTTAAACCGGCTGAGGCGAGAACAATCGCTACGCCATTTCAGGACTGCATTATGGATGCGCTCCAGAATCCGGAGCCTCTGCGTACCGCTCTTGTTTTGGACGACGAGGTTGAGATCGGAGCCCTCGTCTGCAAGGTCCTCTCTGGCCTGGGCGTAGCAATAAGGCATTTTACCGATCCGCTGCCGTTTCTTCTGGAAGTCCAACGCGCTGCGCCGGACATTCTGTTTCTCGATCTCGTTTTAGGTAGGGCGGACGCCGTCGACGTCATCCGCAAGTTGGAATTTCTCAAATTCTCCGGACGCGTTCATCTCATCAGCGGCCGCGATGAGGCGACGCTGCGCGAATTCGAACGGGTCGGTAAGGCGCACGGATTACGGATGATGCGATCGCTGAAAAAAACATTCCGTGTCGCGGAATTAAAGGCAGCCATGGCGGCGTCCGTCGCCGCGGGCCAAGCTGAACCCGACGGCCGGGCACCAATCGCGAGCGCGCCCGGTGCGGCCGGCATCCTGAAGGAGGCTCTTGACCGGGAGTGGCTCGAAGTCTGGTACCAACCCAAGATCGACCTGCGATCGCTTTCGGTCTGCGGCGCGGAGGCGCTGATCCGTGCCCGGCATCCCGCGCGCGGCATCATTGAGCCGGCCAATTTGCTGCCGCCGGCGGGCGACCCGCTCTACAAACCGTTGACGACGTTCGTCGTCCGACGGGCGATCGTGGACTGGCTCGCTTTCGCGCAACGGGGCCGCCCGATGAAACTGTCGGTCAATGCGCCGGTTTCAGTTCTCAGTGCGCCGGGCTTTGTCGACTTCATGCGCAAAGCGTTGCCCGCACATCCGGAGTTTCCCGGCGTGATCGTCGAGGTGGCCGAGGATGAGGCAATCCGCGACATGGACCGGCTTCACGAAATCGCCACCCAATTGCGGCTCTACAACGTAGCGATCTCGATCGACGATTTCGGTTCGGCCTATGCATCGCTGCTGCGCATCAAATACCTGCCGTTTGACGAAGTGAAGCTCGACAGAGGCTTCGTCGCCGGCTGCGCCTCAAACGACCGCAAACGCGCCCTGTGCCAGGCTGTTGCTGAGTTGGCGCATTGCTTCGGCGCATCGGCCTGCGCCGAGGGTGTCGAGACGCTGGACGACTTGCGGTGCCTGGCGAATATTGGCTTCGATACCGCACAAGGCGTGGTGTTCGCGCGTCCCATGCCGGTGGATCATTTCGTGGACTTCATCACGGCGCAACAAGATGCCGGCGTCAACCGTGCTCATGCACCGAGCGCCGGCGGGGCTGTCAGTTCGGCCCAGACATGAGCGTCTGCGGCAAGTCATCGCGCGAGTCCGTAGGCTGCGATCGGCCTGCCGAGGACGCCGAACGTTACACCTATCTTTCGACAACCCCGGCAAGACCGAGAGACTGGCGCCTGGCGGGATGGGTGACCGGCCTCTCCGCGCTGTTTTTCATCGGCGCGCTGCCGTTCGCGCACGTGCCGTTGCCGAAGCTGCCGGCGTTCGTATCGAGCTATGAATCCGCACTTGCTATCTGCGACCTGATCACTGCGACGCTATTGTTTGGCAAGTTCACAAGGCTGCGGTCGAGCGCGCTCCTGGCGCTCGCCTGCGGCTACTTGTTCAACGGATTTACCGTTGTTCCGCATGCGCTTACATTCCCAGGAGTGTTTTCCCCGACCGGCCTTCTTGGCGCCGGCAGTCAGAGCACGGCGTGGCTGTATGTGTTCTGGCACGCCGGATTTCCGCTGTTCGTGCTTGCTTACGCGCTGCTGCGCCCGGATGCCGAAGCCCGGCCCGACGCGTTGCCTGCAGGTCCGGGATGGGCGACCGCGGCAGCCGTCGTCGGCGTGGCATTTCTGGTCGGTGCCGTCACGGCGCTGGCCACGATCGGCATGGACTGGTTACCGGCCATCAACGAAGGCAGTAAAGTTTCCCGGCTGATTGGCACCGGCGTTGGTTCTCTCTTGTCGGTGTTGAGCCTGGTCGCCGTGCTCTCGCTATGGCGGCGCGGCCGGCCGACTGTGCTTGACGTCTG
This sequence comes from Xanthobacteraceae bacterium, assembly GCA_036267435.1. Taxonomy (GTDB): domain Bacteria; phylum Pseudomonadota; class Alphaproteobacteria; order Rhizobiales; family Xanthobacteraceae; genus BOG-931. The sequence continues at coordinate 18,334 of DATAWA010000095.1, read as the reverse complement.
GGTCATGGTGGTCATGGGCGCGTGGCTGTTCGATGTTGCGCTGTCAGCGATCGCCAAGTCGTCACGCTACGATCTCGGTTGGTATGTTGGAAGCGGTTACGACCTGCTGGCGGCGAGCTTCGTGCTCGTGGTCCTGCTTCTCGAAACCATATGGCTTCACGACAGGCTAGCGACGGCACAAAGACGGCTGGCAGACCGGGCGCGCGACCTCGAGCAGCGCGTGCGTCAGCGCGCCGACGAACTGCGTCAATCCAACGAGACGCTGAAGTCCGAAGCAGCGGAACGGCTGCAGGCCGAGCAGGAGCTGATGCGCACGCGCACCTTCCTTGACGTCATCATCGATAACGTACCGGCCATGCTGCTATTGAAAGACGCCAAGACCGGAAAAATCGTCTATCTCAACCGCGCCGGCGAAGAACTCACCGGGATCGACCGCAGCGAAATCGTCGGCAGGAGCGTCGACGAAGTGATGCCGAGCGTCGATGCAAAACTGATCGAACTCCAAGACAGGCAACTGATCGAATCGGGCAAATCCTGTGACTCCTACGAAAATACCCTGAAAACGCGCAATCGCGGCGTACGCATGGTGAGAACCAAGAAGTTGATGGTGCTCGACGAACACGGCATGCCAAAATATCTGCTCGGCTTTTGCGAGGACGTCACCGAACAGCGGGAAATCGAAGATCAATTGCGTCACGCACAGAAGATGGAGGCTCTCGGCCAACTGACCGGCGGGCTCGCCCACGATTTCAACAATCTGCTGGCGATCATCATCGGCAACCTGGACGTCCTGGCCGAGACCGTGCCGGCCGGTGCCGCACAGGAACTGGTCGAGGCCGCCACCGGCGCAGCGATCAGAGGCGGGGATTTGACCAGGCGCCTATTGGCGTTCGCGCGGCGCCAGCCGCTGCGGCCAGAGCAGACCGACGCCAATATTCTGATTGAAGGCATCAGCCGCCTGTTGCGCCGGACGCTTGGCGAAAACATCGAGATTCTGCTCGAATTCGATCGGACGATCCCGCCGATTATTGTCGACCGCGTTCAACTGGAGACGGCCATCGCCAATTTGGCGAACAATGCGCGCGACGCCATGCCGAACGGCGGCCGCCTAATCATTACCACTCGCCTGGCGGCGCTCGATCGGGACTATGCCGAACATCATGTCGAGGTCGTGCCGGGAGACTACGTGGCGATCGAAGTGAGCGATGCCGGCGAAGGCATGGCGCCGGAGGTCTCAGCCCGCATTTTCGAGCCGTTTTTCACGACCAAAGCACCCGGCAAAGGCACCGGATTGGGGCTCAGCATGGTGTTCGGCTTCATGAAGCAGTCCGGCGGCCATATTGCTGTCTATAGCGAGCCTGGCCGCGGCACGACCTTCCGGCTTTATCTTCCACCGGCCACGCCGGTCGCCGCGATCGAAACGGAGGTAGAGGCACCGCCATTGCAGCCCGCCGGCGACACGCGCGAAACCATCCTGGTCGTCGAGGACAACGCCGAGCTACGGGACATCGTCGTCAAGCAATTGCGCACGCTCGGTTTCAAGGTCATTGAAGCCGACAACGCGCAGCGTGCGCTCGACATCATTGCGGCGCACGGCGGCGTCGATCTCCTGTTCAGCGACGTCGTGCTGCCGGGCGAGATGGACGGATGTGCTTTGGCACGTAAGGTCGCGGCAGTCTCGCCGCGCTCGAAAATCCTGTTCACGTCGGGCTTCCCCGGCGCGCGGCTGACGGAAATGCAGGGCTTGGACACCAGTGTGCGTTTGTTGAGCAAGCCGTACCGCAAAGACGAGCTCAGCCGCGTGGTGCAAGAAATCCTGGCAGAGCGGCCGCGTGGCTGATCGGCTTGTTCTAATAAACGAAGCGCTTGCCCACCGCGGTCGGCGTCACGACCTTGTCGCCGAAAGCAGCGACCAGCGCCGCCATCGCGCGCCAGCCGGTGCAATGCCCCGCGGCAATCGTGGTCAGGCCAAACTGGCGTAGCGCGTCGACCGTCTCAGGGATTATCTTTTCGGTTTCGCCCGAGAGATGGAAGCCGCCCAAGACCGAGTGGAGCGGCACGTCGGCGAAAGTCGCCTGTGCGTGCGTGAGCACGTTGATCACGCCAGCATGCGAGCAAGCGGTGAAAACGATCAGGCCTTTGCCGGCCACGTTGACGGCGAGCCAGCGTTCGTCGATCAGCCATCGGTCGGGCTCCCAGGCGTCGCCGATCTTGGCGTAATGATTCGGCAGGCCTTGTTCGAACGGCGTTAGCCTTGGGATTTCGCCGCTCACGTAAAACATGGTGTCGAGAGTAGCCGCCGGCTCGCGCGTCGTCACCACCCGGGCGCCATGCGCCGCCAATTCGGCGACGCTGGGGACGCCGACCATCGGCATCATGCCGCCGTCGGACATTTTTCGCCCGCGCAGGCGAAACATGTCGGGATGCCCGTAGAACGGCAGGTCGTGATTATTACCGTTGGCGCGAATCATGTCGATCGCTCGCAACATGCCGCCGGCATGGTCCCAATGGCCGTGCGAAAGAACAATCGCCTCAACGCCGCCGAGATCGAGGCCGAGCCGCTGGGTATTGCGCTCGAAGGTGTCCGCCTCGGGTCCGGTATCGAACAATATCGTGTGCCGCGTTTCGCCGCGATGCGCGGTGATCAGGCAAGAAAGGCCGTGACTGGCGCAACAAATGCACGCGCCGGACAGAAACCGCGCTCCTTGGCGTTGCAGGAAGGAGAATTCCGTTTCGACGTTCGCCGGGGTGCTGGAAAGACTGTCGATCGCATTGTCGACCAGAACGTGTACTTCCACCCGGTCGATCGGCTGCAGACTGATCATGCACCCTCGATTTCTTCATGTTTTGCCGGGGACATCCGGGCAAGCTCGGCAGGAAAACACACCCAGCATAATGCGCAAAACGCAAACCGGCCAAACCGCCAGCACCGGCCGCGATGTCGTGGACCGGCCGCATGCGATTGCGGTATGCTGATTCCGTAGTCGCGGAAAATAGTACCACTAGCTTCGGCAATGCGCCGGAGCGATCGTTCGGGCGACGGAGACATTTTGCAAATAAAGACGCGGCGCGCATTGCGGCGGCGATCTGCGGGGGCGTTTGCACCAATAATCCTGCTTGGCCTGGGGCCGGCGCTTGCTGTCCTGTCGGCACCTGTCGCCGCGCAAACGCCGTCCGATTTTGCCGGTAATCTCGGCCCGCTCTATCAGGGCATTCTGGCGCGGCCGTCCGATCTCAGCGCCACGCTGCAATATGCGGCAAGCGCATCGGCCGACGACATCGAGTCCGCCATCGGTACTTACGAGCAGCTGTTGTTCTATAATCCGAAGCTGTCGCGGCTGCGCTTCGAGCTCGGCGTGCTCTATTTCCGGCTGGGCTCCTACGAGATGGCGGGCAGCTATCTTCGCTCGGCGCTGCAAATGCCGGATATCACGCCGGATGTGCAAGCCCGCGCGGAAGATTTGCTCGCGATCGCCGACAAGAAGCTCAAGCCCGACCAGTTTACCGGCTACGTTCAGACCGGCCTCGCCTATCAGAGCAACCCGGGCAGCGGACCCGGGTCGCAGACGGCGCTGGCCTCGGGCCGAAACTTCAATCCGCAGTTCTTCGCACAAAGCGACTGGAATTGGTTCGGCGCCTTCGCGGTCAATTACGTCCACGACTTCGAGACCCAGAACGACGACACGTTCGAAGCCTCGGCTGTCGGTTACGATGCGCAGGAGTTCAGGGTGCATCAATTCGACGTCGGCGTCTTGGAGTTCCGCGTCGGCCCGCGATTCGGCATTGCCACCGGCGATCCGAAAGTGAGCCTCTCAATCAAGCCCTATGTGATCGCGACGGGCGCCTTGCTGGCCGACGCGCCATATTACGGCGGGGTAGGCGGCGGCCTCACCGTGCACACCAATGTCGGCAACGTGGCGCTCGATCCCTACGCCGAAATCGTGCAGCAGAGCTTTCGCAATTCGAACTTTTATCCGCTGGCGAGCGGCTTTGGCGGAACGCTTTCGACTTACGGGCTGCAGGCATCGGGACCGGTCGCCTCAAGCTTGGGCTTTCAGTCGCGGCTGGCCTTTGGCCATGCCAGCGACAATTACAATCCCTACAGCTACGACGTCTATGCCGCCGATCTTTGGCTGCCGTGGAATTTTTCGTTTCTCGGCGACGGCCGGATGTGGACGCTCATTCCAACCTTCGGCGTCAGCCGCTGGCTCTACGCCGCGCCCGACCCGACGATCGATCCCATCACCACGCCGCGCACGACCGAGTGGCGCGTCGGCCTCGGCCTGGAAATCCCGCTGTGGCGCCAAGTGGTGCTGGGAACGCTGGTGCAATACCGCGCCGATCAATCCAATGTGGCGGCATTCACGATGCACGATGTTTCGGTTTCCGCCGGACCCACGTTCAAATTTTAGAACCGCTGAGAAGCGCCCATGAAGCCTTGCAGAATCATCATCGCCGCGGCGGCCGCGCTGGTCGCGATGTTCGCCGCGACGGCCTTTGTTGAGCCGGGCTTTATTGGGCCGGCTTTGGCACAGCAGGTGGGCACGGCAACGGCGGTCAATCCGCTGTCCGAAAGTACGCCGCCCGGCGGCACCACCGTGCCGCTGGCAGTCGGCGCGCGCGTCATTCACAAGGAACGCATTCGCACCACATCGAGCGGAACGGTGCAGCTTGCATTCCTGGACAAGAGCACGCTGAGCATCGCGCCCAACACCAATATCGTCATCAATGAATTCGTCTACGACCCGAATTCCGGCAAAGGCCATATGCTGGCGTCGCTCACCCAAGGTGCGCTGCGCTTCGTCGGCGGCGCGCTCAGCCACGCGGGCGAGGCCTCGATCGTGACGCCGGCTGCCGCGGTCGGCATTCGCGGCGGAACGGTCACCATCGTTATCGACCGGAGCGGCATCCACGTCATCGATCAGTTCGGCATCATCACGATTCACAACGGCGCCGGAACGACAGTGTTGAGCCGGCCCGGCTTCGAGGTGACGATCTTGAGCTGGACTACGCCGCCCGGCCAGCCCGAGCGGGTGACCACGGCGGAAATCGATCACTTGCTGGCGCTGTTGACGAGCAAACCGGGGCAGAATGGCGGCGTCCCCGGGCTGCATGCCGTCACCATCGGCCAATGCGGCATTGTTGGCACGCAAAACAATAATTGCCCCGATACGCCCTGGCAGCCGACCGATACCGGATTCAACGACGCCGGCCAGATCATCACCCAAGGCACGCAATTCGGCACCGGGACGGCTCAGGGGAACCACGGTCGTTACGGCCGTTGACCGGCTCGACCGTCACCGGCTGGTGAAAATCAGAGCGACGCCGGCAATCAACAACAGCACCATGATTACGCGCGAATAGCTGCGATCGGCAATGCGCCGATAGATGAAGCCGCCGAGCCAGACGCCGCCGATCGTACCGGGTAAGGCTGCGATCGCCGCCATCGCCACTTGCCGCGTGAAAAGCCCGGAGACCACGTGCGATGCGAGCGCCAGCATTAGGATCGCTATGTTGAAGACCTGGATGACCCCGCGGCGATGCTCCTTGCTCCAGCCGCGGATGTCGGTCCAGACCACCAGCAACACGCCCGACAGACCGGCCAGCCCGCCGAGAATGCCGCCGGCAAAGCCGATGGCGCTATCGGCGGCGATGCCGCCCCAGGGGCTTTTGAATTCCGCCCGGCGTGCCAGCACATAACCGGTGTAAGCGACCAGAAAAACGCCGACGCCGATCTTGAACAGGCGTGGATCGATATGCGGCAACAGCAGCGTGCCGATCGGTACGCCGAGCAGGCCGGGAACGACGAAAGCCAACGCATAATTCCAGCGGATGCTTGGCCAGATCATCGGCAACGTCTGCAATTGCGAAATGCAGGAGCAGAAAATCACCAGAGTCGCCGCCACGGTCGGAGAGATCGCATAGAGCCAGATGCCGAGCACAGTGAGCCCCGTCCCGAATCCGGTCAGTCCATTGACCAGGCCGCCGGCCACGGCGCCGACAAACACCAGAGCGATCTGTTGTGAATCCATTGCTAGCCGCGCAACGCCACCATCTGGCCGCCGTCGGCGACGATAGTGGCGCCGGTCACGAAACGGCCGGCGTCGGAGGCCAAGAGCAGCAGCGGACCGTCGAGATCGCGCTCCTCGCCGAAGCGCCCGATCGGGATTTCACGCCTGAGTGTCGTGCCTCGCTCGCTTTGCAGATAATCCCTGTTGAGCTCGGTGACGATCCAGCCCGGCGCAATGGCGTTGACGCGGATGCCCTTAAACGCGAGTTCGAGCGCCAACGCCTTGGTGAGCTGGATGACGCCGGCCTTGGCGGTCGCGTAGGCGATGACGCCCTTATCGACGCCGAAGCCTAGCACGGAACCGATGTTGACGATGGCGCCGGGCTTGCCGGCCGCGAGCATGCGGCGTGCCGCTTCCTGCGCGCAAAAGAACACCGCGTCGAGATTGGTCGAGAGAATGCGCCGCCATTCCTCTTCCGCCAGATCGACCGCCCGGCCGGCGCTGACCACGCCGGCATTATTGACCAGGATGGTCACCGTGCCGAAGGCCTTTTCGGCGGCGTCAAACGCCGCCGCCATCGCCACACGGTCGCGCACGTCGGCCTCGACCGCGATCGCCTTGCCGCCGGCCTTTTCGATCTGCGCGACGACACCATCGAGACGATCGGCACGCCGCGCCACCAACACTACGGCGGCGCCATTCTCGGCGAGGCATTGCGCGAAACGCACCCCTAGTCCGCTCGATGCGCCGGTCACCAGCGCGACCCTGCCGTGAAGATCGAATATGTCGGCTGCCGCCATGGGATCCCCCTCGCCTCTTGCAATTGCAGTTCCGGCACGGGTTTCCCGGCTCGGCGGCCGTACTATAATGTGGCTTTGCCGACGCTGCGAAGCGGCCTCTGCCCCGGAATCCCGCAATGACCCAAGAGCACGACCACGACGACGATCACGAACACGCTTCGGAGCTCTCCGAAATGCAGTTGCGCGTGCGCGCGCTGGAGACCGTTCTCGCTGAAAAGGGCTATATCGACCCGGCCGCGATCGACGTCATCATCGAGGCCTATGAGACCAAAGTTGGCCCGCATAACGGCGCGCGCGTCGTCGCCAAGGCGTGGACCGACCCGGCGTTCAAGGCGGCGCTGATTGCCGATGCCAGCAAAGCCGTGGTCGAACTCGGCCTGATGAACCGCGTCGGCGATCACCTGATTGCCGTCGAGAATACAGCGAAGCTGCACAATATGATCGTGTGCACACTATGCTCTTGTTATCCTTGGGAAGTGCTTGGCCTGCCGCCGGTCTGGTACAAGGCGGCGCCCTACCGCTCGCGCGCGGTCAACGATCCACGCGGCGTGCTCGCCGATTTCGGCGTTACGCTGCCGGCCGACACCGATATCCGGGTTTGGGATTCCACCGCCGAGACGCGCTTTATGGTGCTGCCGATGCGTCCGGCCGGCACCGACGGCTGGAGTGAGGACAAACTCGCCGCGCTTGTCACCCGCGACAGCATGATCGGCACCGGGCTCGCCAAAAATCCGAAGGACGCGTGATGGACGGCATCCACGACATGGGCGGCATGCACGGTTTTGGCAAAGTCGAGCCGGAACCGAACGAGCCGGTCTTTCATGCCGACTGGGAGGCCCATTGCCTCGCGCTCAACCGCGCCATGAGCTACGCCGGGGCCTTCAATATCGACCAGTCACGCGCGGCAATCGAAGAGCTGCCGCCCGACGTTTACCTGTCGAGCTCCTACTACAAGAAATGGGCGCTGCGGCTGGAAAATCTCTTGATCAAGCTTGGGCTGGCCGACGCCGACGAGATCAACGCCGGGCATGCCTCGCGTCCAGGCAAATCGCTCAAGCGGCGGCTCAATGCCGCGGATGTGGCCAATTCGCTGACGCGCGGCTCCTTCGCCCGGCCCGCCGCAGCGCCGGCCCGCTTTGCCCGGGGTGACCGCGTGCGCACCAAAAACATTCATCCGCAAACGCATACCCGGCTGCCGCGCTATGCGCGCGGCAAACTCGGCACCGTCGAGGCGCTACGCGGCTGTCATGTGTTTCCCGATGCTGCCGCGCTCGGCCAAAGCGAGAATCCGCAGTGGCTCTATACGGTAGTGTTCGCGGGCCGCGAATTATGGGGCGAAGCCGCCGAACCGGCGCTCAAGGTTTCGATCGAGGCCTTCGAGCCGTATCTGGAGCCGGCATGAACACCGACGCCGCCACGCTGCGCTTCTTCGGTCGGAATGATGCCGACGGTCCGGCGTTCAGCGCGCCATGGCAGGCGGAGGCTTTTGCGCTGGCGGTCGCGCTCCACGAGCGCGGGCTGTTCACTTGGCAGGAATGGGCGACTACCCTCGGCGACGAGATCAAAAAGGCACAAGCCGCCGGCGACCCCGATACCGGGGAGACCTATTACCATCATTGGCTCGCGACGCTGGAGCGCATCGTCGCCGCCAAAGGCCTCGCCGATACGGCGGCGCTGGCGCGCACCAAGCAAGCCTGGAGCCGCGCGGCCGAACGCACGCCGCACGGCACACCAATCGAACTTCAACCGGACGATTTCAGAAACTGAACGCTTCACCATTGGGAGGAATGCATGTCAGGCCAGACCGTGAAAATCCGCTCGAGCGGCGGCGGCGAATTCGATTGCTATCTCGCTATGCCGAAGACCGATGCGCCGGCGCCGGCGATGGTGCTGGCGTCGGCGATCCACGGCGTCGATGCCGATATTCGCGCCATCGCCGATGAATTTGCCGCGGACGGTACCATCGCCGTCGCGCCCGACCTGTTCTGGCGCACCGTACCCGGACCATTGCCGCGCAGCGACGAGCGCGCCAGGGAACGTGCGCAACCGCGCCTTGAGCGCATCAAGACCGGCGAACGCGATCTTGAGGACACCTTGGCCTATCTGCGCATGATGCCGGAGTTCAACGGCAAGGCCGCCGTGATGGGATTCTGCTACGGCGGCCCCTATGCGATCATCGCCCCAAAGCGGCTCGGCTATGCCGCGGGCGTTTCCTGCCACGGCACGAATCTCCTCGACTTCATCGGCGAGCTTGACGGCGTTGCGGCGCCGGTCTGCATCATCTGGGGCGACAAGGACCACGCCGCGCCGGGCCCGGTGCTCGACGCTTACCGCGCGGCGGCGCCGCGCTTTCCGAACCTCGACTTGAACATCTTTCCGGGCGTGCTACACGGCTACATGATGCGCGACGCGAAAGAGGCGTTCGACCAGACGACGCGGGATTTCTCCATGGCCCGCGCCAAGGCGATCTTGAATGGCTTGCGCACAGGTAAGTCTCCGTTGCGCCAGGCGTCGTAACGATTCACCCTATTGCGGGCACGACGAACCGTCGTGCAGTCGCGAAGCCTGCGAAGCGGCGAATTGCTTCATCGCTGCGTACCAAACAACGGTGGCGGGACACGCCGCGTGGGTTGATGGATCGCTGTTGACGGCTTGTTAACTGCCGCATCGACACGCGTGGCTTTTGACATTTCCCATTTAAAAACCAAATCCACATTTTTCATTCTCTCTTTCATATCCCAATTACACGCTGAGAGCGAAACGGCTCTCAGTTAACGCATCAAGTGTGCGAATTGCAGACTTTCCGATGAGCATTGCGGAAACAACAGATATTCCAGAAAAGAAATTTGCCGGTGGGATGGTGTTTGTCCAAGACGAACGCGGCCGCTCGCTGTTTTATCCCTCCGGCACCGCTTGGAGCGGCTACGTCGTGCCCGATGCGGCGCGGGAGCGGGCCTTGCGCTGCGCGATCGAGCGCTATGCCGCGCTCAATAAGCGGTTGTTTCCGTGGGGCGCCCTGGTGCCGCCGTTCGCTTTGTATCCGCTCTACGGTTATTTCAGCAGCCGGCCGTTTCTGGCGACTGGCAGCGTTGTGCTCGAATTCGTGCTTCTCGTATTGGCGGGCGCCGCGATTAAACGCAATCAGCTCCGCGCCGAGCTCGACGGTTTGGAGCGCGTTGATCGCCGCGACGGCAAGCCGCGCCGACGGTTGATCATATTGGCGCTCTGGCTTGCTACCGCCGGTGCGATCGCCGAGCTGACGCTCCGGCTCTATCAAGGCTATATCGACGCCTTACCCGCTGTCGCAGGCACGACGATCTATTACGCCGGTATTTCGCTGTCCCTGGCGCTGGCACCAATCTTCGGTTCATTCGCGTTGCTGACTCTTTCCGGCTGGCGTGGCCTGGTCAAACGCATTGGCCAGCGGAAAGTGCTATTGTGCTATTTCGTCTCCTTGATCCTCTGTGTCTTCTTTGTCGGTGACGTGGCAGTGACTTTCTTCGACCCGACGCCATACGTTGTCGTCGGGTCGAACGGGACGTTCTGCGGTTGGCGGATACCTTGGTCCAAAGTGACCGGTATCGATTTAATTTCCGGAGCAAGAGGTTCCCGTTATGCGTGGCTTCAGACCGGCCCGGCATCGCAAGGTTCGTTCTGGCTGCGCGGTAACGGCAAATCATGCGATATCAGCGAGCTCAATGAAGACTATGCCGTGGTCTACGGGACCATCCGCCGTGCTTGGCAAAGCTCCCGCGCGGACTATTCTCACTTCATCCCGTTACAGCATCCCCAAGGCGCGCGGCAGCCACAGTGAGATCGCGAACGTGGAATCAATGCTTTGCGCGACACCACGCGCTGCGGCAGGCGTCCTAAAGCATCCGATTCGCGAACGGGGCAGCCGCTGTCAGGCCGCCATTGCCGGATTCAAGACGGCCACAGCCTCGCGCAGTGCGGCAAAGCAATCGCCATCGATGGCCGTATCGACCATCTCGGCCATGGTCGCCAAGGCCACAGCGACCGGCATCGCGGCGCGATACGGCCGCTCGGCGGTGAGCGCGTCGAAGATGTCCGCCGTGGTTATGATTCTGGTCTCGAAAGCGATTGCATCGGCCTTGAGGCCGCGCGGGTAGCCTTTGCCGTCGAGCCGCTCGTGATGTGCGCCGGCAATCGAGGCAAGTTCGCTGAACGCGGCGATCCGGGACAGAATTGTCTCGGTGTGAGCCGCGTGCATCTTCATCGCTTCCCACTCCTGCGGATCGAGCTTGCCGGGCTTGTCGAGGATTGAATTGCTGACCCCGAGCTTGCCGATATCGTGGAGCAGCGCCGCGCGTTTGAGCCATCGGCGATGGTCGAGCGAAAGCTCCATCTGCTTCGCGATCAAATCCGCGAACAGCGTGACGCGTTCGCTATGGCCCCTGGTGTACGGACTCTTCGAATCGATGACTTGCGCGAAAGCGGCGGCGATGTCGTCGAGATAATCGTCGTCGACGGTTGACGTGGCCTGCGCCGGATCGAGCGCAAGGACCGCTTCCTGGAGATCGTCTGCACGCAGCTTGTCCCAAAACCCCGGTCGTTCCGCGATTGTGGCAAACGCAGCCGACATCCGCGGATCGAACCACGTACCGGTCCGATTTTCGATCTCCCGCTTCGCCGCATCGATGCCGCTTGCGGTATAGAAGACGTCGACGATTTGCGACATCAAGGCGATGCGGGAATAGAGCGGAATGTCTTCGCCGCGGCGACCCAGCGGCATGCCGCGGCCGTTCCAGTGTTCGTCCAAGCTATGGATGGCCTGCGCGACCTCTTCCGAGAAGCGCATTTTGCGGGCGATCTCGGCGCCACGATCGCATCGCGTTTCCATCAGCTCCTGCGCGATCTGACCGCCGTTCTGAAAAATGTGCACGAGCGCGCGGAATCTCTCCGCCAAGCCGGCATTCATGCCGGTATGGGAAAGAACGAAGCGCAGGACCTGCGGCAGACTACCATTGACCGTCATGAAGTCCCGCTTGAACGCGATATCGTCCACCATATAAAGCTGGCAGATTCGCGCGGCATTGCTGCTGCAGCCGAGGTCCTTCAGCAGGAGCGTGTAATACAGCTCCCGGATCTGGGCGGCATCTAAGCCGATTTCCGAGCCGATGTGGATGCCGATCCAGCAGCAGCGAACGCAGTGGCCCACCGGCTGGCCTTCAACCATGTCGAGCGCGTGGCTGAGTGCGCTAAGAATTTCGGCCAACCGGATTTTAGGTAAGGAAACTGATGTGACGCGAAAAGCACCCATCGGCAGAGCCTGCTGATTCTCGATCCCGGGGTTTGGGCGTGGTGTCGGACCCGGATTCCCGAGATCAAAGCAAGCACGGCGAGGCTTAAAGAGCCGTTTAATTCGTTCGCGAAAATCCCCGATGGACTTTCAATGCATCGCTACGGCGCTGCGCGGCGCCAGCGCACCCGGATGACGGATCACATTGGCGGCAAGCCGGTGCGCCGCGCCGGCGGCCTCGGCGGCGACGCTGCCGGATAGCCGCGCCGCCAGATAGCCCGCGTTGAAACCATCGCCCGCCGCCGTTGCGTCCACAGGCACCAGCACTTCCGGCACCGGCACAAGTTCACAAGCGGTTCCCGCAGCAATGAGCGCGCTGTGGGGGCCGTTTTTGACCACGATTTCGCCGATACCGAAGGCTTGTAATCGGGCGACCGTCGCTTCCGGGCTGGGATCGCCCCACAGCACCGCTTCATCGTCGAACGTCGGCAGCGCGATATCGACCCGCTTGAGCGCCTCGACACACACGGCACGGGTGCGCGCGAGATCGCCCTTCCAGCCGCGCGGCCGGAAATTGCCGTCGAACGCCACCTTGGCGCCCTGCGCCCGGGCGACTTCGAGAACGGCGAACAGCCGGCCAAGTCCGTTGTTCGAATAGAGCGACAGCGTGATGCCCGAAAAATAGATCAGCCGCGCCGCGGTGAGGGCCTGCGCAATCCGCATCCAATCGGGCAGTTCGAACAAGTCGCCCGCCGGGGAGCCGTCACGCCAATAGTGCAACCCGCGCTCGCCGGCGGCACCGGTCTCGGCCAAGCACAATGCCGGCAGCCTGCCGGGCGCGCGCAACATGAGATGGGACGCGACCCCTTCGGCGGCGGCAAGCGCCAGTACACTGTCGGAATAACGATCGTCGCCCAGCGCGGTGGCGAACGCCACCGCGATCCCGGCCCGCGCCAGATAGATGGCGGTGTTGAATACGTCGCCGCCGCAGGACGGCGCAAAATTGCCATCGGACCCGCGCTTGAGTTCGATCAAAGCTTCGCCGACGCAGATGGCCCGGGCATTTTGCTCGGTCATTGTTTTACTCGCCGCTCGTCGTTTGCCGGGTTTCACCGCCCAGGTGCGGACCGTGCAGTCTTACCCTGGAGGGAGTACTCGCTCACCTTATTCACGCCGGGAAGCTTACCGTGAACCGGCTGGCGCCGCCTTGTCGTAGTGTTATATTGTAACAATATCGACTAGGCCAATCAGCCGGGATTTCCATGACCCATCATCACCATGGCGGCGGACCGCATCCGCCGCCGGCCATCACGCCATCCTTGCTCCGGCTTTCGGCCTCGCAACGCCTCGCTGTCGCAGGCGTGTGCATCGTCGTGATCTGGGCTGCATTCTTCTGGGCGACGCGGTGAGCGGGTGATGGCGGTGCTGCGGTTCCACGATCTCACCCTCGGCTATGAGCGCCACCCGGCGGTGCACCATCTCAACGGGGTCGTCGACGGCGGCTCGCTGACCGCGATCGTCGGCCCGAATGGCGCCGGCAAGTCTACCTTATTCAAGGGCATCGTCGGCGCATTGAAGCCGCTCTCGGGCGCCATCGATCTCCAGGGACTTTCTGCCAAGGACATCGCCTATCTGCCGCAAGTCGCCGAGATCGACCGAACCTTTCCCATAACCCTCTACGACATCGTGGCGATGGGACTATGGCACAGCCGCGGCGCCTTCGGCGGCATCGGCGGCAAGGATTATTGGATCATCGAACAGGCAATCGCCGCTGTCGGCCTGAGCGGCTTCGAGCAGCGCGCCATCGGCACGCTGTCCGGAGGTCAGATGCAGCGTATGCTTTTTGCCCGGGTGTTGGTCCAGGATGCCCGCGTCATCGTTCTCGATGAGCCATTTACTGCGATCGACGCCAAGACTTCGGCCGACCTGCTCGATCTGGTACGGCGCTGGCACAACGAACGTCGCACTGTGCTGGTGGCGTTGCACGATATCGAGTTGGTCAAAGCGAATTTTCCGAACACCCTGCTGCTGGCGCGCGAACCGGTGGCCTGGGGGATGACAGAAAACGTGCTGACTGCGGAGAATCTCGCCAAGGCCCGCCGTATGTGCGAAGCCTTCGACGACAGTGCCGAGGCATGCGCCCTGGCGCAGACGGCGTAAACGCCATGCTGTCCCACTATTTGCTCACGCCTCTGGCCGACATCGCCGTCCGGCGCTCGCTAGCCGCCATTGTGGCGCTGGCACTCGGCGCCGGCCCGATCGGCGTCTTCCTGATGCTGCGCCGCATGAGCCTGATAGGCGATGCCATGTCGCACGCGATCCTGCCGGGCGTAGCCATCGGCTTTCTTGCCGCCGGGCTGAACGTCTACGCTATGACGCTCGGCGGCCTTGCCGCCGGCCTCCTGATTGCCGTGCTTGCCGGGATGATCAGCCGGGCGACCTCATTGCAGGAGGATACATCGCTTGCGGTCTTTCTCCTCATATCGCTCGCCTTCGGCGTCGTACTCGTCACGCTTGCCGGCATCGATATCGAACGGCTCATGACGTTCCTATTCGGCGAAACGGCGGCAAAGATGAACGCCGACAAACTCTTGGTCATCGCCGTCAATGCGACAATCAGCCTGATCGCGATGGCGCTGATCTATCGGCCGCTGGTGATCGATTGCGTCGATCCGGGATTCTTGCGCTCGGTCAGCCGTAAGGACGGCATTGCTCATTTGGCATTTTTGGCGGTGCTTGTGCTCAATCTGATCAACGCATTCCACGCCCTCGGCACCCTGCTCGGTATCGGGATCATCATCATTCCGGCGGGGATCGCGCGATTCTGGACGCGCGACATTACGATCATGATCGTGCTGGCGACTGCGATGGCATTGCTCTCCGGCGTGGCCGGCGTGCTGTTCGCGTTTCATCTGGCTATTCCTTCCGGCCCCGCCGCCACCTTGATCGCCGGCCTTCTGTATGCCGGGTCGGTATTGTTCGGCTCGAACGGCGGAGTGGTGTGGCGGATCATTCCGGGCCGGCATTTGGAGGCTTAAAGCCGCGCCCTGGCATTCGAGACCGGTTCGGGGCCGGCTGGACGCAGAGACGGCCCGCTGATGCAAGACCGTGCGGATACCTATATAGAGGGGCCAACGGAGGGACGAAATGGCCAGCGATGCTCAAGAAAAGGTGCAAGAAAAGGCGCAAGAAAAGGGACAAGACCGGGTCCCGGTGACGGTCCTGACCGGCTATTTGGGCGCCGGCAAGACCACCTTGCTCAATCGTATTTTGTCCGAACCGCACGGCAAGAAATACGCCGTCATCGTCAATGAATTCGGCGAGATCGGTATCGATAACGACCTCGTCGTCGGCGCCGACGAGGAAGTGTTCGAGATGAACAACGGGTGCATCTGCTGCACCGTGCGCGGTGATCTCGTGCGCATTCTCGACGGACTGATGCGCCGCAAGGGCAAGTTCGACGCCATCATCGTCGAAACCACCGGCTTGGCCGATCCGGCGCCGGTGGCGCAGACCTTCTTCGTCGACGAGAATGTCGGCCGCAAGACCAGGCTCGACGCCGTAGTGACCGTCGCCGACGCCAAGTGGCTCACCGAGCGGCTCAAGGACGCCCCCGAGGCCAAGAACCAGATCGCCTTCGCCGACGTCATCCTCATCAACAAGACCGATCTCGTCTCGCGCGAGGAACTCGACGAGGTCGAGGCGCGCATCCGCGGCATCAACCCC
The DNA here is from genome assembly GCA_036267435.1 of Xanthobacteraceae bacterium. Taxonomy (GTDB): domain Bacteria; phylum Pseudomonadota; class Alphaproteobacteria; order Rhizobiales; family Xanthobacteraceae; genus BOG-931. The sequence continues at coordinate 2,537 of DATAWA010000095.1, read as the reverse complement.
TATGCCAAGGTACACAAGACCCAGCGCTCGCAGGTTCCGCTCGACGCGGTGCTCGGCCGCAACGCCTTCGACCTTGACCGCATTCTCGATCTCGAGCCGGATTTTCTCGAGAGCGACGATCACGACCATGATCATGGCCACGATCATGAGCACGGCCATGATCATGAGCACCATGGCCACCACCACGATGACCATAACCACGCGCACGGTCGTAAGCCGGCGCATTCGCACGGCGGGCTCAAGCACTATCACGATGAGGACATGCAATCGATTGCCCTGAGAAGCGACAAGCCGCTCGATCCGGACAAATTCTTTCCCTGGGTGCAGGACCTGGTCCAGAAGGAAGGTCCGCAAATTTTACGCTGCAAGGGCATCCTGTCGTTCAAGAACGACGATAAGCGCTTTGTCTTCCAAGGCGTGCACATGATCCTCGACGGCGATCATCAGCGGCCGTGGAATAAGGACGAGAAGCGCGAAAGCCGCATCGTCTTCATCGGCCGCAACCTGCCGGGCAAGAAGATCACCGAAGGATTCGAGAGCTGCGCCGCTTAGTATGAGCGACACGCGCGCCGAGACCGTCTCTGTCGTCGAGCGTACGCGGCTGATTGCCGCCGGCGGCGCCGTCGCCGGCGTGCATTTTCTCGGCCGCACGGTGGCCTTCGTGCTCGGCGAGGAAGCGATCATGTTGGCAACCCCGAAGGGCGAGCCCCGCCGCGTTACTGTGCACGGCGGCGCTATCCTCGCCACCGCGACCGACGGCGAGATTCTGGTCACCGGCGGCGACGACGGAAAGCTGGTTGCCACGGACGTCAGCGGCACATTCGAAGTTCGCGCCACCGATCCGAAGCATCGCTGGATCGACCACGTCGCCTTCGGGCCGGACGGCGCTCTCGCCTGGTCCGCCGGCAAGACCGCCTTCGTGCAAGGCAAAGAGCTGCGGACGTTCGAAGCGCCATCGACCGTCGGTGGCTTGGCGTTTTTACCGAAGGGCTTTCGGCTGGCGATTGCGCATTACAACGGTGCCTCGCTGTGGTTCCCCAACGCCACCGGCGCCACCCCGGAGCGGCTGGAGTGGAAAGGGTCGCATCTCGGCGCCACGGTGAGCCCGGACGGCCGCTTTCTCGTCACCACCATGCAGGAACCGATGCTGCACGGCTGGCGGCTCGTCGACCGCCAGCACATGCGCATGTCCGGTTACGCCGCCCGCGTCACCTCGTTCGGCTGGGCCGCCGGCGGCGATTGGCTGGCGACCTCAGGCGCGACGCAGCTCATCCTGTGGCCGTTTGGAAGCAAGGACGGTCCGATGGGCAAGCAGCCGCGATTGCTCGCGCCGTCCGAGCACCGCATCGGCGTGGTCGCCTGCCATCCGAGACAAGCGATCGTCGCCACCGGTTATGAGGACGGTATGGTGCTGCTCGTGCGCATCGACGACGGCGCCGAAATTCTGGCCAAGCGGCCGGGCGATGCGCCGGTCACCGCGCTGGCGTGGAGCGCGGACGGGCTGTTCCTCGCCTGGGGCACCGACAACGGCGAAGCGGGAGTCGTCGACCTGACATAGACACTTTGGAAAAGTAGGCGTTGCGGAACTTGAGCTATTTCGGATCGTTATTGTCGCGTGAATACGATCATTAAATTCATCTTCACTGCGATCCTGATCACCCATGGATTGCGCTCGGCCGCCTTCGCGCAAGTGCAGACAGGGAACGAGAAAACCTGCGCCAATAGCGCCGGCAACTCCGGCGGCAAGAATCTAAGCGACAAGCTCGCGCAATCCGGCGGCGTCATCTGCCCGCCGAATGTCGATCCCGCCATGAAGGCGCCGACGCCGAAAGGCGGCACGATGCCGGTGATTCCACCCCCCGGCAGCCCGGGCGGCAACCCCAACATCCAGCCGAAATAATTCGCCTCAGATCACATATTGCCGCAGCGGCGGATAGCCGTTGAAGCCGACCGAGGAATAGGTCGCGGTATAGGCGCCGGCCGCCTCGATCAAAACCTTGTCGCCGATGGCAAGCGATACCGGCAGCGGATATGGCGTCTTCTCGTAGAGCACGTCGACCGAATCGCAGGTCGGCCCGGCGATGATGCAGGGCGACATCTCGTCACGATCGTGCGTGGTGCGGATCGGATAGCGGATCGATTCGCCGATGGTCTCGGCCAGTCCATGGAATTTGCCGATGTCGAGATAGACCCAGCGGACTTCGTCTTCCGGCGACCGTTTGGCAATCAAAACCACTTCGGCTTCGATGACCCCGGCATTACCGACGAGGCCGCGGCCGGGCTCGACGATGGTGTTCGGCAGGTTGTTGCCGAAATGCTTGCGCAGCGCCTTGAAGATCGCCTTGCCGTAGGATTCGAGCTTTGGCGTCTTGCGCACATAGCGGGCCGGGAAACCGCCGCCGAGATTGACGATCGACAGCGCAATGCCGCGCTCGGCGCAGGTGCGGAAGATGGCGGCGGCGGAGGCCAGCGCCCGGTCCCAAGCTTCGACATTGTGCTGCTGCGAGCCGACATGGAACGAGATGCCGTGCGCCGTC
>DATAWA010000094.1:0-9552 GCA_036267435.1 Xanthobacteraceae bacterium | reverse complement strand
GGCGGCAGCTTCAGCAGATCGGATATTTTGACGAAACTGTATCCCTCGGCGCGAAGCCGGGCGATGATGTCAGGCAACGCGGCGCCGGTCGCCGGCGCGTCGCGTCCGCCGTTCATGTGGAGAACGACAATGCTGCCCGGCCGGACATGCGCAACCGCGTCGTTGGCAACCCATTTGGGGCTTTTTTCGAAGGCGTCGGCGCCGTCCACGTCGCCGCCGATCACGGCGTAGCCCTGGCTCTCGACCGTCTTCATCGCCTGGGCATCGGAGCACAATCCCGGGAAACGGAAATATTTCTTATGGGACGCCGCGTATTTCCCCAACAGCGCGTCGGTCTTCTCGACTTCGTCGGCCTGCTTCGATTCCGGTATCGGAAAAAGCCCATAACACGGCGAATGAAACGCGCCGTGCGAATAGCTGTGATTGGCAAGCTCGAACAGCGGATCGGCCGACAGTTCCTTGACCACGGCACTGTAGGCCTCGATCCAAAGGCCGGTGAGGAACAACGTCGCCGGCACCTGCTCCTTTTGAAGAACTTCGATGACTCCCTGATTATACCAGGAGGCGACGTGGCCGCTCTTGAGCTCGCGCAGCATGCCCGGCGTCATGTCGGCGTCGAAAGTCAGGGCAACGATCTTCCGGTCGGTCGCGGCGTGATCGAAGCTTGCCAATGGGTCGAGCGAGACCGTTACCGGCGCCGCCATAGCCGGCGCCACCGCGACAGCAATAGCGCATAATTGCAGCAGCACGTTCGCGGCTGCTCGCAGATGTGAACCGCGCATCAAAGACCTTGGGTCCTAGCTAGACCGTCGTCTGCGCCACGCCACGTTGCGCATTGAGCGCTTCCTTGGCCCCGTCCTTGAACGCTACGTCGGGCGGCAGCACGACCGCGCAGGACCGCACGCGGTGGTGGATCGGATCGACGCCGGGCGGGATCACGTCCTTGTCGGTCAGCGCCTTGGCCGCGCGCAGCAAGCGGTGCCGCGCCATGATGATGCCGTTGTCGGTGGAGACGAGGTTCTCTTTGGTACGGTCGCAGATCGGGCCCATGCTCTCCTGCAGCGAGGCGTCCTGCATGGCGATGCCGGCGACGCCGCTGAAGGTCCGTCCCGCCTTCTGCGCGGCGCGGTCGATCAGGTAATCGTTGTCCTTATTGGCGAGCGGCCGATACGCGGCGTCGACCTTGGTGTGCACGCCGGCGCCGTTTTTCATCGCTTCGACTTCCGTGCCGGTCAGTGCCCGAACGGGATGGAAATCGTAGGACCAGGCCCAGCAGCTCTCGTCGTCGATCGGCACCCAGAAGTGACCGTGGATCGGGTGGTCGCCACGCGGCGGGATCATGGTGAAGCACGGCATCACCCACGGCGTGATGCGCCAGTAGTATTTGCCGTTCTCGGCATTGCGCCGCGCGCCGATGAACAGCCCGCCGGGTTGCTCGACGACTTCGAAATAAGGCTGCATATCGGCAAGGTTATATTGATTGCCCTTGGCGCCCCTGAACAGCGGATCGGTGGAAAGATCGCCGCGATGCAGGAACGACACGTGGCTGGAATCGATGCCGCCTTCCATCGCCTGCAGCCAGTTGCACTCCTGCCAGCGCTTCGAGGTGTAGCTCTGCGCGGCCGGCACCAGCGCGAATTCCCATTCCGGCAGCGGCGGCTTCTTGTCGGCCGGCCCCATATAGGTCCACAGCACGTCGCCGATTTTCACCAGCGGGTAGCCGGCAAGCTTGATCTTGCCGCAGAAGCCGCTTGCCGCCGGCTCGGACGGCACGTCGACGCATTGGCCGGTCACGTCGTATTTCCAGCCGTGATACGGACAGCGCAGCCCGTTCTCCTCGTTGCGGCCGAACCACAGCGAGACGCCGCGATGGGCGCAGAATTCGTCGATCAAGCCGTATTTGCCCTCGGAATCGCGAAACGCGATCAGCCGCTCCGAGAGCAGTTTCACCCGCACCGGCGGACAATCGTTCTCCGGCAGTTCTTCGGCCAGCAGCGCCGGCATCCAGTAACAGCGGAACATCTGGCCCATCGGCGTTCCGGGGCCGGTTCGGGTCAGAAGCTCGTTTTGTTCTTTTCTGAGCATGATGGGCGGTCGCTAGCGGGGGTCCCGACAAGAGTAGGGATTCGGTTTCGCCGGAGCAAGCGACGGCCGAAGTCTTGGAGAGGACAGTCCGGCGAAATTGCCCACCGCCGGAGCGCCGTCCGGTTGCTCTATAAGCGCAATTACGCTAAGTCCGCCGTTAGCCGGACTGCCCTTTGGAGAGATGGTGATGGCCGATCACGGTGAGGTCGAATACGCCCTTGCGACGGGCAACGATTACCCCGCTCACGAAGAGACGTATCGCAATTTCATTACGATGGTAAAAGTGACGATGACCATCGTCGTCATCATCGTAATCGGGATGGCGTACTTCCTGACATGATCTGACCGCCAATCCCGACCTCGGCTTTTATCCCGGCCGTCGCTTCGTCGGAGGTTTCATGAAAGTCGCGGTTGTTGCCGAAACCGATGCGGGCGAGCCGCGCGTCGCCGCGACCCCGGAAACCGTCAAGAAGCTGATTGGGCTCGGTGCCACTGTCGCCGTCATGCCCGGCGCCGGCATCAAATCCGGCATTCTCGATGCGGACTATGCCGCCGCCGGCGCCTCGCTTGCCGCCGATGCCGCCAATAATGCGGATATCGTTCTCAAAGTCCGGCGGCCGAATGCGGGCGAGTTGCCGCAATTGAAAAAGGGCGCGATCGTCATCGCGATCATGGACCCCTACGGCCACGAGGACGCGCTGCGCGCCATGGCCGATGCCGGGGTCACCGCCTTCGCCATGGAGCTACTGCCGCGGATCACCCGCGCGCAGGGCATGGACGTGCTGTCGAGCCAGGCCAATCTCGCCGGCTATCGCGCTGTCGTCGACGCCGCGGCCGAATTCGGCCGCGCACTGCCGATGATGATGACCGCCGCAGGCACCGTGCCGGCCGCCAAGGTTTTCATCATGGGGGCCGGCGTCGCCGGCCTGCAGGCGATCGCCACTGCGCGGCGTCTCGGCGCCATCGTGACTGCGACCGACGTGCGTCCCGCCGCCAAGGAGCAGGTCGAGAGCCTGGGCGCCAAATTCGTCGCCGTCGAAGATGAGGAATTCAAAGCCGCGGAGACCGCCGGCGGCTACGCCAAGGAAATGTCGAAGGACTATCAGGCCAAACAGGCTGCGCTTGTCGCCGATCACATCAAGAAGCAGGATATCGTCATCACCACCGCGCTCATTCCCGGCCGTCCGGCGCCGCGGCTTATCTCAAAGGAGATGGTGGCATCGATGCGTCCGGGATCGGTGCTGATCGACCTGGCGGTCGAGCGCGGCGGCAACGTCGAAGGCGTCAAACCCGACGCGGTCGCCGACGTCGGCGGCGTCAAGATCGTCGGCTATGGCAACGTGCCGGGGCGGCTCGCCGCCACGGCATCGAGCCTCTACGCCAAAAATCTCGTCGCTTTCCTCGATATCCTGATCGACAAGAAAACCAAGGCGCTCGCCGTCAATTGGGATGACGAGATCGTCAAGGCCACGGCGCTCACGCGCGACGGCGCGATCGTGCATCCGAATTTCAAGCCCAAAACCGCTGCTTAAGAGCCGGCGGCATAGGAGGCAGCAGAACCATGGTGACGCTCTCGATCCTTGGCCAGCTCGATCTTCTCGCCAACACCCATTCCGGCGTTGCCGCGGCGGCGAGCGATATGGTCAATCCTTTCGTATTCCGGCTGTCGATCTTCGTGCTGGCGGTCTTCGTCGGCTATTACGTCGTCTGGTCGGTGACCCCGGCGCTGCACACGCCGCTGATGTCGGTCACCAACGCCATCTCCTCGGTGATCGTGGTCGGCGCGCTACTGGCGGTCGGTGTCGCGCTTGTCGGCAACGATACCGGCCCGGTCTGGGCCCGTGCGCTCGGCTTCGTCGCGCTGGTTTTCGCTTCGATCAATATTTTTGGCGGCTTTCTCGTGACCAAGCGCATGCTGGCGATGTTCCAGAGAAGACAGAAGTGAGCGAAGGAAACAGCCGATGAGCGCCGATCTCGCTGCGCTTTGCTATCTGATCGCCGGCGCGCTGTTCATCCTGGCGCTGCGCGGACTGTCGAGCCCGGAGACTTCCCGGCGCGGCAATCTGTTCGGCATGATCGGAATGACGATCGCGATCGTCACGACGCTGGCGGCGCATCCGCCGACGGACGCGGCCGCCTGGGGACTGGTCGTGCTCGGCATGGCGCTCGGCGGCGGCATCGGTGCCGTGATCGCGCACCGGGTGCCGATGACATCGATGCCGGAGCTGGTGGCCGCGTTCCACTCGCTGGTCGGCATGGCCGCGGTGCTGGTCGCCGCCGGGGCGTTGTACGCGCCGTCCGCCTTCGGCATCGGCGTCGAGGGCGCAATCCACGCCCAAAGCCTGATCGAAATGTCGCTTGGCGTCGCCATTGGCGCCGTCACCTTCACCGGGTCGGTGATTGCGTTCCTAAAACTCTCCGGCCGCATGAGCGGCAAGCCAATCATTTTGCCCGCCCGGCACGTCATCAATATCGCGCTCGCTGTCGCTCTGATCGCGCTGATTGTCTGGTTCTTCGAGCAGCAGCAGCATCTCACCTTCTGGCTGATCGCCGCGACCTCGTTCTTGCTCGGCGTCTTGATCATCGTTCCGATCGGCGGCGCCGATATGCCGGTCGTTATCTCGATGCTCAATTCCTATTCCGGCTGGGCCGCGGCCGGCATCGGCTTCACGCTGGAGAATACGGCTCTGATCATCACCGGCGCGCTGGTCGGCTCCTCGGGCGCCATCCTGTCCTACATCATGTGCAAGGGCATGAACCGGTCGTTCATCTCGGTAATCCTTGGCGGCTTCGGCGGCGAAGTGGCGGGTCCGGCGGCCGCAGCGGGCGACCGGCCGGTGAAGATCGGCTCAGCCGAAGACGCCGCATTCATCCTGAAGAATTCGTCGAAGGTCATCATCGTGCCCGGCTACGGCATGGCCGTAGCGCAGGCACAACATGCGCTGCGCGAAATGGGCGACAAGCTCAAGGCCGAAGGCGTCGAGGTCAAATACGCCATCCATCCGGTGGCGGGCCGCATGCCGGGCCACATGAACGTGCTGCTCGCCGAAGCCAACGTTCCTTACGACGACGTGTTCGAGCTGGAAAATATCAACTCGGAATTTGCCCAGGCCGACGTTGCTTATGTCATCGGGGCCAATGACGTCACCAATCCGGCGGCCGAAGACGATCCGAAGTCGCCGATCTACGGCATGCCGGTGCTGCAAGTGTGGAAGGCCGGCACGGTGATGTTCAACAAGCGCTCACTTGCATCGGGCTATGCCGGCATCGACAATCCGCTGTTCTACCGCGACAACACCATGATGCTCTTGGGCGACGCCAAGAAAATGACGGAGGAGATCGTCAAGGCGCTGTAGTAACTTCTGACGATGTCCGACGACTCGCCGCAAAAGCCACCAGCTCCCATTCGCGCCCGGCGCTGGGCCGGGCGGACTGATACCCCGCAGCGGCCGCGGCCTTATCGCATGGCGATGCGGCTCATCGGCATTCCGGCCGCCGCCGTCGCCGGCGTGCTTCTGTATCGCGGCTTGCGCGATCGCTTCGTCCTGCCGGAATGCGATTCCGAGCGCGCCAAGCACTCGCTCGCCGATGTCCTTAAGGAATTGCGGCTGGAGCCGACGGCCTACGGGCCGATCAAGACGGTGTCGTCAACCAAAGATCAGGTCGTCTGTCATGCCGACTTGCCCTTGGCCGACGGCGGTAACGGCGCCGCGGATTTTACGTTCTATTGGGAGGGTGGCACGGCGCATATGAGGTATTCGGTATCCCGCAAAAAGTCGTGAATGCGGCGCCTATGCCGGGTACGGAACTTAGTGGCGCCAATCCGCTTGTCAGCCCGTGGACCAGGGCGCCCATACACTCATCCATCTCAAACACTTAACTTCGGGCCCGCTACCGTGGATGGTGCGCATTGGCTATGCCGCCCGCGGCATCGTCTTTCTTATTATCGGCGGCTTCGCCTTGCTCGCCGCGGGCGGCCTGGGTGCCCATCCGGAGGGCGCGCGCGACGCCCTGGAGCTGATATTTCAGCGGCCGCTGGGAAGTTATTTCTTATGGGCCCTGGCGGCGGGACTTTTATGTTTTGCCGGGTGGCGCTTCCTGCAATCGGTCTTCGACGTCGACCTGCACGGCAACACCCCGTACGGCCTGATGCGACGCGTCGTGCTCGCCGGCAGCAGCCTGTTCTATGTCGCACTCGCCGCGGCGACGGTGCGCATCACGCTCGTCCACCGGGGTGTCGACGAGGACCAGTCGGCACGGGAATGGACGGGGTGGGTGATGGCGCAGCCGCTCGGGCGGCTTGTGATCGGCTTCATCGCTGCAGGTTTTGTCGGCGTCGCCATCGGGCTCGCGGTCAAGGCGTGTCGCGCGCCTTATCGCGAGGCGCTCGACGCGACGCGGGGGCAGCGCGCTTTTGCGGTCGTGCTCGGCTCGTTCGGCATCATGACCCGCGCCTTCGTCTTTCTCATGGTCGGCGTTTTCCTCGGCATTGCCGCCTATGACTCAGACTCGTTCGAGGCAGTCAGCCTCGCCGGCGTGCTGCGCGCCATGCAGCATCAAGCCCATGGCGGGATCTTGCTCGGCATCGCCGCTCTCGGCCTCCTGGCGTTCGGGTTCTTCGAGATCATCGAGGCCGCGACACGCCGCGCCCACGCGGTGAAGCCGGAAGGACCGAAGCCCTCCTAACTGGACGATTTGCCGTATCCGCCCGCGGTCGGCGACTGGATGATGACGGCCTCCCCGGCATCGATCATAGTGGCATCGCAGCCTTGCAATTGCTCCATGCGGCCGTCCTTGCGCCGCGCCCAGTTCTCGCCAATTTGGCCGTTGCCGCCGCCGGCCAGCCCGAACGGCGGCACCCGGCGATGCCCAGACAAGATCGTGCATTCCATTTTTTCCAGAAAACGGATGGTGCGGCGGATGCCGTCGCCGGCGTTCCACTGGCCGCGGCCGCCCGAACCTTTGCGGATATGGAAGTCCTCGAGCAGCACCGGATAACGGAATTCGAGGATTTCCGGATCGGTCAGCCTGGTATTGGTCATGTGCGTGTGCACGGCGTCGGTGCCGGGAAAGCCGGGACCGGCCGGCGAGCCGGAGCAGATCGTCTCGTAATACTGATAGCGCGCATTGCCGAAGTTGAGATTGTTCATGGTGCCTTGCGCGGCGGCCATGGCGCCAAGCGCGCCGAACAGGCAGTTGGTCACCTCCTGCGAGGTCTCGACATTGCCGGCGACCACCGCGGCGGGGTATTCCGGCGACAGCATGGATTTTTTCGGAATGACAATGTTGATCGGACGCAGGCAGCCGGCATTCATCGGAATGTCGTCGTCGACCATGACGCGAAAGACATACAGCACCGCCGCGCGGGTCACTGGTTCCGGCGCATTGAAATTCGACGGTTGCTGCGGGCTCGTCCCGGTGAAGTCGACCGTCGCCTCGCGCTTTTTCTTGTCGACGCTGATGCGCACTTTGATCGTATTGCCCTGGTCGGTTTCGATGGCGAAGGCGCTGTCATGCAGCCGGTCGATCACGCGGCGCACGCTTTCCGCGGCATTATCCTGCACGTGCCGCATATAGGCGCGCACCACCGGCAGCGTGAAATAGCGCACCATCTTGCGCAGTTCATGCACGCCCATCTCGTTGGCGGCGACCTGCGCTTTGATGTCGTTGACGTTCTGCAACGGATTGCGCGCCGGATATTTGGCGCCTTCGAGCAGCGCGTAAGTTTCTCTTTCGCGGAACCGGCCGCGTTCCACCAGCTTGAAATTGTCAATATAGACGCCTTCCTCCTCAATGGTGGTGGCGTTCGGCGACATCGAGCCCGGCGAAATGCCTCCGACGTCGGCATGGTGTCCGCGCGAAGCCACCCAGAACAGGATCTTCTTGCCGTCGAAGACCGGCGTGCAGACGGTGATGTCCGGCAAATGCGTGCCGCCGTTATAGGGCGCGTTGATGGCATAAACATCGCCCGGCCGAATCTTGCCCTTGTTTTCGCGGATCACGGTCTCGACCGCGCGATCCATCGAGCCGAGATGCACCGGCATATGCGGCGCGTTGGCGACCAGCGAGCCGGCGCCGTCGAACACCGCACAGGAGAAATCGAGCCGTTCCTTGATGTTCACGGAATAGGCGGTGTTCTGCAAAGCCACGCCCATCTGCTCGGCGATCGACATGAACAGGTTGTTGAACACTTCCAGCATCACCGGGTCGGCCTTAGTGCCAATGGCGCGCGTGCGCACGAGTTTTTGCACTCGCCGCAGCACCAGATGATTTTTTGCCGTGAGCTCGGCCTGCCAGCCGTGCTCGATGACGACGGTCTGGTGCGGCTCGATGACGATTGCCGGTCCTTTGACCTTATGCCCGGGCATGAGCTGATCGCGGGTGTATACCGACGCGCGGTGCCATTTGCCGCCGGAAAAAAACCGCGTGCGGCGCGCCGGCGCCGGCAGCTTGCCGCGCGTAGTCTTGCGGCCTTTTTCCGCGAACGTTGCGCCGCCGCCGACTGCTTCGACCGACACCGCCTCGATGACGAGGCCTTTCTTGCGATCGATGAATCCGAATTGGGCCTTGTGCGCGCGTTCGAAGACGGATTGCAGTTTGACAAGCGGCGCGGGCGTCTTGTCGGTGCCGGCTTCGACGATCAGTGGCGTATCGGTGCCGGCGTAACGAATATGCGCGCGCACGTGAGCGGCGATCTTGGCTGCGGGAACACCTTGGCCGGCGACTTCGTCTCTGGTCTCGCGCGCCAGACGTAGCGCCACGCTTTTCAGCGTCACATGCGCTTTGCCTCCGAACGGCTCCTCGATCGCCTGCTGGCGCACGCTGCGGATATCGGCGAGCCCCATGCCGTAGGCGGAGAGCAGGGACGACATCGGATGGATCAGCACGCTGGTCATGCCGAGCGCATCGGCCACCAGGCAGGCGTGCTGGCCGCCGGCGCCGCCGAAGCAGTTCAGCGCGTAACGGGTCACGTCGTAGCCGCGCTGCACCGAGATCTTCTTGATCGCGTTCGCCATGTTGTCGACGGCGATCCTGATGAAACCATCGGCGACTTGTTCGGCGCTGCGCCCGCCGCCGATGTCTTTGGTCAGCGCCGCGAACGCCGCGCGCACGGCGCCGGCGTCGAGCGGCTGATTTTGTTGCGGCCCGAATATTCTTGGAAAAAAATCGGGAATGAGCTTGCCGGCCATGACGTTGGCATCGGTAACGGCCAGCGGGCCGCCGCGGCGATAGCATTTCGGGCCGGGATTGGCGCCCGCGGAATCGGGGCCGACGCGAAACCGCGCGCCATCGAAGTGCAGGATCGAGCCGCCGCCCGCCGCCACGGTATGGATCAGCATCATCGGCGCGCGCATGCGCACGCCCGCCACTTCGGTCTCGAACGCCCGCTCGTAGGCGCCGGCGAAATGCGACACGTCCGTCGAGGTGCCGCCCATGTCAAAGCCGATCAGCCGCGAGAATCCCGCC
>DATAWA010000093.1:0-19627 GCA_036267435.1 Xanthobacteraceae bacterium | reverse complement strand
ATCGGCACGATAGGAAAAATGCACGTCGTCGAATTCGATGCGCGCGTTGCTCAAATGCAGCGGCGGAAGGTCGTCGTCGTCGGGTTCGCCCGCGGGACTGTCGATCACCTCGTACAGCACGCGCACCCCAACCAGGCTGTTGTTGAGGTCGATGTTGAGCCGCGCCAGCCGCTTGGCCGGCTCGTAGGCGAGCAAAAACGCCGCCATGAAGGACACGAATTCGCCCGGGGTCGCTCCGGTGTCGATCACGCGGTAGCCGCCATAGATGGTGGCCAGTGCGACCGTGAAACCGCCGAGCATTTCCATCAGCGGGCTGGCGCGGTTGGCGACCCGCGCCATTTTGTTGGACTCGTGCTGGACCTCGGCGACGCTCTTGTCCAGCCGCCGCTGCATCTCGTCTTCCAGCGCGAATGCCTTGACCATGCGCATGCCCTGCAGGGCTTCCTGCATGGTCTCGATAATGCGCGTGCCGCCGTTGAACTGCATGCGGGCAATGTTGCGCACCCGGCGAATGAGCTTGCGCAGGACGTAGAACGCCGGCGGCGCCATGATGAAGCCGGCGAGCGACATCACCGGATCCTGGATCACCATCACGATGCACAGACCGATCAGCGAAAGCAGATCGCGGCCGATGGCGGAGATGAGAAGGTTGATGACTTGGCTGACGGCGGCGGCGCCTGTGGTGAGGCGGGCGATGAACTCGCTCGAATGCCGGTCGGCGAAGAAGCCGATATTCTCCCGCAACAGCTTCTGGAACAGGCGGCGCTGGTTGTCGGCGATGATGCTGTTGCCGATCGACGACAGCATGACCGAGGCGCCGTAGGTGGTGAACCCCTTGGTGGTGAAGATCACCATGGCGATCAGGCCGATGACGACGATGCCGTGGAAATTGTGGCTGACGTAAGCCTCGTTCGTCATCGTGCCGAGGAGATAGGCCGTCAACGCCGTGGCGGCGGCGGCAATTCCCATCAGCCCGAAAGCAAGCGCGTAGCGCGGCCAATGTCCGAGCGCCTCGTCGAACAACAGGCGGCGGACCAGCGTGACGGTCGAGTATTCGTCCAGGGAACCGGCCGTATCGGCTTTCATGCTGCTCCGTTGTGCCCGCGCGCGCGCTGCACTGCAATAGCGATGGTCGCGCGTTCATGCCCGCGGCGTGGCTGGTTTTCAAGTGAATTCGCCGCTTGTTCTTGATCGGACGGAAAATTTCCGTCCGCGCCCCACGGTTCAGGCGGGTCGTTTCGCGGCGCTTGCCGGAGCCGGAACTTCAGCCGGCGCCGTGACGCTCTGCAATTGGCCGATCGACCGGCGGGCCACGAGTTCGCGCTCCCAGTCGAGCGCGTGGGCGACGATCGTCGTCAAATCGTCGAGGCGCGGCTGCCAGCCGAGCGCGCCGCGGATGCGGTCGCTGGCGGCGACGATGCGCGCGGGGTCGCCCTCGCGGCGCGGTGCGTATTCGACCTTGAAGCTGGCGCCGGAAACCTTCTTCACCGTGTCGATCACGTCCAGAACCGAGAAGCCATGGCCGTAGCCGCAATTGAGGGTCAGCGCCGCGCCGCCGGAGCGCAGATAGCGCAGCGCATCGGAATGGGCGCGGGTGAGATCGGCGACATGGATGTAGTCGCGAATGCAGGTGCCGTCCGGTGTCGGATAGTCGGTGCCGAAGACGTCGAGCTTCGGCCGCAGCCCGAGAGCTGCCTCGGCGGCAACCTTGATCAGATGCGTCGCATTGGCGGTCGATTGGCCGGTGCGGCCGCGCGGATCGGCGCCGGCGACGTTGAAATAGCGCAAGATGACATGCGTGAGATCGTGCGCATGGCTCGCGTCACGCAGCATGATCTCGGTCATCAGCTTCGACCAGCCGTAGGGCGAGATCGGGACGGTCGGCGCGTCTTCCGGCACCGGGATGACGGTAGGATTGCCGTACACGGCCGCGGTCGAGGAAAAGATGAAATGGCGCACGCCGCCTTTCACCGCGCATTCGATCAGCGCGCGCGAGTTCGCGGTGTTGTTGCGGTAATAGCCAAGCGGATCGCGCACCGAATCCGGCACCACGATGGAGGCGGCGAAGTGGATGATGGCATCGACGCCGTGATCGCGGATGAGCCGGGAGACCAGACCCTGATCGCCGGTCTCGCCGACGACGACCGGCACCCCCTCGGCAACGGCCCAGCGATGCCCGGTGGAGAGATTGTCGAGCACGACAACGGGCTCGCCGGCGTCGGTGAGCTCGCGCACCATCTGGCTGCCGATATAGCCGGCGCCCCCGGTGACCAGGATCGTCATCGTCCACTACTCATTCTTTGGCCCGGCTTACCCCGATTTGACGAATCTTCTGTTAAGCGATTGGCCCCTGACTGGCAGGCACGACCGCGGCCGGCCCGGGGCGGGTCGCGGTCAAGACCTGAGCCAGGACCAGGTCCAAGACCTGGTCCGGCGCAAGGTCGGTCATGCAGCGGTGGTGGACGAGGCGGCAGACCGGTTTATGGCAGGGCTGGCACGAGAGCTTCTCGGCCGCCTGAACGGTTCCGGCCAGCGGGTTGAGCGGGGCCCAATGCCATGGGCTGGTAGGGCCGAAAATGCCGATTGCGGGGGTGCCGAGCGCGGCGGCGACGTGCAAGAGACCGGAATCGTTGGAAACCCCGACGGTGGTGGCGGCCAGCGCCAGTATGGCATTGCGCAGATCGGGTCCGGTCAGATCGCGCGCCGGACCCGTCCCGACGATCTGTGCGGCCAGCGCCTTTTCGCCGGGCCCGCCAAGCACCCAGACCGCAAAGCCTTCGGCCAGGAGCCGTTTGGCCAAGACGGCATAGCTTTCGGCCGGCCAGCGTTTCGCCGGTCCGACCGCGCCGGGCGCAAGCACCACGACCGGGCGGTCGGCGGCATCGAGGCCGTGCTTTCTGCGCCAGGCCTCGATCTCCTCGCGCGGCACTCTCAGCTCCGGCAACGGCCATTGCTGCGGCAGCTCAGCGCCGCGCGGCAGCGCCAAGGCGGCGCAACGGTCGACCATGCGTGGCAGCGCCCGCTCGCCGAAGCGCACATCGTTGAGCAGTAAAAATCGCGCTTCGCCGGCGAAGCCGGTGCGCTCGGGGATGCCGGCTAAAAACGGCGCCAGCGCCGATTTCCAAGTCCGCGGCATGATGAGCGCGCTGCCGTAAGCTTCGCGTTTGAGCCTTTTGGCGAGAGCGAATTGGTCGCCGAGTGCCAGCCGGCTGCGCGGCAGGTCGGTGACGACGGCTTGGCGCAGGCCCGGCATATAGTCGGCGAGCGGCGCGCACAGCGTTGTCGCCAACATGTCGACCGGGCGGCCGGGGAAGCGGGCGTTGATGAGCTTGACCACCGAATGGCAGCGCACGAAATCGCCGATCCACATGTAGGGGACGACGAGAATGGGACTGTGTTGTCCCGCGCCGATAGGTAAATTCTGGTCCATTATCGGTCGAAGCCGGCCGCGCTACTTTTAGGACTTCACATCGCGCCGCAGCGGTTCGCTTGGCGGCGGCGACCAAGTCTGCATGTCTTCGTAGCGCTTGGCATAACGGTAGAACGTGCCCTCGAAATTGCCAAAGGCAATGACGAAGCCTGCCCAGCCGTCGACAAAGCCGCGCTTGAGAAAGTAATGCTTGAGAAACGACCACAGGCCGTGGCCGAAGGCGCCGGCCATCGACACTCGCCGGCCGGCGAGCTTGGCCGCGCCCAGCGAGGAATACCGATTGGCCTTGGCCAGGACTTCGGCAAGGTTGCGGAACGGGAATTGCCAAATCGCATTGCGGAGCGTGCCCATGGGTGTTTCGGTGAGGAGCTCATAGCCCTCGTGGACCGGATCGAGGGTGTAGCGCATGCTGCCTTTGCGGAAGAGCTGCGGCTGGCGGAAATTCGGATACCAGCCGGAGCCGCGAATCCAGCGTCCCATCATGAAACTCTTGCGCGGCACGCGGTAGACATCGAGCGGCGGCGGGCCGGCAAGCAGTGCCAGAATTTCGTCCCGCACCGCCGGCGTACAACGCTCGTCGGCGTCCAGACTGAAGACCCAGTCGCAGCGGCAGGCTTCGATGGCGCGATTGCGCAGTTCGCCAAATCCATTGAACGGCACCTGGACTACACGGGCGCCGAGCGCCGCCGCAATTTCGGCGGTACCGTCGGTGCTGTGGGAGTCGATGACCACGATTTCGTCCGCCCAAAGCACGCTTTCCGCCGCGGCCTTGAGCTTTTCGGCCTCGTTGAATGCCAGGATATAGGCGGACACGGTCTGCATCGGGAGCAGTATAGCGGGCGCCGTTCCGGGTTTGGAAATCTCCGTTGAGCGTAACTGCGCTAGTATGAATGAATTATAATTCATTTATTAGCGCCGGCGCGTTGCGGTGGCCTGTTGCCGCGCGGGAAAGACTGGGGCAAAGGAGCGTCGATGCTATTGGTCACCGGCGGCGCCGGCTTTATCGGATCGAACCTGGTGGCGAGCCTCAATGAGGCCGGGCGCACCGATATTGCCGTCAACGATATGCTCGGCGGCGACGGCAAGTGGCGCAATCTCGCCGCCCGTCAGATCGCCGACTTCATCCCGCCCGCGGACCTGACCGACTGGCTCGACGGCCGCAAGCTCGACGCGGTTGTCCATCTCGGCGCCATCTCGTCGACCACCGCGACCGACGGCGATGCCGTCATGGAAAATAATTTCCGGCTGTCGCTGCGGCTTCTCGATTGGTGCACGGCGACCCGCACGCCGTTCATCTACGCGTCCTCGGGCGCGACCTATGGCGATGGCGCGGAGGGCTATTCCGACGACTGGGCGGACGGCGGGCTCAGCCGGCTCAAGCCGATGAACCTGTACGGCTTTAGCAAGCATGCTTTCGACGTTGCGGTGGTCGAGCGCTTGCGGCGCAAGGACCGCATGCCGCCGCAATGGGCCGGCTTGAAGTTCTTCAACGTGTTCGGTCCGAACGAATATCACAAGGGCGAGATGATGAGTCTCGTCGCCAAGCGTTTCGACGAGGCCAGGGCCGGTCAAACGATCCGGCTGTTCAAGTCGCATCGCTCCGGCATTGCCGACGGCGAGCAGAAGCGCGACTTCATCTATGTGGACGATGCGATCGCCGTGGTGCGCTGGCTCATGGAGACGCCGGCGGTCTCCGGCATTTTCAACGTTGGCACCGGACAGGCGCGCAGCTTCCGCGACCTGATGGCGGCGATGTTCGCGGCGCTGGGCCGCAAGCCCGCCATCGACTATGTCGACATGCCGGCTTCGATCCGCGGCAGCTACCAGTATTTCACGCAGGCCGAGAGCGCCAATTTGCGGCGCGCCGGCTATAATGCGGACTTCACGCCGCTTGAGACGGCGGTGAAGCGCTACGTGGAATGTTATCTCGATCGTCCCGACCGCTATCGCTGAGCACGGTCACGAAGGTTGAGCGCGGCAGCAGATATGTTCGATTTCGAAGAAGCTCTCAAGCTCGTCGCCAAGCAGACAGTGCTCTGCGTCGGCGATCTCATGCTCGATGATTTCGTCTATGGCGAGGTCACGCGGATTTCGCCGGAGGCGCCGACGCCGGTGCTTGCCGTGGCACGCAGCGAAGTCGAGATTGGCGGTGCCGGCAATGTCGCGCGCAACATCGCAGCCCTCGGCGCGCGTTGCATTTTCGTCGGGCTAACCGGCAAAGACGAAGCGTCGCGAACCTTGGCCGATGCCTTCGCCAAGCTCAACGGCGCCGTCGTTCCTCACCTCGTCGTCGAGCCGGGGCGCCACACCACGCGCAAGGTGCGCTTTGTCTCCGAGCATCATTCGGCGCATCTGATGCGGGCGGACTGGGAGACGGCGAAGGCGGCCAGTGCCAGCAGCGAAACCGCGGTGATTGCGCATGCCGAAGCGGCGTTGCCGCATTGCGGCGCCGTGGTGCTGTCCGACTATTCGAAGGGCGTGCTGACGCCGCGCGTCATCCGCGCGATCATCGATCGCGCCCGCCAGCTCGGCAAGCCGGTCGTCGTCGATCCGAAGGGGCACGATTACAGTATTTATCGCGGCGCAACCGTGATCACCCCCAATCGTCAGGAACTCGGCGTCGCGGTGCACCGGCCGGTGACGACCGACGCGGAAATCGGCGGCGCGGCGGCCGAGCTCGCCCGCATCGTCGACAGCGAAGCGGTTCTCGTCACCCGCAGCGAAGAAGGCATGACGCTGCACATCGACGGCCATCCGCCGTTGCACATACCGGCTTATCCGGTGAAGGTACGCGACGTCTCCGGCGCCGGCGACACCGTCGCCGCGGTGATGGCGGTTTTGCTGGCGATGCAGGCGCCGTTCGAGCAGGCGATGCGCGCCGCCAATGCCGCCGCAGCCGTGGTCGTCGGCAAGCGCGGTACGTCGTCGGTTTCGCTCGCGGAATTGCGCCACCGCATCCTGCCCGCCGCTTCGCTCGCGACCGAGGACAAGATCCTGTTCGATTGGTCGATGCTGGACGAACGGCTCGCCGGCTGGCGCCGCCACGGTCTGCGCATCGGCTTCACCAATGGCTGCTTCGATCTTCTCCATCGCGGCCACGTCAAATTGCTGGCGGAGGCGCGCGCGGCTTGCGACCGGCTGGTGGTCGGCCTCAACAGCGATGCGTCGACGACGCGGCTCAAAGGCAAAGGCCGTCCGATCAATCCGGCCGAGGGCCGCGCCGAGGTCTTGGCCGCGCTCGAAGCTGTGGATCTCGTGGTGGTGTTCGAAGACGACACCCCGCTCGAATTGATCAAGCGCGTACGCCCGGACGTGCTGGTGAAGGGCGCCGATTACAAACGCGAGGAGGTGGTCGGACACGACGTCGTGGAGCAAGCCGGCGGCGCCGTGGTGCTGGTCGATCTGGTCCCCGGCCATTCGACGACGGCGATCGTCAAACGCGCGCAGCCGGTCAAGCAGAGTAGCTCGGGGGACTGACCGATGCGCACGGTGTTTCCATGGCAGGTTGAGAACGAGCTCAAGGCCGAGTTCTTTGGCCCAACGCAAAAACAGGGCTTTTTCGTCGAGGTCGGCGCCAATCAGCCACTGCAAGGATCGCAGAGCTGGCAGTTCGAGCAGGCCGGCTGGCGCGGAGTTCTGGTCGAACCCCAGCCGGATCTGGCCGAACGCCTGCGGCAGGAGCGGCGCGCTCACGTTGTCGCCGCGGCCTGCTCGTCGCCGGCCAACGCCGGCAAGACGATGACGTTGCACGTCTTGGGACCGCACTCCTCGCTCGATCCCGACCTAGCCGTCACCGGCGTCACGGCGGAATCGGAAATCGCGGTGCCGGTTCGCACGCTCGACGACATTCTCGAACAAGCTGGCGCGCCGTCGCCGATCGATTTCGTGTCGATTGACGTCGAAGGCCACGAAGTCGAGGTGCTGTCCGGCTTCGATCTGTCGCGCTGGCGTCCGCGGCTCATGCTGGTCGAAGACCACGTCACGAGCCTCGCCACCCATCGCGCTTTTACCCGCGCCGGCTATCGGCTGATCCGGCGCACTGGCCCAAACGGCTGGTACGTGCCGCAGCAACAGGCGCCGGCTGTCGGTTTCGGCTGGTGGCAACTGGCACGGAAATATTATTTCGCGCTGCCGATCCGCATGCTGCGGGATCGCAAACGGCGGCTGCGCGACCGGTTGGTCCGGCGGACCGGCGCATTCGCGGCGTTGCGCCCGAGCGGCCCGCCGTGAGCAACGCCGCGCTCATCTCCGTCATCGTCACGACCTATGATCGCGAGGACGCGCTCGACGCTGTGCTGCGCGCTTTGTCGCGCCAATCGGACCTTAATTTCGAAATCGTCGTCGCCGATGACGGCTCGCGCACCGAGACCACGCGGCTCATTGAAAGCTGGCAGCGGCGGCTTACCGTTCCGCTCAAGCATGTCCGCCACGAGCATGTGGGCTTTCGCGGCGGCGAGATCCGCAATCGCGGCATCGCGGCGAGCGCCGGCGAATTGTGCATTTTCCTCGACGGCGATTGCCTGGCGCCGCGCGGCTTCGTCGCCGCACATCGCCGGCTCGCCGAGCCGGGCTGGTTCGTATTCGGCAATCGCATCCTGTTGTCGCCCGCATTGACCAAGGCCGTGCTGTCGCAAGGGCTCGCGGTCGAAACCTGGACCTTCGCCGCGCTCGTGCGGCAGCGGCTCAACGGCGGCATCAACCGGCTGTTGCCGACGATGCGCTTGCCGCTTGGTCCGTTGCGCAAGCTCGGCAATGCCAAATGGCAGGGTGCAAAAACCTGCAATCTGGCGGTGGCGCGGCGCGATCTCGACCGCATCGACGGCTTCGATTGTGCTTACACCGGCTGGGGCTTGGAAGACTCCGATCTTGTCGTGCGCCTGCTGCACGCCGGAGTGCGGCGCAAAGACGGCCGCTTCGCCACCGGCGTATTGCATTTGTGGCACCCGGAGAACGACCGTTCGCGCCTGCCGGCCAACCAGGCGATGCTCGATGGCTTGCTCGGCGGCACCCGCGTCCGTGCGCTGCGCGGATTGTCGGCGCTGGCCGACGATTACGTGGCGTCGCGCAGCGAGATATCCATGGCGCAGCAATGAACCCGATCGCATTGCCCGATGCTCCGCGCGTATTGGTCGTGGCGTTGCGCCGTCTCGGCGACGTGCTGCTCACCACGCCGCTTATTCGCAGCGTCAAGCGGGCCTTGCCGGCGAGCGCGATCGATGTGCTGGTGTTTGCCGGAACCGAGGGAATTCTGGCCGGCAATCCCGACCTCGACGCAATCCACACCATCCCGCAGCGTCTGCCCGCCGGTCAATCGCTTTCGCTCATTGGAAGGCTTTTCAAGCGCTACGACCTGGCGCTGTCGGCGCAGACCGGCGACCGGCCGACGCTTTACACAGTGATGGCCGGAAAACGGAGCGCGGGACCGGTTGAAGCCGGCGGTGCCGCCGCCGCGATCAAACGCCTGATGCTGAACCGGTCTTATGTCAGTGATCGCCGCGCCCACCGCGTGGTCGATCTTTTGCGGCTTGCCGAAGCGATTGGTATCGCGCCGCAGGCTGAGATCGTGCCGCCCGCGGGTGGTGTGCGGCCGGCACTCGCGCCGCCACAGCCTTATGCCGTGGTCCATGCCGCACCGATGTTCACCTACAAGCGCTGGACGGACGACGGCTGGCGGGACCTTGCCGCCGCTTTGCGCCAGCGCGGCCTCGCCGCAGTCATTACCGGCGCGCCGGGAGATCGCGCTTATCTCGACACCGTCTGGCGGGACAGCGCCGTCGCGCGATTGGACGGCAAGATCGCTTGGCCTGATTTGACCGCGCTCATCACCGACGCGGCGGTCTATATAGGCCCGGATACGGCGATCACGCATCTCGCCGCGGCGACGGGAACGCCGACGGTCGCACTTTATGGTCCGACCGATCCGCGCCTTTGGGGGCCGTGGCCGCGCGGCGGCCTCGACCGTCCCTGGGCCGCGGCCGGCACGATCCAACAGCGCGGCAATGTGGTGCTGGTGCAAAATCCGCTGCCGTGCCTGCCTTGCCAACTCGAAGGCTGCGATCGCCGGCTCGACAGCCACAGCCAGTGTCTCGACGAGTTGTCCGCGACCCAGGTCGTCACCGCGGTCGATCGGGCGCTGGCAGTGCGACAGGCGGTTAATGCCTGACCCGCAACAGCGGCAATCACGCCGGCATCTTGGCCGGCAGCGACTTTTCGTGAAGCCCGCATTCCTTGGTTTCGTCGGTCTCCCACCACCAGCGGCCGGCGCGCTCGGGTTCGCCCGGAGTGATGGCGCGTGTGCACGGCGCGCACCCGATCGATACGAACCCCTGTATGTGCAGCGGGTTGGTCGGGATGCGATGGGCCGCGGTGAAGTCTTGAACGGCTTGTTGTGTCCAATCCAACAACGGACTGAGCTTGAACAGGTTTCGCTCGTCGACGGCCAGCAAGGCGGCGCCGTTTCGGTGCGCGGACTGGTCCGCTCTCAATCCGGCGATCCAGCCGGTCGCGCCGGCAAGCGCACGATTGAGCGGCTGCACCTTGCGGCACCCGCAACAAGACAGCCGGGCTTCGCGGGAGTCGTAGAAGCCGTTTATGCCGTGCTTTTCGATCAGCGCTTCGAGGTGATCATGCTGCGGATAGAATGCGCGAATACGGCGGTCATAACGGCGCTCGGTCTCCGCCCATAATTCGTAGGTCTGCGGGAACAGCCGCCCGGTATCGAGCGTCACGATATCGACGTCGATGTCCTTTTCGGCGAGCAAATGCAGGATGACCTGATCCTCCGGTCCGAAGCTCGTGGCGAAGACGAGCCGGCCGGCGATTTCCTCGCGAAAACGGACGAGTCGTTCGGCCGCCGGCAGATCGCCCAAGCCCGCATTGAGACGGCTGCATCGCGTCTCCAATGCGGCGCGGTCGGCCCCAAGGCGCGTCTCCGGTTTCCCCGGGCGATCGGATGCGTCATCGACCGCGAGGATCAAGCCGCCGCCGGCAATCCTGCCGGCGAGGTCGAGGACCAGACGTCCGGTGCGCGGGTTGACGGTGTAGAGATCGGCCGCGATCGGCTGAAACAGATCAATTTCGATGTCGCCCACGTGATTGCGGGCGATGGCCTTGGCTTCGCTCGGCGCAAGTTCGCCGGGGTCGATCGCGTTCGCGACAAGCCTGACGGCGCCGCGGCACTCGGCCATGCCGATGCGCAGCCCGATCTGTTGGCCAGTGGTGAGCGGTTCGTCGTGCAGCCAAAATACCCTGGCGCGAAGCCGTCGGACCTGCCGGGCCGGTGCCGCCGGCGTTGAAATGACGTCGCCACGCTCGACAAACACCTGCCGATCCAGCGTCAGCCCGATCGACTGGCCGGCGCGCGCCGCTTGCGGACGCGGCATGTCGTCGGAAGCCGGCCACGCTTCGATCGACTCCAGCCGCGCCGTCGTGCCGCGCGGCATGATGACGATTTCGTCGCCGACAGCGATTCGACCGGTTTCGATCCGGCCCGCGACGATGCGGCGTTCGTCGAATTTGTAGACAGCCTGGACAGGAATGGCGAGCGGCAGATCGGTAAGCGGCTTGGCCGGCAGAAAGCGATCCAGCGCTTCAAGAACGGTCGGACCCGCGTACCACGCGATTGATGCCGTATGGCGCGCGATACCGTCGCCGTTGCGCGCCGACACCGGAATCATCGTGGTCGCTGAAAGTCCGATAGCGGCGAGATGGCGAGCCATCTCCGCTTCCAGCTCGTTAAAACGCCTTTCATCAAAATTGACGCGGTCCATCTTGTTGACGACCACCGCCACCTGTCTGATGCCGAGCAGATGCAGCAGATAGCAATGCCTGCGGGTCTGCTCGCGCACGCCCTCGGCGGCGTCGATCACCAGAATAGCCGCGTCGGCTTGCGCGGCGCCGGTGATCATATTGCGGAGAAATTCGGCGTGTCCGGGCGCGTCGATCAAAACGACGTCGTGCGCCGCGGTGCAAAAGCGAATTTGGCTGGTGTCGAGCGTGATGCCCTGATCGCGCTCGGTCTGGAGCGCATCCAACAGAAAGGACCATTCGAACGGCACGCCGCGGCGTTCGCTGATGGCCTTGATGGATTGAAACTTGCCGTCCGGCAAGCTCCCGGTTTCATGAAGGAGCCGGCCAATTAGCGTCGATTTTCCATGGTCGACGTGGCCGACGATAACGATACGGAGCAGGGGCCGCTCGTCCACCGTTAATTCGGCGCGGGTCGAGAACTCGTCAACAAGCATATTCATGATCGAACACAGTCCACGGGTTACAGATAACCGGTGACGCGCAGACGCTCGAAAGCGTCTTCGGTTTCGTGATCCATCGCACGGCCGGCGCGCTCGGGGATTTTGGTGGTTTCAAGTTCGCGAACGATGTCGTCGACTGTGGCGGCGTCCGAGACGATGGGGAACGTGATGTCGGTGTCGCCGAGCGAGCGATAGCGCTTGCCGTTCCGCGTCAGATAAAGCGGAATGATTGGAATGTTCTCACGTCTGGTATAGGCCCAGATGTCCAGCTCGGTCCAATGCAGAATGGGATGGATACGCAAATGCGCGCCCGGCGGCGGTGCGGCGTTGAAGTGATTCCAGAATTCGGGCGGCTGGTCGCGGACGTCCCAGCCGC
Source organism: Xanthobacteraceae bacterium (assembly GCA_036267435.1). Classification (GTDB taxonomy): domain Bacteria; phylum Pseudomonadota; class Alphaproteobacteria; order Rhizobiales; family Xanthobacteraceae; genus BOG-931. Next base: position 7,572 of record DATAWA010000093.1, on the reverse strand, counting down.
CTTCGAGCCCGCGCGGCGAGAATACGCGTTCCTTGGCGCGGGTCGGCTCTTCGTCGCGGCGGATGCCTGCGATCAGGCCGTCAAAGCCGAATTTCGCCAGCGCAAGCTTCAGGCCTTCGGTCTTGCGCGCGGCCGAGCGCGCCGCGGGCGGCAAAGTCGGGTCGACCGCGTCGAGCGGCGGGCAGGATTCGACCTTGAGATCGAGATTCCATTCCGCGGCATAACGGTCGCGAAATGCGTACATCTCCGGAAACTTCTTGCCGGTATCGACATGCAATACGGGAAACGGCACGCGCCCGAAAAACGCCTTGCGCGCTATCCAAATCATCACGTTGGAGTCTTTGCCCAGCGACCACAGCAGCGCGGTGCGCCGCAGCCGCGCAAAGGCCTCGCGGAAAATAAAGATGCTTTGCGCTTCGAGATCGTCCAGCCTGCTCATGACGGTCACGAGTTATCGTTTTGAGTCGCGAAGTCAATGAAGCGAAGAAAATAAAAAATTATCGTTCGGCTTGGCCGGGTCGTAGCGAACAAACAATCAGTTTCCAGATAGCGATGTGGAAGAATGTTTTGTTGCTCGATCGTGTCTTCACAAAAATAGCCTGAACTACAGATAAACTGAAAGAAACATCCACAACGGATGTTCGGTGCGACTGTATTCGTCTCTCGGCTCCATCGCCTGATCGCGGCGCGATTCTTGACAGAGCGAACGAGGTTCGTGACGGTAAGTCCGAAAATTGAAAGTGGGGTCATTCATGGTCGATCCGCTTTACGTTCTGTCAGGGTTTGGCGTCGGAACTCTCGTCGGCTTGACGGGAGTCGGCGGCGGCTCGCTGATGACTCCGCTGCTTATCCTGTTGTTTGGCATCCACCCGACGACGGCGGTCGGAACCGACTTGCTGTTCGCGGCCTCGACCAAGATGGTCGGCAGTGCGGTCCATGCCAGTGCACGAACGATCGATTGGGCGCTGGTGGGGCTGCTTGCCGCCGGCAGCGTGCCGGCAACCGCGGCAACGCTCGTGTTGCTGTCCCAGGTTGATCTCAAAAGCGCTGCCGCGCAGCACGCCGTCGCGGTGATATTGGGTGCCGTTCTCCTCGTCACCGCGGTGTTTTTGATCGGTGGCAAAGCCATTCGCCAGCGCTACGAGGAACGCCTGCTCAACCTTGATCGGCGCACGTCGCAACGGCTCACGATCACTCTCGGTCTGGTCATGGGCGTTTTGGTGACCCTGACATCGGTGGGCGCGGGCGCCATCGGCGTTACGGTTCTTCTAATCCTTCATCCTAAGATGCCGGCCGGCCGCGTCGTGGGTTCCGACATCGCTCATGCGGTCCCGCTGACGCTGCTTGCCGGCGCCGGGCATTGGCTGTTGGGCTCGATCGATTGGTCGCTGCTTGGAACGCTTCTGTTGGGATCTGTGCCCGGCATTGTCCTGGGCAGCTATCTGGCAACCCGCGCTCGGGACGCCGTGGTCCGCATTGCGCTGGCGAGCGTCTTGACGATTGTCGGTGTGCGCTTGCTCGGCTGATCGTCGTCGGCTCAGGGCATTCCCTAATAAAGCGGCGACTGCACCAGCGGGGTCGGCTGGCCGAGCTGGCCGGTCATCAGATCGAACGGCGTGTAGGTTTGGCTGCCGCAGGCGTCGGTCTCGACCGCATATCGGCCGTCGACGACGGCATTGTCCTGGATGAAAATCGCATAGCGGCGCAGCTGCCCGCGATCCTGAAAATTGACGCAAGCGAGCCACGCCCATCCCTTCATGGAATCGACCCAGCGCAGCCCCGATATCGCAAAGCCGCTATAAGCGGAGCGGTCCTTTAGCGCACCTAACAGATATTGGGCGGTCAGCGACACGTAAGGCGGTTGCGCGGCGGGTGGCGATGCGGCTTGGCTCGATTGCGCCAGTTCGCTGCAGGCCGCCACACCGAGAATGAGCGTCGTCAAGACGGCATGGCGGACTGCTTGCGTCGCCCTTTGCCACACCTTGTGCCAGGCGCTTTGCCACAATGTCCGCCGCCGGCGTCCGGATCGGCCGGCAAGTGCGAGCCATTGTCCCGCCACGAACCCCGTCCACTTGGAGGTGCGTCCCCCCGGCAGGAAATATAAACTTCCGTATCTTAGGTTCCGGCGCGGCTGGCGCGGTGTCGCATACCGAGGGGCGGGCATGGCTGCACCGCTAACAAGCGTTTTTTTGATCGGACGAAACGGCGAACGGCAGACGATGCGAGTCGCGAGCGACGTCAATGACGCAAGGCGCATCACCGGCCGGCGCCGGATTGCCGCGCCGGCAATCATTGTGTGTGCCGCTCTTGCGCTTACGTCCTGCGCCGGCACGTCGACCGAGGATGGATTTTCCGCCTATGTCGCCGATCACTGGCCGCATTGGGCGGGCGGCATGCCCAGCGATGTGCCGCCGCGTCCGGGCGAGCCGGGTTACCGGGAATTCATCGCCCACGGTCAAGCCGACCAGGATCAATTGCCGCCGCAGGCCGGCGGGGCGAATGCCGCCGCCGCTCCGGTCTTCCAGACAACGCCCGGCGCGTCTGCGCAGCCTGCGCGCGTCACCGTTGGGAAGCCGGCTCCCGTTCCCGCAGCACCGGCGCCCGCGCCGCAGCCAGCCGCTTCCGCCCCGGTCGCCGCGCAAGCCGCGCCGCCGCCAGCCGCCGACGATTCCAGCGTCGTGCGCGGCGGCCTCTATTAAGAACGGACTGGACGCACACACAGCGGGCATCATGCCACGCCGGCGCGCAGCAGATCGTGGAAATTCACGATGCCGACCGGCTGGTCCGATTGAACGACAATCAGCGCCTGCTTCTTCAATGAATTGAGGAGCTCGAGGGCCTCGCTCGCCAATTGGTCGGGCCGCACGGTGACCGGCGAAGCCGTCATGACGGCGTCGACGGTCAACTGCAGCAGGTCGCCGCGCATATGGCGGCGCAGATCGCCGTCGGTGATGATGCCGGCGAGCTTGCCGGCGCCGTCGGTGACGACAACACAGCCGAAGCTCTTGGCCGACATTTCGACGATCGCTTCCGACATCAGCGCGCCCCGCCGGATCAAGGGGACCGCCGCGCCCGTATGCATGATGTCGCCGACGAATTTCAGCGCCGCGCCGAGCTTGCCGCGGGGATGAAAGACGCCGAAGTCGACCGCGGCAAAGCCCCGGCTTTCCATCAGCGCGATCGCCAGCGCATCGCCGAGCGCAAGCTGCATCAAAGATGACGTCGTCGGCGCCAGATTATGCGGACAGGCCTCGCGTGCCGACGGCAGCGCCAGCACGATATCGGCGGCCTTGCCGAGCGTGCTCTCGACGTTCACCGTGATGGCGATAAGCGCGATGCGAAACCGCCGCGAATAATTGATCAGGTCCTTGAGCTCCTCGGTTTCGCCCGACCACGACAAGGCCAGCATCACGTCGTCCGAGGTGATCATGCCGAGATCGCCGTGACTGGCGTCGGCGGCGTGCACGAAGAAGGCCGGCGTGCCGGTCGAGGCGAGCGTAGCGGCGATCTTGCGCGCCACGTGGCCGGACTTGCCCATGCCGGTCACGATGACGCGGCCGCGCGCGGCGCGGATAGTCTCGACGGCGGAAACGAAGGCTGTGCCCATGCCCTCGGACATGCCGTCTGACATGGCGGCGGCGAGCGCTGCGACGCCGCCCGCTTCCGCATCGAGCGTGCGCAGCGCCGAAGCGATGTGGGCATTGCCCGCGGGCTTTGTCGTCGTGGCGTTGGCTCCGCTCATCTTCGGACGTGTCCTCAAGTCGGTACTCCACATGACGAATAGGACAGTCTATTTCGCCCAGGCCGCGAACGCATCGGCGAAGGCCCGGTCGCCGGGCGGACCTTTCTCCAGGGCCAAAATCGCCCGGCCGCCATTATTATAGACGATCGGAATATCAAACCACGGCCGAGTTTTGAGCAGATCGATATTGCGCTGCACGTCGGCGTCGACGGCGGACAGGCCGATCAGGAAAAATCCGTTGGTGACCTTCACCGCCAGCCCGGCCAGCGGCACGCCGCGCGCCTGCTCGCTGTCCTTCATCAGAATGCCGGGCACGTTGGCAATGCCGCCGCCGGGGAAGTCCGGCGGCAGATTGAACATGATTTCGATGGTGTGGCTCGCCGGCAGCGCCTGATCGGTGTTGCGGCGCAGCGTCCAGGTCACCGTCATGTTCCGCTCGGGAATCGTGATGTCGGCGCGCACTTCAAGCTCGGGCGCAAGCCCGCTGCCCGGCGAGACCGTCTCGGTCCGCCACACCGCGGAGCCAATAAATTGCCGGCCCTGCGGGTTGTTGGGATCTTCCTCATAAAGCACGACGCGCTGCGCGACCGGCGGGGCATTGGCCGGCGCGTTGCCGGCGGCGGGCGCTTGCGCCTGCTGTCCGGGCACTTGCTCCTGCGGCACGCGGCCGGAGAATTTGGGCTCTGCCGCCGGAGCCTGCGCAGTCTGGGCGGGCTTCGATCGCATATGCGACACGAACTGGTAGAGGCCCGTGATATTCGACCATTGCCATGAGATCGTCGCGCCGAGGCCGGCGATAATGATAAGAACGACGGCGACTTTGGCGAGGCCGCGATAGGACCGTGGCGGCCGCGGCTCGGCATAGTGCTCTTCCGGCATCCGTGCGCGCGGCTGCCGCGCTGCAACCGGCGGGACGGGCTCCTCGTCGGCAAAATCCTCCATCGGCTCGATCGTGTGCGGCGTTTGGTCGTCGATAACCTCGCTTTCGTCGTCGAAGTGCGCCTTAAGCCGCTCGTGCAGCGCGTCCATTTCGCTGTCATCGGGGGCTTGCTCGAAAGCTCCGTAGGAATCGCGAGTGTCGCGCGCCGATTGCACCGATTGGGCCGACGCGGCGCCGAGATCGTCGACCTCGCTGACAGCGTCGCGGAACGTCTTGAGGCCGTGGTGGGTCACCGGAGAGGTTCGTGCGCTCAAAATGCGGCTGCGGGCGCTTGGCCCCGCGGTGGCGCGCGCGGCATCATCGGCGGCGACTTCGCCTTGCATCCGCAGCGGCGGCGGATCGGGCCGCGGCGGCGTCGGTCGCGCCGGCTCGGGACGAGAATGTGGGGGCTCGGCGGGCGGCGGCACCGGACGGCGCGGCGCTGCCGGTGGAGTTGCGATGCGCGCTGGGGCTGCCGTCGGCACCGCCCGTTCGGTCCGCGCCTTGCGGACGCTCTCGGCTTCGACCTTGCGGATGGCATCTTCGAGCGCCAGGCGCTCGCGCGTGATGTCGGCCTCCGACAGCGCCGGCTCGATCGAACGCAGTTGCGTAACCAGCGCGGCGCGCGCCCGCTCGTACAGCCCCCGGCGGGCTTCGCCGGTGTTGTTGTCGAGGCTCTCTACGGCACGGGCAATCAGCGGATGATAGTCGGCCATCGTGTTTTCAGTTTACGCTCGGCGCTGCAAAGTTTCACCCTTAAGCTTCGAACGGGTTTTGCATGAGGATGGTATCCTCGCGTTCGGGGCTGGTGGACAGAATAGCCGCCGAGCAGCCGATCAGCTCCTCCAGCCGGCGCACATATTTGATCGCTTGGGCGGGAAGATCGGCCCAAGACCTGGCATTTGCAGTCTTTTCCCGCCAGCCGGCAATGGTCTCGTAAATCGGCTCCACCCGCGCCTGCGCATGCTCGCTGGCCGGCAGGTAATCGATCTCTTTGCCGTCCAGCCGGTAGGCGACGCAGACCTTGATCTCATCGAAGCCGTCCAGAATGTCGAGCTTGGTGAGAGCCAGACCGTGCATGCCGCTGGTGCGCACGGTCTGCCGCACCAGGACCGCATCGAACCAGCCGCAGCGCCGCGGCCGGCCCGTCACCACCCCAAACTCCTTGCCGCGTTCGCCGAGAATCTTGCCGATGTCGTTGAGCTGTTCGGTGGGGAACGGCCCGGAGCCCACCCGCGTCGTATAGGCCTTGCAGATGCCGAGCACATAGCCGATCGCGCCGGGGCCGAGCCCCGAACCGGTGGCCGCCTGCGCCGCCACCGTGTTCGACGAGGTGACGTAGGGATAGGTGCCGTGGTCGATGTCGAGGAGCGCGCCTTGCGCGCCTTCGAACAGAATACGCTTGCCCTCACGGCGCCGTTCGTCGAGCAGCGCCCAGACCGAATCCATGAAAGGCAGCACCTTGGGCGCCACCGCCGAAAGCTCCGCGAACAGGCTGTTCGGGTCGATTTCGCTCATGCCGAGCCCGCGACGCAAGGCATTATGGTGCGCCAAAAGCCGGTCGATTTTGCCGTTGAGCATCTGCATATCGGCGAGATCCATCAGCCGAATCGCGCGCCGGCCGACTTTATCCTCATAGGCCGGTCCGATGCCGCGGCCGGTGGTGCCGATGGCGCCTTTGCCGGAGGCGCGTTCGCGCGCGACGTCGAGCTCCTGATGCAGCGGCAGGATGAGCGGGGTGTTCTCCGCGATCCGCAAATTCTCAGGCGTGACGGTGATGCCCTGCTGGCCGAGTTTGGCGATCTCGCCGAGCAGCGCGTGGGGGTCGAGCACCACGCCATTGCCGATCACCGAGAGCTTGCCGGGCCGCACCACACCGGACGGCAACAGCGACAGCTTATAGGTGGTGCCGTTGATAACGAGCGTATGGCCGGCGTTATGACCGCCCTGAAAACGCACTACGATGTCGGCCTGCTCAGAGAGCCAGTCGACGATCTTGCCCTTGCCCTCGTCCCCCCACTGGGAGCCGACCACGACGACATTTGCCATGAAAAACTTTCCCCAGCAGGCCCGATCGATGCTGAGATGACCGTCGCACCGCACCGGTTGGCGGCCGCGGCCGACCGCCCCGGATACTGGATGCCGGTGCCGGACGCAAGGAAAAGCGCGCCGCGGCCGCCCCCGTAAGTTCCGCCAATTCATTGGTGCCACAACAGATTCGCCGTTAGCCTTGTACCAAGATCGCGATATGTTTCGGCCGCTCCAGGCGGGATTGCGGCATGCTCACAGGCGGATTGTCGCATCGCCCCGGCTCGGCGCTGGTCGGGCTCGGCCGGGCGGCCTCCGTAAGGCGGGCTTGTATGCGCCTTTGGCACTGGTCCTTGGCGGCGCGCCGCGGTAGCGAAACCGGCCATTGCGTCGCGACGAGAATGCGCAGGCCGGGAGCGGACGTGGACAGTTCGGTTCAGATTTCACGCCGCAGCGGCAACTGGTTGTTCGACCAGCCCTACGTCTTGCTGTCGCTGACCTCGCTGTTCTGGGCCGGCAATACGGTGATCGGCCGTTTCATGGCCGGCCACGTGCCGCCGATCACGCTCGCCTTCGTCCGCTGGGGCGGCGCTTTTGCGATCGTCTTGCCGTTCGCGCTCACGCATCTCATTCGCGATTGGCCGCTGATCCGCAAGCATTTCGGGCTGATGCTGCTGCTTTCGGTCACCGGCTTCTCGGTTTACAACACGCTCGCCTATTACGGCCTGCAATACACCACCGCGATCAACGGGCTTTTGCTGCAATCGATCAGCCCGCTGTTCGTCGCGCTGTGGAGCTTCGTTCTGTTCCGCGACCGGCTGACGGCCCGCCAGGCCGCCGGCATCGGCGTGTCGCTCACCGGCGTCGTCGTCATCATCTGCCA
>DATAWA010000092.1:0-3795 GCA_036267435.1 Xanthobacteraceae bacterium | reverse complement strand
CGACCTGCTTTCATTCTTCGCCGACCGCCTCAAGGTCCAACTTCGCGACCAAGGCGCGCGGCACGATCTCGTCGACGCCGTATTCGCCCTCGAAGGCCAAGATGACCTTCTCCTCATCGTCCGGCGTGTGGAAGCTTTGGGCAAATTCCTCGACACCGAAGACGGCAAGAACCTGCTCGCCGGCTATAAGCGCGCCGCCAACATCATCCGCATCGAGGAGAAGAAGGATTCGCGGGACTATACCGGCGCGCCGGAGCCGGCGCTTTACAAACAGGATGAAGAGAAGGCACTGGCGCGCGCTATCGATGCCGCCAAGGCCGAAGCCACCCGCGCCGTCGAAAAAGAGGATTTCGCCGCCGCCATGACTGCCATGGCGAAACTCCGCCCCAGCGTCGATGCCTTCTTCGACAAAGTTACAGTGAATGTGGAAGATAAAGTGCTCCGCGAAAACCGCCTGAAACTCCTCAACGAAATCCGCGCCGCCACCCGCGCGGTGGCCGATTTCTCCAAGATCGAAGGATGAACATTCACCTCTCCCCGCCGCGCGGCGAGAGGTCGAGTGAGCGCAGCGAACGAGGGTGAGGGGCCTCTCCGCGATTCTAAGCGCGTAAGTTCTCAACCCGGTGGAGAGGCCCCCTCATCCCAACCTTCTCCCCGCGCGCGGCGAGAAGGAGTCGCGCGTCGCCACACTTGAAATCAGGTTTACGGGCTTTCGCCCGCTGCTTTTGTCGCATAGAACCGAACGGCGGTTTGTGCGTTTAAGTTCTGTGCATTTCCGTCCATGCCGCTTCCCCCACCAATCCATTCCCAACCCGAGGTCCTCCAATGGTTCTCACCGCCACTGAAATCTCGCCGCTGATCGCGCTGATTGCCGGCATCCTCATCCTGATCGTGCCGCGGCTCCTTAATTTCATTGTCGCCATCTATCTGATCGTCATCGGTCTGATCGGGCTCAATTCCATCCACCATTTTATCCATTAACGGATGAGGGCCGGTGCGGCTTGCGCCCGCCGTCAGGAGTTGCCAGAGGGTAGCGACGAAGCTGGCAATCCGCCCCTTGCCGGGACCCTTTCGCTTTAGAACGACGCTTGAGACAAAATGGCCAAATCACGCTCCAAAATCTCACGCCGGCCGGTCAACAAGTCCAAAGCCAAAGCGGCGGCCAAATCCGCGCGCAAGCCCGCGGCAAAATCGGGCAGCCAGCGCACCGGCCTTGGCAAATGGGTCTATGCCTTCGGCGGCGGCAAGGCCGAGGCGCGCGCCGCGATGCGTAATCTGCTCGGCGGCAAGGGCGCGGGCCTTGCCGAAATGGCGCAGCTCGGCTTGCCGGTGCCGCCCGGCTTCACCATTACCACCGAGGTCTGCACCTATTTCTATGAGCACGGCAAAACCTATCCGAAGCAATTGAAAGCTCAGGTCGAGACCGCGCTCGCTGCCGTCGGCCGCATCACCGGCAAGACATTCGGCGATGCCGAGAATCCGCTCCTCGTCTCGGTGCGCTCCGGCGCGCGCGCCTCGATGCCCGGCATGATGGATACCGTGCTCAATCTCGGGCTCAACGACGTCACGGTGAACGCGCTCGCCGAAAAGTCCGGCGACCGGCGCTTCGCCCAGGACAGCTATCGCCGCTTCATCACGATGTATTCGAACGTGGTGCTCGGCATCGAGCATCATCACTTCGAGGAAATCCTCGACGACCACAAGGACAAGAACGGCTACTCGCTCGACACCGAACTCGATGCCGCGGATTGGTCGGAAGTGATCGCCCGCTACAAGGAGCGCGTCGAGGAGGAGAGCGGCAAGCCGTTTCCGCAAGACCCGCACGCGCAATTGTGGGGCGCGATCGGCGCGGTGTTCGGCTCGTGGATGAACCAGCGCGCCATCACCTATCGGCGCCTGCATGGCATTCCCGAAAGCTGGGGCACCGCGGTCAATGTCCAGGCCATGGTGTTCGGCAATATGGGCGAGACCTCCGCCACCGGCGTCGCCTTCACCCGTAATCCATCGACCGGCGAGAAGAAGCTTTACGGCGAGTTTTTGATCAATGCGCAGGGTGAGGATGTCGTCGCCGGCATCCGCACGCCGCAGGAGATCAGCGAAGCCGCGCGCAAGGAGGCCGGCTCCGACAAGCCGTCGATGGAAGCGACGCTTCCCGACGCTTTTGCCGAGCTACTGCGCATCCACGCCAAGCTCGAAAAGCATTACCGCGACATGCAGGATCTCGAATTCACCGTCGAGCAGGGCAAGCTGTGGATGCTGCAGACCCGCAGCGGCAAGCGCACCGGGCAGGCCGCCTTGCGTATCGCCGTCGAGCTGGCGCAGGAGAAACTCATCAGCAAACAAGAAGCCGTATCGCGCGTCGATCCGGCGGCGCTCGAGCAATTGCTGCATCCGACCATCGATCCGAACGCCGAGCGCAAAGTGATCGCCAGCGGGCTGCCGGCCTCGCCGGGCGCGGCGTCGGGCGAGATCGTGTTTTCCTCGGAGGAGGCCGAACTCCTCAAAAGCCAGGGCCGCAAGGTGATCCTGGTGCGCGTCGAAACCTCGCCCGAGGACATCCACGGCATGCACGCCGCCGAGGGCATCCTGACAACGCGCGGCGGCATGACCTCGCATGCCGCGGTGGTGGCGCGCGGTATGGGCAAGCCCTGCGTTTCCGGCGCCGGCTCGCTACGCGTCGACTACCGCAGTCAGACCATGACCGCCGGCAACACGACGCTCAAAAAGGGCGACACGCTCACAATCGACGGCTCGACCGGGCAAGTCCTCGCCGGCAAGGTACCAATGCTCGAGCCCGCGCTCGCCGGCGAGTTCGCCACCGTCATGGAATGGGCCGACGAGGTGCGTCAGCTGAAAGTGCGCGCCAATGCCGACACGCCGGCCGATGCCAGGGCCGCGGTCAAGTTCGGCGCCGAGGGCATCGGGCTGTGCCGCACCGAGCATATGTTCTTCGACGAGGATCGCATCCGCGCGGTGCGCGAAATGATTCTCGCCGGCGACGAGACGGCGCGGCGCGCGGCGCTGGCCAAGCTTCTGCCGATGCAGCGCGCCGACTTCGCCGAATTGTTCAAGATCATGGGCGGCTTGCCCGTCATCATCCGTCTGCTCGATCCGCCGCTGCACGAGTTTCTGCCGCACAGCGAGGAGGAGATCGCCGAAGTGGCGCGGGCCATGGGCGCCGATCCGCAGAAGCTCGCCGACCGCGCCAGGGAGCTGAGCGAGTTCAATCCGATGCTCGGCTTTCGCGGCTGCCGCCTCGCCATCGCCTATCCGGAAATCGCGGAGATGCAGGCTCGCGCTATTTTCGAGGCCGCGGTCGAGGCCGAGCGGGCGACCGGCAAGCCGGTCGCGCCGGAAATCATGGTGCCGCTCATTGCCACCAAAATGGAGCTCGATCTGGTCAAGGAGCGCATCGACGCCACGGCAAAAATGGTCGCCGACGAAACCAAGAGCAAGATCGACTATCAGGTCGGCACCATGATCGAATTGCCGCGCGCGGCGCTGAAAGCCGGCGAGATCGCCGAAACCGCGGAATTCTTTTCGTTCGGCACCAACGATCTGACGCAGACCACGTTCGGCATCAGCCGCGACGACGCCGCGAGCTTTCTCGGCATCTATACGGCGAAAGGCATTCTGCCGGCCGACCCGTTCGTGTCGCTCGACCGCGACGGCGTCGGCGAACTCATTCGCATCGCGACCGAGCGCGGCCGCAAGGTGCGCAAAAATCTGAAGCTCGGCATCTGCGGCGAGCACGGCGGCGATCCGGCGTCGGTGGCGTTCTGCCACGAGATCAAG
>DATAWA010000091.1:0-93861 GCA_036267435.1 Xanthobacteraceae bacterium | reverse complement strand
CGCGCTGGTGTGGGGAATGCCGGGGATGTCGTAGATCGGCTTCTCCGGATAAAGCTCGGCGCATTGTCCGCCGATTTTGTCGAGAATGTCGACAAGGTGACATTTCATGTCGAGGAGCCCGAGCTCAAACACTGCAAACAGCCCGATCGGCCCGGCGCCGACGATGACAACGTCGGTCTTGATTGGTTCAGTCATATCGTATCCGTAGTGGTCCAAATAATGGGGGTTTCGAGAAGGTGGCGAGTGTCTAGCCTGCGCAAAGCGCCAGGGGAAGGCTGAAATCGGCGATGGGAACCCGCCCGGTTTCGTCCACTGACGCCGGGCTATATCCCGGTCAGGCTTGCCGATCCGGCGTCCGCACGATCAAGCCGTCAAGCTCCTCGCGGATTTTGATCTGACAAGACAGCCGGGAATTCGGCTGTACGTTGTAGGCGAAGTCGAGCATGTCCTCTTCCATCGGCGACGGCTCGCCGGCTTTTTCGCGCCAGGCGTCGTCGACATAGACATGGCACGTCGAGCAGGCGCAGGCGCCGCCGCACTCCGCCTCGATCTCGGGCACGCCATTCTTGATGGCGGTCTCCATAACCGTGGAACCGACCTCGCCGTCGACCGCGCGGGCGGTTCCCTTGGAATCGATGAATGTAATCTGAGCCATGGCGGAGCAAGCCGGAGGTAGTGGCTTAATGCAGGGGGACGACAATCGAAGGCCGGCAAACCGGCCCGGCACCTTCTATCGGCTCATGCGCGAGGACGCCAGCGGCTCGATGGTCAGCGGCTGGCGCCAAGCTCGGCGAAAAGAGCAGTCAAGCGCGCGGCAATTGCGGCGCCCGCTTCCAGGCTGGCGGCCCTGAGCTCTGCCAGCGCACCCTCCAGGTCGCCGGTATCGGCGCTGCCTGCGGCATCCTCCAAGGTCTCTGCCGCGCGCGCCACGCGCCAAGCGCCGATGCCGCGCGCCGAGCCCTTCAGCGTATGGGCGGCGGCGGCGGCCAGCGGCGGCTCCGCACCGACGATCCGATCGAGCATGATCGTGGTCTGCCGCAAGAACAATTCGAGGACTTCCCGCTCCAGGCGCCGGTCGCCCAGAGTCATGCGGCCCAGATGGGTCTCGTCGATTGCGGTTGGCATTGGCGCGGTCTGCGCGGCAACCAGCGCATACGAAGCGGTCATGACGCTCTCCCACCAAGCCGGCGTTCGGGGCCGGACTTTTTTGTGCGTGGCGATGACAACACGGCTGGGTTACGAAACAGGAGAAGGACCGAGTTCTTCCACGCCCACGGTAAGCGAATTCTTACCAGCCGGCGAAGCGCCGCCGGCCCAACGGCAGCCGCATTTCCGGCGCAACAAAGGCGGCTTCCCCGGCCACTGCACATTGATGCGCGGGAGGGTAAAAAAGCCGTTAACGATGATTAAAGGGACGTTACTGAATCGGTTTTCTTCGATCTTCCAGGCCGATAGGATGGGCTATCGAAGTGCGACCTGAGGGCTTGCTGGGGCAGCCCCGGAAACCGACGGGGATTCAACGATCACGCGCTCGTGGCGCGGCTCAAGGCGTTGCACGGAGCGGATGCTCCCTGTGCTCGGGCCGTCCTAGTCAGGCGTAACACGCGAGGCGACGACCGAAATGGCCAACTACCCGAAGAAGATGACGGACCCGACCGAGGCGGCGCTGTCGGCGATCCAGGAAGCTCTCAATCTCCGAGACGAGGAACAGGTCACGGACCGGTCCGGAGCCGCGTCCGAGCCCATGGCTGAGCTTTTGTCGGGCCCGGCCGAGGCCGCCGCGCAGGGCGGCGCCGCTACCGATGCCCAGGACGACCTCTTCAGTGCCGATGTCGCCATTGCAACGCGCGGCCCTGCGGCCAACGACGACCAGCAATCCATCGGCCAGATTCTGCAGGCTCTGCAACGCCGGCCGGCGCGTTCGTCCTACTTCGTCGCCACGGCGTTTTCCTGCGCTTGGATCGTCGGCTGTCGGTCGCTCGCCTTCGCCTATCAATCGGATATTAACGCCGCGCTTGGCGGCCATTCGTCGATCGCGCTGATGGTCGGCCTTGGCGCGGCGGCACTCCTGCCGGTCATCTTCTTCTTCGGCGTCGCCCACATGACATGGCGCGCGCAGGAATTGCGGCTCATCGCCCAGTCAATGGCGCGGGTCGCCATGCGCCTCGCCGAGCCGGAAAGCGTGGCGCGGGATTCCATCGTCACCGTTGGGCAGGCCATCCGCCGCGAGGTCGCTGCGATGGGCGACGGCGTCGAGCGTGCGCTGGCGCGCGCCAGCGAGCTCGAAGCGCTGGTGCAGAACGAGGTTGCCGCCCTGGAGCGTACCTACAGCGACAATGAGGTCCGCATCCGCAGCCTGTTGCAAGATCTTGCCAGCCAGCGTGAAACTCTTGTCGGGCATGCCGAGCAGGTCCGTTCCGCCATCGACAACGTGCACATCGATCTCACGCAGGACCTCTCCACGATCAGCGACCTGGTCGGGCAGCAGGTCAACGAGGCGGCGCAACGCATCACCCATTCACTGGCGGAGCGCGGCGAACACATTACGCTCACGCTCGGTCAGATCGGCGACTCGATGATCCAGCAGTTGAGCGACCGCAGCGGCGATCTGCTCGAACGCCTGGAGGCGGCCAGTGAGACAACCTCACGCGCGATTTCCACGGCGAGCGAGCAGCTCAGCTCCAACCTCGATTTCAAGACCAATCACATCGGCGAGGAGTTCGCCGAAATCGCCACCGGCCTCGAGGACATGATGACCTCGCGCCTCGACCGCATCACCGAGGCGTTCTCCGAGAAGTCGCTGGCTGTGGTCGACTTGGTGGCCGGCCGATCTCAGGAGTTCACCGACGCCATTGTCGAAACGTCGAGCCAGATCGCCGAAACGATTGCGATCCGCGTCGACGAAGTCAACAGCACGATCAAAACCTCGGGCGAATCGCTGCTCCTCGATCTCGACCTGCGCGGCAGCGAGATGGCCGGCAAGCTACAGGAATCCGGCGATCGCATCACCGAAATGCTGACCGCACACAGCACCGAGATGAGCGAACAGGTCCGCGGCAATGCCGACCGCGTCGCCGACGTCATCGCCACGCGCAACGACGCGATCAAGGAAATGCTGGCGACCCGCCTCGCCGCCTTCGAGGAGATGTTCAACCATTCGGGCGCCGAGCTGGGCGAGCGGATTGGGCGGGACTCCTCCTCGCTCGGCAACCTCATCACGCGGCACCTTGCCGAATTCGATCGCACGGTGAAGACCTACGGGTCGGAACTTGTCGAGCGTCTCGGTGCCCGCACCCAGGACGTTTCCGAGTCGATGCGTACCTATGTCGACAGCTTCGACAGTCGCGTTGCCGCAAAGACGGACGAAGTCACCACGGCGCTCGACCAGCGCTTGGGGCGATTCGAGCAAACGCTCGACACCCGCGCGCAGACACTTACCGATGGTCTGTCGTCGCGTGTGATCGATATCGCCAAGGCCCTTGCCGATGGCGGCAAGGAGGTCACCGGCGCGATCGACAAGCGCATAAGTGACGTCACGACGATTATCGACACTCGCGCCGCCAAGCTCACCGACGCTGTGGGCGAGCGCATCGCAAAAATCGAATCGACGCTGGGCAAGGGCGCCTTGGACGTCGCCAATACGCTCGATGGCCGGATCGGCCAGTTGGAGAAGCTGTTGGTCGGCCGCGCCGAGGCCGTCGTTCACCAGCTCGAGGTGCACAGCCGCGGCGCCGCCGATCTCCTCAATTCCCGCATGGAGCAGCTCTCCGACGCGATTAAGACCAATTCGGGCAATGCAGAACGTGCGCTCACTCAACTCGCGATCAACACGACCGAAGCGCTCGGCAAGACCGCGGCAGCCAGCACGGCGGCTACCGAGGCGCTCAATCGCAGCGCCGCGGAAGCTACGGTTTCGCTCAACCGCAGCGCTGGCGCTCTGAGCAATACCATCACCAAGAGCGCCACCGCGGCCAACGAGACGCTCGGCAAGACCACCGCGACCGCCACCGATCTGCTGGCCAAGACTTCGAGCGCAGTCAACGAGACGGTCGGCAAGGCGACGGCAGCCGTCAGTGAGACTGTCGGCAAGGCGGCGGCCGCCGCCAACGAAACGATCACCAAGGCGACGACCTCGGCCGCCGATCTGCTCGGCAAGACAACACAGTCGAACGCCGATGCGATCGGCCGCACCGTCAGCGAGGCCGAACGTAAATTGTTGGGCATGAGCAACGATGTCGCGCGCAACCTCGTCGGCAAGGCGAACGAAATCCACAGCGCGATGACCCAGCGCGTCGACGACATGACGCGCGTGCTCGATCAGAACTCGAACGGCCTGATTGCGGCGTTGAGCAGCAAGGGCGAGGCGCTCGCCGATGAAGTCGCGCGCATTACCGAGCATACGGTGCAGTCGATCGATTCCAAAGGGTTCGTGTTCACCAGGACGATGATGGACAAGAGCGAGGAAATCGCCCGTCTCATCAACGACGCGAGCCTCAACGCGACGACCGCCATCACCCACACGCTGGGCCAGATGCAGGAAGGCGCTCAGGGCGTCACGGAAGCCGCGAAATTGACGATTTCGCGCACGCTCGAGGAGCTGCACCGCGCAACCAAGGGCGCGATCGAGGAATCGAAACAGACCGCGGCGGCGACCGTCGCCGAGATGATGGAGACGCACACGATGTTGCGCTCCGATTCGACCGCGCTGTTCGAACGGCTGCGCGAGGCTAACATCCTGCTGCAGGAGGTGCTCTCCGGCGCCCAGGAGAACATGAATTCGATCGAGCACACCATGGCGTCGCGCGTTTCGGAGTTTGTCGCGGCGATGAGCGATCTGTCCAGCAAGAGCGGCGCCACCACGGCCAAGGTCGAGCAGTCGCTCGGCACGTTCAACAACGTGACCGCCCGCGTGCTGCACGATCTCGGTGACCTGGCCGATCAATTCACCTCGCACGGACGCACGCTTGCCGATGCGGTCGATCTGCTCGATTCGAGCAATCGCCGAACCGAGGACTCGGTCGCGGCGCGCCACTCGAGTATCGAGGCGCTGGTCGGCACGCTCGACACGCGAACCGAAGATTTCGGCGAGCGGTTGCAGCGGTTCTCCGCCCTGCTCGACGAGTCGCTCGATACGGCGGCCGCGCGGGCGCGCGAGATCGCCGGGATAATCGCCGAGAGCAGCGGCGAAAGCGTGCAATCGATCGAGCAGCAATACGAGCTTGTGCGCAAAACCTCGGACGAGGAGCGTTTGCGCACCACCGAAGCGCTCAACTCGGTCTACGATGAAGCGTTCAACGACGTGCAGGCGATGTTCACCCAGTCCGCCAGCCGCTTCACCGAAGTCATGCAGGGCATGAAGCAGATGGCTGGGGAAATGCAGCGCGAGTTGGAAACGACGCGAACCGAACTGCGGCGCGGCATTCTCGAGCTGCCGCAGGAAACTGCCGAAAGCACAGCGCAAATGCGCCGCGTCATCGTCGATCAAATCGAAGCGCTGGCCGAGCTCAACCGCATCGTCGCCCGCCACGGCCGCTCGCTCGACGCCGCTGAGCCGGTTCGCCGCGAAGCCGAGCCGATGTATGCCGCCGGAAGCGGCAACGGCCGCGGCGGCCAGGTAAGGCCGATGCGGCCTGATATGGCGCCGGCGGCGCAAGCGCAGACATCGATGCGCGACATTACCGGCGCGCCGGCGCGGCGGAACTCGCCGCCGAACTTGAGTCCGGTTCCGGGCGGCAAGGATGACAATGCCCCCCGCAACGGCGGCTGGCTGTCGGACCTGCTCAGCCGCGCCTCACGCGAGGAGGCGAGCCCGCCGATTGCGCCTCCTGTCACGCGCGAGAGCCCGCGCGAGGAGGAACGCCCGCAACGTGACAATATCGAATCGATCGATTCGCTCTCGGTCGACATTGCGCGAATGATCGACCACGACTCCGCCGCTGATGCTTGGGAGCGCTACAGACGCGGCGAGCGCGGGGTGTTCAGCCGCCGCCTCTATACGCAGTCGGGCCAGAAGGCGTTCGACGAGATCCGCGGCAAATACCGCTCCGATCCCGAATTCCGACAGACCGTGGAGCACTACATCCATGAGTTCGAGCGGCTCCTGGACGACGTTTCACGCGGCGATCGCGGTCCGGCAGTGGCGCGGAACTATTTGACGTCCGATACCGGCAAGGTGTTCACCATGCTGGCGCATGCGGCGGGGCGGTTCGAGTAAACGAGCCGCCGCCGGGAACGGCAAGCGAACTCCTTGCCTGAGAGACCGTTGCGGCGCTACCGTCGGGGCGGCTGGCGCCAAGGTGAGTGCCAATGGACACCCCGGTTGCACTGCCGACTGCCGCGGATGTCGATGAGGCGGCGCGCCGCCTGGCCGGCGTGGCGCTTCGCACGCCACTTTTGACCTCGGCCGCTCTTGACGCCATGACCGGCGGGCGCGTTTTCCTCAAGGCGGAAACCCTGCAGCGCACCGGGTCTTTCAAATTTCGCGGCGCCTATAACAAGCTCGCCGCGATTCCGGCGGAGCAGCGTTCCGGCGGAGTGGTTGCATTCTCATCCGGCAACCACGCGCAAGGCGTTGCTGCCGCGGCGCAACTCCTTGGCATGCGCTGCGTCATCGTGATGCCGCACGACGCACCGCGTGCGAAACGCGAGCGCACTGCCGCGCTCGGCGCCGAAATCGTGCTTTACGACCGCGCCAGCGACGATCGCGAGGCAATCGCAGGCACGATCGCCGCACAGCGCGGCGCCGTTTTGGTGCCGCCCTATGACGACGCCCTTATTATCGCCGGCCAAGGCACTGCCGGACGGGAAATCGTCGAGGATCTCGAGGCACTCGGCCTTACTCCAGACGTCGTCGTCATTACCGCCTCGGGCGGCGGCCTGACCGCGGGCATCGCGCTCGCCATCAAGGCTCGCGCGCCGGCCGCCGCGCTCTACACTGCCGAGCCGCAAGGCTTCGATGACCACGCACGCTCGTTCCGCAGCGGCCAGCGCGAGCAGAATGCCGCGCTCACGGGCACAATTTGCGATGCGCTGATGGCGCGAATGCCGGGCAAGCTCACATTCGCTATCAATCAAGCACTTGTTGGCGCAGGCGTGGTGGCGAGCGACAAGGAAGTCGCCGCCGCGCTGGCCTTTGCATTCGCCGAGCTGAAGTTGGTGGTCGAGCCGGGCGGTGCGGTCGCCCTCGCCGCACTGATGACCGGCAAGGTTGACGTCAACAATAAGATCGCCGTGGCCGTCCTTTCTGGCGGCAATGTGGATCCGGACGTGTTCTCCCGGTTGGTCGCGTAGCACGCAAACGCCGACCTTCCGAATTCACGCGAGCTTATGCTCCCGCGCCGGGCAGGAAACAACGGATCTGGGTGATGCCATCCGCATCCTGGTACGGCCATACCACGGCCGGACCGAATTTGTTTGGCTCCGTCACCACCGCCGAATCGGGAACAAGAAACCACTGCCCCTTAAGGCGCACACGGTAGCGGCCATTCTGGGTATCCCAGTCGACGTTTTCGACGGAAACACCATCGGCGAACGAACAACACAAACCCTTTCCGCTCGCGAGTTGGTCGAACCACGCCTTCAGTGGTGAACCTGTGTACTGACCATCATCATGCGCGGACACATGGCTCGGAATCAACAGCAACATCGACAACATCACCGCAGTCACAGCAAGACTGGCAAGTCTATGCATCGTGGCCTCCAGATGATCGACTGGCGCGGACCGCAAACGACGGGTCGCGCAGACCCGGGAGCACTGAGCACGCATCGCCTGCACGCCGTTGTTGGTCCGCCTGAATTCTCCCAAGCAACTTCCATGCCGTGTCTTAAACTCGACTATTCGGTCTTAAAACGCGACTGTTCGAAAACTGTGGCATCAACGGGCAATCAACGTGGAACTTTCGGCAGTTTCCCGGACGTCCAGACACATCGCTAACCGAACAAAGCAAGCAACTCGTCTTCACTGAGCGCACGCAATGCCGCGAGCGGACTGACCGGCACCGGGCGCGGCGCCGCCAGAACCGGCGGCGCCGGCTCTGCCGCTGCGGCAATTTTCGATACTGTCGCCGGCGCTGCTGATACCGGCGCAGCATCCGCAACGCGCAGCGCTGCGGCATTAGATTTAACCGCCGGCGCCGATGCCGGCTCGAACAACTCGGCCGGATCATCCTGCGGATTCGCAAGACGCTGATGTGGCGGCAGCGGCTGCAACTCACCCGAAGTGTTCGACGACGGGACAGCGTGGCCGTTCGTTGATCGCGCCGTTGGTTGAAACACGAAATCAGGAGCTTCGATATACCAGCGTGCAGCATTCGCAACGGGTACGGGCTGCGGTTCAGCCTCGACCGGAGCGGTATAATCATGCGCAGGAATGACGCCGACGGACGGGGGGATCGCAGCGGCAGTCGCCGGTTGCTGTTCGGCGGCCGGTGCGTCTTGCGACTCCTCAATGCTTTGGCCGTCGAGCGCGCTTAACGATGCGGCAAGGGCCGCGGCGGCGGTTGCGAATTCTTCCCGGTCTTGCAATTCGAATTCGAAACCGGCCGGCTTGTCAGCCGAGTCTGCACGCTCATCAATGCGATCGGCCGCGGACGGCAGAGTTTCGCCTGCGGGTATCGCTGGGACGGCCTCGGGCGGAGGCGCGCGGTCCGCAGCCTCTTGACCATCCGGGGCGCTGCCGGATGCGGCGCCTATATGGCGCACGGCCGCGTCGAGCGCATCGCACAGCGCCGAATCGGCGCCGCGCTCGCGAAGTCCAAAAGCGATATCCGCTATTTCTTCCGCCGCCGCAGCGAGGTTTGGCGTGACGACGGACTGATTCATACGCGCATCTGTGGTAACGGCCGCCTCGATGCGAGCCAGCATCGCCATCAGCGCGCCAGTGTCGGCGTGGCGGTTGCGGCGGGCGAATTCGGTCAAAAACCAGCGGCCGCGCTCGGTGGCGGTGACCGCCGCGTAAACCGCATCATATTCCGCTTCCTGCGGCGGCTCGGCTACAATGCCGAGTAACGCCAGGGGATTGTTCGCCATTGCGAGACCTAATTGCGAATCAATCGCATAAACAGCTTGCGCGCAATCCAATTGGGAACACCAGTCCCCAAGATACCCACAGGGTTGTACACAGAATTCGCGAAGCGCCCGGGCTGGAGCCCTTTGTAAGGAACACCACCTAGCGCGGCGGGATCAGTACAATGGTGCGACTTTAGAGTCGGGGAGCTTGCGGACCTGCCAATGCGGCGCCCACCCGATCAATCGATTCTGGCATTGGCGACTTTGACGATGGCCGCCCACTTCTGCATCTGCTCGGTTAAGTAGTTTTTGAAATCGTCCGGAGTGCCGAGCTGAGCGACCGCGGAAAATTTGGTGAAGAGGGCTTGCGCTTCAGGTGTTCTGAGACTGTCGTTGATCGCTCTATTGAGTTCGCCAATTATCGTGGGCGATGTGCCGGCTGGCGTCACCACGCCGGTCCAGGCGTCGATGACGAAGTCTGGAAATCCACTTTCGGCCAAGGTCGGCACATCGGGCAGCGCCGGCCATCGCTCCGCGCGCGCCACGGCGAGCGGGCGCAGCTTGCCGGCCTTGATGAGCGGATAAAGCGTCACCAGGCCATCGATGGTGAACTGGGTGCGGCCGGCCAGCAGATCGGTAACCGATTGCGTCGAGCCGGTATAAGGCACGAAGACCATATCGAGGCCCGCCTCGGTCTTGAACAACGTGCTGAGCAGATGCGGCGGCGTTCCGAGACCGGCGCCGAAATTCAGCTGACCCGGTCGCGCTTTGGCATAAGCAATGAACTCGGCAATGCTTTTGGCCGGCACATCGTTATTCACACCATGACATGCGGCAGCAGCGCAACGGTGGCGATCGGCGCAAACACCTTGCGCGGATCGACATCGGACGTGGTGTAGAGCGCGGGGGCGACTGCGAGCGAACCTGAGGATCCGAACAACAACGTGTAGCCGTCGGGGTCGGCAGCCGCGGCCGATTTCGTGCCCACCACCGCACCGGCGCCGGGACGGTTCTCCACCACCACTTGGCCGAACCGCTGGTCCAAAGCATCAGCCAGAAACCGCGCCATGGTGTCGATCGGGCCGCCGGGAGGATATGGCACGATCATCTTGATTGGGCGGTCGGGGTATTTCTGTTCCGCTCGCAGCCGACCGGCCATCACCGGCGATGAAACGGCACTGGCTGTCGCCATGGCGATAACAATGTCGCGCCGCGTCGCCATGATGCCCTCCCTACCGCACGGCTCTCCGGCCGCTGATTGCCGCGCTCACGGCAAACCGGCGCATATCTTAGCACGCCAACGCTCACCCCCACAGGCCCGCTTCGGGGGGATAGATAAGACTGCCGTCGTAGTGCAATCCGTCAGCACGATCCTTCGCCAACAGCAGAGGGCCATCGAGATCCACCACACTCGCGCCTTGCGCCACCAACATGGCTGGCGCCATCGCCAGCGAAGTGGCCACCATGCAGCCGACCATGATCGTCAAACCGTGCCGCTCCGCCTCGGCTGCGAGCGCGAGCGCCTCGGTCAAGCCGCCGGTCTTATCGAGCTTGATATTGATGGCGTCGTATTTGCCGGCAAGCGCAGCGAGCGATCTGCGATCGTGAATGCTCTCGTCGGCGCACACCCGAATTGGCCGCGTGCGGCCTGCAAGCGCCGTGTCGCCGCCTTCCGGCAACGGCTGTTCGATGAGCGTGACACCCGCGTCGGCACAGGCGGCAAGGTTTCGCGCAAGATTGGTTTCGCTCCACCCTTCGTTGGCATCGACGATAAGCTCGGCACGCGGCGCCGCACGCCGCACCGCCGCTATTCTCGCCTCGTCGCCCTCGCCGACTCCGAGCTTCACCTTCAGCAAGGGCCGCGATGCGGCCCGTTCCGCCGCCTCCCCCATCGCTGCCGGAGCCGCAAGTGAAATCGTATAGGCGGTGGTGAGCGGCTTCGGCGCCGCGATCCCGGCCAATTCATGAGCGCGGCGTCCCGCCTGCTTCGCTGCAAAATCCCAAAAAGCGCAATCGAGCGCGTTGCGCGCAGCGCCCGGCGGCATCGCCGATTGCAGCGCCGCACGGTCGAGGCCGTTACGGATCGCCGGCAGCATCGCCTCGATCGCGGCGGCGACCGCTTCAGGCGTTTCGCCGTACCGGGCATAAGGTACGCACTCGCCGCGGCCGCGATGGCCCGCTTGGCGCAGTTCGGCAACCACCACAACCGCTTCAGTCTTGCTGCCGCGGCTGATGGTAAAGGCCGAAGCCAGCGGCCAGCGCTCGATGGTTACGGAAAGCTCCATGTGGGAGCCGAGTATGACCGCAGCCGAGCCTTGCGCTCAAGAGCGCGCGATAGGCCTTACGCGGCGATGCCGGTCTTCTCGTGCAGCGGCAATTCCGGCTCCTCGTCCGGCGGCGGCGGCAGACTAGCGCTGCGATTGATCCAATGGATGATCTCGAAGCTGCCGTCCTCATGCTCGGCGAGCGCCGTGCAGCTTTCGACCCAGTCGCCGCAATTCATGTAACGAATGCCAAAAGTATCGTGCATCACGGCATGATGGATATGTCCGCAGATGACGCCATCGACCTTATGGCGCTGCGCCTCTTCGGCCAAGGTCTGCTCAAATGCGCCGATATAGTTCACCGCGTTCTTGACCTTGTGCTTTGCCCATTGCGACAGCGACCAATAGCGAAAGCCGAGCCGGCGGCGGACGGCATTGAAATAGCGGTTGATAAGAATGGCGAGATCATAGGCGGTGTCGCCGAGGAGCGCGAGCCAGCGCGCGTGCTTGACCACCATGTCGAACGCGTCGCCGTGGACGACGAGATAGCGGCGGCCGTCGGCGGCTTCGTGAATGATGGTTTCGACGACCTCGATGCCGCCGAAATGGGTGCCGTAATAGTCGCGGAGAAACTCGTCGTGATTGCCCGGCAGATAGACGACGCGCGAGCCCTTGCGCGCCTTGCGCAACAGCTTCTGCACCACATCGTTGTGCTGCTGCGGCCAGTACCAGCCTGATTTCAACTGCCAGCCATCGACAATGTCGCCGACCAGATAAATGGTATCGGCGTCGTGATAGCGCAGGAAATCGAGGAGATGGCCGGCCTGACAGCCGCGCGCGCCGAGATGCACATCGGAAATAAAGAGCGTACGGAACTTGATTTCGCCCTGCTCGAACGTCACCGAGCGTGATCTCGCGTCTGTTGCCAACCGAATCGTTTTATAAAATCACTCCATTGCAGGACCATGACATCAAAAGTTAACGCGCTCGTTGGCCGTAACGCGCCGACATTGGACGAATAAGTAAACGAGTCACAGCTCTGTCATGCCGCGCGCCTAGAAGTTCCCGCGATGACAGCGCCGATTCTCGCCGCCGCGATATTTTGCATCGCCGTCACCCTCGTCCAGTTCACGAGCATCGCGATCGCGATCGGCCGCTTCTGTCTGAACCGGCCGCGCGCGCCGCTGTCGAAATCCTATCCCCCGGTCAGCCTGGTGCGCCCGCTCTGCGGAATAGACAATTATGCGGCCGATACGCTGTTTTCGACCTTCGCCCTCGATTATCCGCATTACGAAATCCTGTTCTGCGTCATTTCCGCCAAGGATCCCGTCGTCCCGTTGGTCCAAAAAATGATGGCGGAGAATCCGTCACACGGCGCGCGATTGCTCATCGGCGACGATCAAGTGAGCCCGAATCCCAAGCTTAATAACGTTGTCAAAGGCTGGCGCGCGGCCCGCCATGATTGGATCGTCATCGCCGACAGCAATGTGCTGATGCCATCCGATTACATCCAGCGGCTGTTCGCCAGTTGGCGCGCCGATACCGGGCTTGTCGCCTCGCCGCCGATCGGCTGCCGGCCGGACGGCCTCTGGGCCGAAGTCGAATGTGCGTTCCTCAACACCTACCAGGCGCGCTGGCAATACATCGTCGATACGCTCGGTTTCGGTTTCGCGCAGGGCAAAACCATGCTGTGGCGGCGCGCCGATCTCGATGCTGCCGGCGGCATCGAGGCGCTCGGCAAGGAAGTGGCCGAGGACGCCGCGGCAACCAAGGCCGTGCGCGACGCTGGACTGAAAGTCAGGCTGGTCGATCGGGCATTTGCGCAACCGCTCGGCCGGCGCAGCGCCGCCGAAGTCTGGAATCGGCAATTGCGCTGGGCGCGGCTGCGGCGCGCCAGCTTTCTGCTGTATTTCCTGCCGGAAGCGCTATCGGGCGCCGTGCTGCCGATGATCGCAGTTGCCCTTTTGGCTGGCGCCTTTCATTGGCCGCCGGCGTTATGCGTCGCAGCCTTCGCCGCGCTTTGGTATGGCGCCGAAATGGCGCTCTCTTTCGCCGCCGGCTGGCATGTCCCGGCGCTCTATCCGCTTTACGGAATTGTGCGTGATCTCTTGCTGCCGGCGCTGTTCGTCGGCGCACTGCACGGCAACGGCTTTGTCTGGCGCGGCAATGCAATGCAGGTCGAACACATGACCGCGCAGCGCCGCCGGATAATCGCGCGCGTGCGTCCGCGAATGCACGAATTCGCCACCGGAAGCCGGCGGCGGCTGCGCTCGTTGCGCGAGCGGATGTCCTCATAGTTCCGACTGACGGTCAGCCAGCGGCGGCGGCTTCCCCCGCCGCCTTGTCCGCGATCACTTCAAGCACCGCCTGCTGCGCTGGAAAATCGGCCGCGATCCACGCCGCCTCGGCGGATCGTATCGCCCTGCCCAGCGCGGGCCCCGGCACAATGCCGCGTTTGATAAAATCCGCCGACTTCAGCGGAAATTCCGGCGCCGTCCATTTATTCGGCAGATCAGCCAGCGCGTGCCAGGCGGGGTCGGCTGTGCCGGCCGGCGCCCGCGACCATGCGATGAGAATCCGATCCGTGAAAGCTTGCGGACCCAAGCGATAAAGGAGCGCGCGCGCGGCTTGGTCGCCTGCCGCCGGCGTGACGCGCCACCATTGTTCCAATGCGACGAGGCGCTCGCCTTCGGCATTGGCGAGCCGCAGCCGCTGCGCCAGCCGTTCGCCGTCTTCCCTGACCCTGACGGCAAGCGCACCCAAGCGGCGCACGGCATCAGGCGCGATATTCATCGCCGTTTCCGCTTTCACCAAATTCTCGAAGCTTGCGAGCCACGGGACGCCGCCGAGTACGGCGCCAAGAATGCCGCTTTCGCCCATCACCGCCAGAGTGGGCGTCGCACGCCGCGCCAAGAGGAGCTTGAGCGCTTCCATGCGCACGCGCTCACGCGACAGCGTATCGAGCCCGGCGCGCGCCAGAATACATGCGTGTAATCCCGCGGCGTCGGGAAGGCCTTCGCCGTACCAAGCGTGAAAGCGGAAGAAGCGCAGGATGCGCAAATAATCCTCGGCGATCCGCTCCTTGGCTTCGCCGATGAAACGGACGCGGCGCGTGGCGATGTCGGCGATGCCGCCGACATAGTCATAGACCGTACCGTCTGGGGCGGCCGACAAAGCGTTGATGGTGAAATCGCGCCGCTGCGCGTCCATGCGCCAATCGCGGCCGAACGCGACCTTGGCGTGGCGGCCGTCGGTCTCGACATCCTGCCGCAGCGTCGTCACCTCGAACGGCTTGCCGTCGATGACAACTGTAACGGTCCCATGATCGATACCGGTCGGTATAGCCTTCCAGCCGGCTGCGGTGACGCGGCGGACAACGTCTGCGGGCACGGCAGTGGTCGCCAGATCGACTTCATCGACCGCGAGGTGAAGCAAGGCATTGCGCACCGCGCCACCCACCACACGCGCCTCTTCGCCGTCGCGGTCGAGAGCGGCCATGAGCCGCGCGACCTCGCCGTGCCGGAGCCAACCCGCGTCGCCGAGGTGCGGATTTACGGTCACCGCGTTGCTCCGGGGACGAATTTGCCGTTGACGACATGCGCCGGCACATAGGTCGAGCCGGGCGGCGCGCCTGAGAATTGCGCCAGCAAGAAAAAACTTCCAACCACGAGCACCAGCGAAACGATCAGCAAACTTGCTACGCGGGGCATAGTCCAGGCGGCCGGCAACAGCACCTCCGCGCGGGTGAGCAAAAGAAAAGCCGCATAGAGCGCAAACGGGGCGAGAAACAGCCCGAGCTCAGTGAGGATCGGCCGCATCATTCCGCGTAAATCCGATCGTAGAGGTTCCTCAAGATACCCGCGGTGATGCCCCAGATGTAGCGGTTCTCAAACGGGATGGCGTAATAGTCGCGTTGCATGCCGTTCCAATCGCGCGTCTTGCGCTGGTGATTGGCGGGCTGCATCACAAAAGCAAGCGGCACTTCGAACGCCTCGACCACTTCACGGGGATTGAGGGTGAGCGTGAAATCCGGCTTGACCCGCGCCACGGTCGGCAAAATGCGAAAGCCCGAAAACGTCAAGTAAAGGTCGAGATAGCCGATCGGCTCGATAAAACTTGGCGCCAGTCCGGTTTCTTCGCGCGCCTCGCGCAATGCCGCCGCGACTGGAGATTCGTCGACGGGATCGATCTTACCGCCGGGAAACGCCACCTGTCCCGCGTGACTGGCAAGCTCTGCGGTCCGCAGCGTGAGCAGCACCGTCGGTTCGGGCCGATCGATCACGGGAACGAGTACCGCGGCGGGCTTGGTCGCCTTGACGCCCGCGCGCACCCACATTTCCGGGTTCAAATCGAGATCGCCGCAGGCCCCTTCCGCACTCGGATCGGTGAGCGCCCTCGGCACGTCCAGCCTCAACCGCGCTCGTGCGCGCTCGAAAAAATCATCCGTCACCGCCTGCTGCAGGTTTGCCGCTCGATCGTTCACGCAAATTCCCTCATTGCTTCCGCCGGCGCCATCGGAAAGAAAGCGCCGTCGGACGAAACCCCGAACATCGCCGTGCCGTCAACGTCCCGTTCCTCGCCCAGCTCGACCAGATCGAAGAACAGCGCGCGGGTGACTTTGGCCCACAGATTGCGGCGGACGTGAAGATAAGGCTTCAATCCGTCTGTTCGCGGTTCCGGCTCGAAACGTAATTTATGCTCCGGCCCACATGCGACCCAATCGTCGACATTGGTGCGGAAATTCAGAACGTTCCCGGCCGCGCCAGCTTCGATCTTCAGCTCGACCGCGAGAAACGGCGCGTCGTCGACGCAGATGCCGCACTTCTCGACCGGCGTAACCAGGAAATACCGATCGTCTTCCCGTTTGAGGACGGACGCGAACAGTTTGACCAGCGCTGGCCGGCCGATCGGGGTCTTGAGGTAAAACCAGGTCCCGTCAGCGGCAATACGCATGTCGAGGTCTCCGCAGAAGGGCGGATCCCAAAGCTCCACCGGCGGTGGCCCTTTGCCGCCGCGACCTAGCGAGCCTGTGATCGTCTCCAGGGCGGATTGCCCTTCCTTCGCCATGGGTTTGCCTTGAATTTCCGCTCGAACAGTGTGTCAGGGGGCGGATGGGTCTGCGAGTTCGAACTTGTCACTGTGCATCCACCTGTCCCCAGACCCACGCTGTCTTCACGCGGTGTTTCCCATCCGTAAAGAATCAGCGCAGAATCTCAGGCTGGGCCGCTGGCGCATATATTGCATCTTATATGCCTAATTGGCGTGCAGGCCGGCTGCCGCCGATTCGCGCACATGGCGCGAATGTAATTCGAAACAAGAACTGGGCTTAATGACAAGGAGTTAGCCATGCCGGTTGCCGGCGGAGACGGTCTCGAAAAGCTCGAAGACATGATCGTGCGTGCCGCAGAGTCGACTGCGGACCACGTCCGGGCGGCCAAAGCCGCCATCGGCACCGTCATTTTCGGCCAGGACAAAGTGGTGGAACAAGCCCTTGTCACCATCCTGTCGGGCGGGCATGCGCTCCTTCTCGGCGTGCCGGGGCTCGCCAAAACCAAGCTGGTCGACACCATGGGCACGGTGCTCGGTCTCGATGCACGGCGCATTCAGTTCACGCCCGATCTTATGCCGTCCGACATCCTCGGCACTGAGGTGCTGGAGGAGAGCCAATCCGGCAAGCGTAATTTCCGTTTCATCTCCGGGCCGGTCTTTGCTCAGCTATTGATGGCTGACGAGATCAACCGCGCCAGCCCGCGCACGCAGTCGGCGCTCTTGCAGGCGATGCAGGAGCAGCACGTTACCGTCGCGGGCACGCGGCACGATCTGCCGAAGCCGTTTCACGTCCTCGCGACGCAAAATCCGCTGGAGCAGGAAGGAACATATCCGCTTCCGGAGGCGCAGCTTGACCGCTTCCTGATGGAAATCGACGTGACCTATCCGGATCGCGATGCCGAGCGAAGAATCCTGTTTGAAACGACGGGCGCCGAAGAAACGCGCGCCAAAGCGGCGATGACGGCCGACGACCTGTTGGCGGCGCAGCGACTCGTGCGAAGGCTCCCCGTCGGCGAATCCGTCGTCGAGGCCATCCTTAAGCTGGTGCGCTCGGCGCGCCCGGGACCGGAAGGCGGCGAAGGCGCAAAGCTGATCGCCTGGGGGCCGAGCCCGCGGGCCAGCCAAGCTTTGATGCTAGCCGTGCGCGCCCGCGCGCTCCTAGACGGCCGTCTCGCGCCCTCGATCGACGACGTGATCGATCTTGCCGAGCCGGTCCTCAAGCATCGCATGGCGCTTACCTTCTCGGCCCGTGCTGAAGGCGAAAGCGTGGAGGCCGTGATCGGGCGGCTGAAGGGACGCATCGGATAATCGCATGCCGGCCGAAGCCAGGCACACGCCACAGCGCAATTATCAGGATGCCGCCGGAGCGGCCCGCGCGATCGGCGAAGGCCGAGCGCTCGCGGCCAGCATGCCGCGCTTGATCCTTGAAGCGCGCCGGGTCGCCGCAACTGTCATTCACGGCATGCACGGTCGCCGCCGCGCCGGCCCGGGAGAAAATTTCTGGCAATATCGCCGGTTCGTTTCCGGCGAACCCGCTTCGCGGGTCGACTGGCGGCGTTCGGCGCGCGATGACCATCTTTATGTTCGCGAGCAAGAGTGGGAGGCCGCGCACACGGTATGGATCTGGCCGGACCGTTCGCCTTCGATGAATTTTGCTTCGCCGCTTGTGCGCGACACAAAGCTGTACCGGACGCTGGTCGTTACTCTGGCGCTGGCTGAAGTTCTGGTCGAGGGCGGCGAGCGCGTCGGCGTTCCCGGCCTGCTCCGGCCGACCGGCAGCCGCAATGTGGTCGAGCGCATCGCCCAAGCTATCGTGCACGATCGCAACGAGCGCCCCAGCCTGCCGCCGAATTTCGTCCCCTCCCCGCTGGCCGAGGTCGTGCTCTTGTCCGACCTGTGGAGCGACATTGCCGACATACGCCGGACCCTGACCCAGTTATCCAGCAACGGCGTCCATGGCCATGTGGTGCAAGTCGTCGACCCGGCGGAAGAAACCTTTCCGTATTGGGGCCGGATCGAGTTCGTTGAGCCGGAAGGCGGCGGCCACATCACCGCCGGCCGCGCGGAGACGTGGCGGGCCGACTATACGGCGCGGATTGGCCGCCATCGCGCCGAAATCCGTAATGAGACGGATCGGCTCAGCTTCAGCTTCACGATTCATCGCACCGACCGCCCGGCGAGCGAACTTCTGCTGGCGCTGCACGCACGGATCGGTGCCGCAACCGCGCACGACGCCGCGCGCATGCACGCCTCGGCCGGTTCCGGTTCCACGGTGCCTGCATGATCGGCGGTTTACCGCTAGGCTTTGCCGAACCGCTCGTCCTGGTCGGGCTTCTGACATTGCCGGTGCTGTGGTTGCTTCTGCGCTTGATCCCGCCGCGGCCGCGGCGTCTGGATTTCCCGCCGACCCGCCTTCTTCTTCAAATCGCACCCAGGGAGGAAACCCCGGCGCGCACGCCATGGTGGCTCACGCTGCTGCGGCTGAGCCTCGCCGCGCTGGTCATCATCGCCGCAGCCGGGCCGCTCTGGCATCCGCCGCTGGCGGCGACAAAAACCAGCGCACCGGTCGCGATCCTGATCGACGACGGTTGGGCGGCCGCCGCCACCTGGGATGCGCGGGTGCGGACCGCTGACGATATCATTCTGCGGGCCGAAGATGACCACCGTCCGGTGGCGCTGGTGCCGCTGTCCCAAGGACCGCATGACATTTCACTCGAGACCGCGGATTCAGCACGCGTGCGGCTGCATCGGCTTAGTCCGATGCCGTATACAGTTAACCGTTCCGACACGCTGCCGTCGTTGAAGCAGCTTCTCGCCAGAATGCCGAATATCGAATTGGTCTGGTTGTCCGACGGCACTGACGCCGGGCACGGCGGCGATTTCGTCAAGCAGTTCGCGCAAGCGGTCGGCGCCCATCCGCTGACGATCGTGGCCGGCGGCGTCCCAGGCGCCCGGGCGCTCGCTGGCGCCGATAACTCGCCAGGCGCACTGACCGTGAAGGTTCTGCGGGCCGAGGCCGGCGCAGCCGAAAGCGGAACGGTGCGCGCGCTCGACTTGAAAGGGCTGCCGCTTGGCGAAGCCCCGTTTGCCTTCAAAGCCTCGGATCGCGAGGCCGCAGCGCAACTCCAACTTCCAGTTGAGCTGCGCAACGACATCGCACGGATCGAGATTTCCGGGGAACGTTCGGCAGGCGCCGTGCAACTGCTCGACAAGCGCTCGCAACGCCGCACCGTCGGCATCGTGTCGGGCGCCATCGCCGATATGGCGGAGCCGCTCCTGGATTCGAGCTACTACGTCCAGCGCGCGCTTCTGCCGTTCGCCGACGTTCGCATCGCCCAGGGCGAATCGCCGGCCGACGCCGTCGGTCACTTCCTCGATCAGAAGCTGCCGATATTGATCCTGACTGACGTTGGCAATGTCGGGGACGCACACGACCGTCTCGCGCAATGGATTGAGGATGGCGGCGTGCTGGTACGCTTTGCCGGGCCGCGTCTTGCCGCGTCGGATGACGATCTCGTTCCGGTCAAATTGCGCCGCGGCGGCCGTATCCTCGGCGGCGCCTTGAGCTGGGACAAGCCGCAACCGCTCGCGGCGTTTTCGCGCGCCGGACCTTTCGCCGGCATGCCGGTGCCGAATGACGTGACCGTCAGCCGCCAGGTCCTCGCCGAGCCCGATGCGGCGCTCAGCGACAACACCTGGGCGACACTCGCCGACGGCACTCCGCTTGTCACCGCCGCCCGTCGCGGCAAAGGACTGATCGTCCTGTTCCACGTTACCGGCGACACGCGATGGTCGAATTTGCCGCTGTCAGGGGCTTTTGTGGAAATGCTCAAGCGGGTCGTCGCGCTGGCGGGCGCCAATCCCGCCGCGGCCGACGCCCAGGCCGCGAAATCGGCGAACGCTCATGATCTGGTGCAGCCGACTCATATGCTCGACGGCTTCGGCAATTTCATCGCCCCGCCGCCGACGGCTCGCCCGGTGCCGTCCGATTTCTCCGGCAGCGCCACTTCAGATCATCCGCCAGGCTTTTACGGGCCGCCGGAAAGCCTCCTCGCCGTAAACACTCTTGCGGCCGGCGATCGTCTAGCGCCGCTCGATTTTTCGCCGCTGGTCACGGCCAGTCGCCGGGTTTATCGCACCAGCGAACCGCAGGACTTGCGCGGACCAATTTTCCTCATGGCTTTGTCGCTTTTGCTGCTGGACACGATCGTTGTGGTGTTCCTCGGCGGCGGCATTCAGCGGCTCTTGCCGCGCCGTGCGCGCGCTGCGGCCGCCTCGGTCGTCATTGCAGCGGCTCTGGCTCTGGCTCTGGCGCTGACGCAGGCACGTGCCCAGGACGAGGCGCCCAACCCGGACGTACCGCAAGCGGCGCTGGAAACGAAGCTTGCCTACGTGATGACCGGCGATGCCGACGTCGATTCGATCAGCAAGGCCGGACTAGCGGGGTTGACGTTGTTTCTGGCGCAGCGCACCGCGCTTGAGCCGGGGGACCCGATTGGTCTCGACATCAGCCATGACGAACTGGCGTTCTACCCACTGATCTACTGGCCGATCGTTCCCGGCGCCCCGCGTCCTTCGGACGTGACGCTCAAGCGCATCGACACCTACATGAAGGACGGCGGCACGGTGCTGTTCGACACCCGCGATGCGGTTGTCGCGCCGCCTGGGCCCGGCGGCGAAACGCGCAGTCCGGGCATGCTCGAACTGCGCAATATTCTGTCTTCGCTCGACATCCCCGAGCTTGAGCCGGTGCCGCGCGATCACGTGCTGACCAAAACATTCTATCTATTGCGGGATTTTCCCGGACGCTTCGATACCGGCCAGCTTTGGGTCGAGGCACTGCCGGCAACCGCTGACGACGAGCAAAGTGCGAGCCGGCCGGCACGCGGCGGCGACGGCGTATCCTCGATCCTGATCACCTCCAACGACTTTGCCGGCGCCTGGGCGACGCGATCGGACGGTCAGCCGATGCTGCCCATGGTCGAAGGCGAACCGCGCCAGCGCGAAATGGCGTTCCGCGCCGGCGTCAACATTGTCATGTACACGCTCACCGGCAACTACAAGGCGGACCAGGTACACGTGCCGGCGCTGCTCGAGCGGCTGGGGCAATGAGCCGGGACAAGGGGAGAGCGTATTGAACCTCGGTGTCGCATTTGCTCCGCTGATCAACGCCCCGGAAATGTGGGCGGCGATTGCGGCGGCGTGCTTGTTTTCGCTGCTGCTCTTCGTGACCCGCAGCCGCGGCGCCATCATTCGCACGCTGGCCTTGGCGTTGATCGTGCTGGCGCTCGCCAACCCGTCGCTCACCCGGGAGCATCGCGACCCGCTGAACTCCATCGCAGTCGTCGTGGTCGACAAAAGTCCGAGTCAGGAATTCGGCGATCGCACTTCGCAAACCGAGACCGCGCGGACCGCGGTGGTGCAGCAACTGCACCGCATTCCCGGCCTCGAAACGCGCGTGATCGAAGCCGGACAGGCGGACGGCGAGACCGACGGAACCCGGCTGTTCACCGCGCTCGGCTCGGCGCTGGCCGATGTGCCGGCCGATCGCGTGGCCGGAGTCATCATGATCACCGACGGCCGCGTCCACGACGTGCCGTCCGACGCCGGAAGCTTGGGCTTTGCCGCCCCGGTGCATGCCCTCATCACTGGCCACAAAAATGAACGCGATCGGCGCGTCGCACTCATCGCGGCGCCGCGCTTCGGCATCGTCGGCCAGCCGCAGACCATCACCTACCGGGTCGAGGATCAGGGGGCCAATCCTGGGACCGCCGAGGTGACTGTACGTCGCGATGGCGACGTCATCGACCAGCGCACCGTGCCGGTCGGCGTGCCGCAGGACGAGGAGATACCGATCCCGCACGGCGGCCCGAATATTGTCGAGATCGAGGCCTCGCCGCTGCCGGGCGGCGAACTGACCCAGGTCAACAATCGCGCGGTCGTCTCGATCGACGGCGTGCGCGACAAGCTGCGGGTGCTGCTGGTGTCCGGCGAGCCTAACGCCGGCGAGCGCACGTGGCGCAATCTCCTCAAATCCGATCCCTCGGTCGACTTGGTGCATTTCACCATTCTGCGGCCGCCGGAAAAACAGGACGGCACGCCGATCAACGAACTGTCACTGATCGCTTTCCCGACGCGCGAGCTGTTTCAGCAGAAGATCGATCAATTCCAGCTCATTATTTTCGACCGCTACGCCCGCCAGGGCGTGCTGCCAATGATCTATTTCGACAATATCGCGCGTTACGTGCGCGACGGCGGCGCAGTGCTGGTCGCCGCCGGCCCCGATTACGCCAGCCCCACCAGCGTGTGGCATACTCCGCTCGACGCCATCCTGCCGGCCGAGCCGACCGGAGAGGTGACCGACCAGGCCTTTCATCCGCGACTGACCGAACTCGGCGAACGCCATCCGGTGACGCGCGGACTCGAAGGATCGGACAGCAACCCGCCGCATTGGAGCCAATGGTTCCGCATCGTCGACACCCAAAACACCACCGGCACCGCGGTGATGCAAGGACCGGATCAGAAGCCGCTTCTGGTCCTGGCACACCAAGGCGAAGGCCGCGTGGCACTCCTGCTTTCCGATCAGCTCTGGCTGTGGGCGCGTGGCTTTCAAGGCGGCGGCCCGCATCTCGATCTGCTCCGTCGTCTGTCGCATTGGCTGATGAAGGAGCCGGACCTCGAAGAGGAATCGCTACGGCTAACGGTCAGCGGCCATAACCTCGTCGTCCGCCGGCAAACGATGGCCGATACCGCGGCCGACGTGACCTTGACCGCGCCGTCCGGCGCTAAACGCACGCTGAAGCTCAATCCGACCCAACCGGGCGTGTGGGAATCTAGCGTCAGCGCCAACGAGCTCGGTTTGTGGCGCGCGACCGACGGCAAGCTCAATGCGCTGGTCAATATCGGCCCGGCCAACCCGCTCGAATATGCGGAGGTAACCTCGACAACCGCGGTCATGTCGCCGCTCACGGACGCGACCGGCGGCGCTTCGCAGCGCCTCGACGACGGCAGCGGTCTTCATGTTCCGCGAATCGTCGCGGTACGCTCGGGCGATACCTACAAGGGCGACGATTGGATCGGCCTGAAGATGCGCGACGCAAGCGTGGTGCGCGGCATTGGCGTGTTGCCGGTCTTTAGCGGCATGATCGGGCTTTTGCTTCTGCTCGGCAGTCTCTCGGGCGCATGGGCGCGCGAACGCTAGGCCGCGATCTGATTGGGTTGGATCTGACCGGTTTATGTTCCGAGGCCGACGTTCCGGCCGAGCAAAGCCAGCTCACGCCACGCTGATGACGATTTTGCCGAAATGGGCGCCGGAGGCCATGTGTTTGTATGCCGCCTGTGCGTCGGCAAAGGCGAACACCTTATCGATCACCGGCTTGATGGCGTTGACTTCGATGGCGCGGTTCATCGCCAGAAACATTTGTGTCGATCCGACCGATATGCCCTGGACGTTGGCGCGGCGCGAGAAGATCAGGCCGGGATTGAGCTCGGTCGCGCCGCCGCTCAGGCCGCCGATCAGCGTGATCTTGCCGCCGACGCGGATGGCGTGAAACGAACGCGACAGCGTCGCGGCGCCGCCAACTTCGATGACGTGGTCAACGCCGACGCCGCGCGTGAACTCCATCGCCGCTTTGTCCCAGTCCGGCGTCGTTTTGTAGTTGATGCCGAACGCGGCGCCGAGTTTCTTGGCGCGTGCCAATTTCTCGTCGCTCGACGAGGTAATGATGCCGCGAACGCCCATGGCATGCGCAAACTGCAGGCCGAAAATCGAAACGCCGCCGGTGCCTTGCAACAGAACGGTGTCGCCGGCGCTGAGCTTGGCGTGCTCCATCATCGCATGCCAGGCGGTAACACCGGCGCAGGGCAGCGTCGCACCCTCCTCCAGCGACAGATGCGGCGGAATTTTCACGACGCCGTCTTCCTCAAGCACCACGTACTCGGCGAGCATGCCGTCGATGCCGCCGCCGAGCGCGCTGGCGTGCGCATCCGGCATCGCGTCGCCACCCGGCCAGCGCTGAAAGAAATTGGCGGCGACACGATCGCCCGGCTTCACCCGGACGACGCCCGGCCCAACCTCGATAACTTCGCCGGCACCATCCGACAGCGGAATGACGTTCTCGCGCACCGGCATGCGATAACTGCCGCGCACGATGCCGAGGTCGCGGAAATTGAGCGAGCAGGCTTTGACTTTGACCAGAACTTGCCGATGTCCAGGTTTGGGATCCGGACGTTCGACCTGGACCACCGATTCGATGCCGGCGCCGCCCTTCGGTATCTGGTAAGCTCGCATGGGTTTCCTCGTTTTTAGCCGCGGCGCAATCTAATGGCTGTAGTTAGCGGCTTTTGTCGTTGCGTGGGCCGTTGCGCCGCGGCTGACCGGGCCCGCGCGGCCTTGCGTTGGGCGGACCGCGGAAATTCTGCCGTCCGGGACGCTGATTGTTCGGCCGCTGCCGATTAGGGCCGCGCAACTGCCGACGCTGGTTGATCATGCGCTGGCCAAGCGCGTGCGCCGTATTGAGGCGCTGCAGTACGCCGCGATCGCGCGCCGCCTCCTGCGGGGGAATCCGATAGGACACGGCGGACAACCGTCCGCCGGGGCCCGCGCGCAACTGGAAGGCGCTTGCGCCCTGCGTCAGGGCACCGAGCCGATTGCCCTGAAGGTCGAACACGTCGATCTGCCCGACATGACCGTCGGCATCGGGATAAAGCTTCACGGTCGGCGCCGTCGTGCCACCGCCAGGCGGCACGTCGATGACGCCGGTGGTGCCGCGAATGCCGATGGCGGCATCCGGCGTCGATATCTTCATGTTGCCGGTCTTGGCGACAAGGCTCGCGACGAAGGCTGCGGTGCCAACCGCAACATTGAACGCGGCGGCGTTGCCGGTGCCGTTTTCCTGATAGACAAATTCGTTGACGACGATGCGCGTATCGGCCGAGAGACTGAATGTGGTCTCGTCGTCGAAGGTGATTCCGAGCGCGGACTCGGCACCGGTCGCCAGCGTATCGTTCTTGAAGATGGGGTCGGCCACGTTCAGCATGGTCGCGGCGGCGTTGCCGCGCGTTACAGTGGCGCTGCCCTGCATGGTGGATACCTGCCCGACCGAGTCGTCGGCGGGCGCGGCGGCCAGCGCTTGAGCTGGCGGCTGATAAGCCGGCGCAAAATACGGCGACGCCGGCTGATATTGGGCGCGCGCCGTTTCTGGCCACAGCGCCCGCCATCCCGACAGAGCGCCAGCCAACAAGGTTATGAAATCACGCCGCTTCACGACTGCCTGGGTGAGGAGAGAAGAGTTTGCGGGGCATCACGGCGCCATCGTAGCGGCCCACCATGGCATCGCAATGGCCTAATCGCCATACCGGGACACCGCCGCTCCGCGGCTAATAGGCCGTCAATGCAGCAAGGCAGCCAATTCATCCGCCCCCGGCTTTCTGCACTCTTCGTCCATGCGCGCATTGGTTGCCGCGATCAGGCGGGTGACCACGTTGTTGCGCTGGGCGACAGGATTGTCGCCGTAGCCGCTCGGCTGAAAGAAGTTTGCGGTCGGCACCTTGTCGCGCCATGGCGGCGACATGGTCACCATGTCGAAACCGTTGCCGTCGCCGGTCAGATTCATCATTTCCAATTCGGCGGCGCTCAAGGTCCGCATGACACCTTTGCGGCGCGCGAAGACGACCGAGTCCAAAAGCTTCTGCGTCTGCAACAGCGGACCGATATCGAGATCGAGGTTGAGCGCGTGGACGGCGAGCCCCTTTTCGGTATTGGCCAGCATCTCATGCTGGCCCCAGGCATCCGGCACGCTTCGAGCAAAGGCGATCATACGCCGCAGAATCTCGATCTTGCTCATCAGCGCCCATTTCCGATCGGAATCCAGTTGCGCGGCTTTGTCCTGTAATTCCGCGACGAAGCGATTGCCATCCTCGGCGACGATTTCCACGGAGTTGGTGGCCAGAAGTTGATTGTAGCCAAGCGCGGTGGTGATGGCGCGAGCGTGCTTGTTGAATTCACGGCCGGCTTCGACATCGTAGCTGCCGTTGCCGGTCGCCTCGAAGCTGTAGATACGCACGATTTGATCGGGGGTCAGGCCCGCCGCCAGCGCCACCCGCGCATAGGCGCGCTTGAACTGATCGTCGGTCTGCGGCATTTGCGGAACGAATTTGAACTCACGCGCCGCCGCCGCAATGAAATCGGTGACGACGGGCACATAGATCGGCCGCAGCGGGACTTCCGGCGCCAGCGGATTGCGCGGCTTCGGCGGTCCGGTATAGACGGGCGGCTGCGCCAATACGTAATCGTCGATCGACAGTGGCGCGCCGCTCGCACGTTTGGCGTTGCGCAATTGCCGTTTAGCGGCGATCTCATGCCAATAAGCGGTCGCGGCCGCGGCATACGCCGTATGCGCCCGCTCGTAGATATCGAGCGCGCCGCGATATTGTTCGATCGCCGCCACGCTCCCCGGAACCGAAAGCGGCGCATTGGCCTGAGCGGCGGCAAGCCGGGGCATGGCAAATACCAGACCGCCTGCGAGCAAATAAAGCACACCGCGATATAGGGGATTGCGCCACATTCCTCGCCGGCCCGGTTCGATCTGATTCGATCTCCTCCTTCATAACCGATTCTATGACGCAACGAGGGCGGCATCGCTGCCGCCCCCGTGCCGACGAACTTCTGCCGATGACGATGGCCGACTCAGGAGCCGACTATTTCATGACCGCATCGACCGCTGCCTTGCACAGCGCCTCGTCCTGCGCGCCGGTGCCGCCGGAGCAGCCGATTGCCCCGATGATCTTGCCGCCGTCCACCAGCGGAATGCCGCCGCGGGAGGCGATCACGTCATCGAGTGTCAGGAGGTAATTGAAGCCGAACTTTTGCACCCCGTTCTCGAACGCCACCGTGGGACGGCGATACCGAGCCGCAGTGCGCGCCTTGTGCTCGGCAATGGCGATGGACGCGAGCTGCGCGCCATCCATCCGTGCGAAGGCCACCAGATTGCCGCCCCAATCGACGACGGCGAAATCTTCGGGCCAACCCCGCTTGTTGGCCTCGGCCATGGCCGCCTGAACCAAGGCCTGGGCCTTCTCGAGATTGATCGGCGCCCCGAACGGCAGATTGAATGGCATTTGCGGGGCTATGGCATTGAGGTCTGGCGCCCCCGCGGGCGGCTGTTGCTGGGCGTAAGCGACGCCCGCAGCAAAAAGACCTGTAGCCAACGCTAACGCCGTGAAGCCACGAAACTTCATTGGTAGTCCTCCCTCATCGGCGGCACTTTCGGCCGCCCCCTCGATCTTAGACGAAGAGAGCGGGCCCGCGCCAGCACCGAGCGGCCACGGCAGCCTTTAGCCGCAGGCCTGCCAAGTGGGAGGCATGAGCCGACTAAAACCTTCCACCAATCATGTCGGCCAAGACCAAAAGATTCTCTGGGATGCGATCGGAGGCAAAGCTTTGCCATGTAGAGGTACGGATCACGTGCGGGGAGCCGACTTCGCCCAACCTGCCGGAAAACGAGCGGCCCCGATTCCGAGGGAGAGGAACCGAGGCCGTTCTGATGCCGGACGGCGCCCCATCTACGCCCCACCCAGACACTGTCCCGATCATGCCCGAGGTAAGTTGACCGATCGTTGACAAGGCCGGCGCGCCGAGCGCGGTCGTCCCAAGTGTGCTGCCTGATATGCGTAAGCAAATCTACGGATCGGCGCACCTTCCGCATCACTGCGGCGCACGGAACAGCTTCTTCTCCGCAAGCTCCGCGAGATAGGCTTGCCAGTAGCCGTCGCGATTGTGGCCGAGCTCGAACAGATAATCCCAGCTGAAAATGCCCGTCGAGTGCATGTCGTCGAATACGATCCGGACGGCGTAGTTGCCGACCGGATGCAATTCGAGGATTTGCACATTCTGCTTGCCGCCAACCGTGCGCCGCTCGCTCGGCGAATGGCCCTGCACCTCGGCGCTCGGTGAGCGCACGCGCAAGTATTCGGCCGCGAGATCGAAGCGCTCACCGCCGTCAAAGGCGACGGTGAGCGTCTTGCGATCCTTGTGCAGCCGCAATTCGGTCGGCCAAGGATTTGTCGTGCCCGCTGCGTTCATATCGTGTTCAATCGAGCGTGATGTGACCGTCGGCGATGACCTTCTTCCATTTCTCGTATTCCGACTTGGTGAAGGCCGCACCCTCGTCGAGGCTGGTGCCGCGCGGTGTAAGCCCGAACTTGGCGAAGGCGGCTTTGAGTTGGTCGTCCTGCAGCGCCTTGGCGATCCCGCTGTTGAGCTTGGCGAGAACGTCCGGCGGCGTTCCGGCCGCCGCGTAGACGCCGAGCCAGAGATCGACGTCGTAGCCGGGAAGGAATTCCGACACCGTCGGCAGATCGGGATAGACCGGCGAGCGTTTCGAGCCCGTGGTAGCGAGAGCGATGACGCTGCCTTTCGAGGTGAACGGCAACGCGCCGGCGATGCTGGAAAACTCCAACTGCACCTTGTTACTCATCAGGTCGACGTACGACGGACCCACGCCTTTGTACGGCACGTGCACCGCGGTGATTCCGGTGCGTTGGGCCCACATCGCGGCAGCAAGATGGGGGGTCGTCCCGACGCCCGCCGACGCATAATTGAGCTTCCCGGGATTGGCTTTGCCGTAGGCGACGAGCTCCTGGTAGGTCTTGATGCCAAGCTGCGGCGCCACGACCAGAACCTCGGGCGACGAATTAATGATCGAAACCGTCGTCAAGTTCTTGAAAAGATCAAATGGCAACGACTTCTGCAGCGTCGGATTGATGACAACGCTAGGGTCGATCAGCACGATGTTATAGCCGTCCGGATCTGAATGGGCGACATAATCGAGGCCAACGATGCCGCCTGCGCCCGGCTTATTATCGGGGACGATTGTCTGCCCCAGCGCGTCGCCGAGCTTCTGCGCCAGACCCCGTCCGGCGAAATCGACGATACCGCCCGGCTGGAAGGGCAGGATGAGGTGAATGGGTCGCGACGGAAATGTCTCGGCGCGCGCCGCGACAACAGCCGACAGGAGCAGCACCGACCACAGCAGCATCCGTGCGGCGGCTTTGAAACGTATCATTCGATTCTCCTCTTCCCCGGGCGGGCTTATCCTGTCGCGGTTTTGCCGATCAGTTCAACAAGCTCATAGGGCATGATCGGCATTTGCGAAATGCGTACCTTGAACGGCGACAGCGCATCCTCGATCGCCGAGACCACCGCGGCGGCGGCGGGAATGACGCCGACCTCGCCGACGCCCTTGACCCCCAGCGGATTATGCGGCGATGGCGATTCCTTATAAAGCGTCTCGAAACTCGGCAGTTCGGTCGCGGTCGCCATCACATAATCCGCAAATGTCGTGGTCACGGGCTGCCCTGCGGCGTCATAGCCCATCCATTCGAGAATGGCATTGCCCACCCCATGGGCAATACCGCCGTGCACCTGACCTTCAACGATCAGCGGATTGACCAGGCGGCCGGCGTCAGAAAGCGCGCTATAGCGCAGAATACGTACGCCGCCGGTCTCGATATCGACCTCGACTTCGACGACGTGACAGGCATTGGTGTAAGCGAGCTGGTCGATGCGAAAGGTCGCGCTGGCTTCGAGGCCGGGGTCGATATCCGGTGGGAAGCCGTAGCCCGGCGCGCCTTTGAGCACGCGCGCCAGTTCGC
The DNA here is from genome assembly GCA_036267435.1 of Xanthobacteraceae bacterium. GTDB lineage: Bacteria > Pseudomonadota > Alphaproteobacteria > Rhizobiales > Xanthobacteraceae > BOG-931. The sequence continues at coordinate 63,889 of DATAWA010000091.1, read as the reverse complement.
TGAGCTTGACGGCAAGCTGCGGCGCTCCGACGACGCGCACTTCGCCGTCGACGATTTCGAGGTCCTCTTCCGCCGCTTCCAGCATATGGCTCGCAAGCTTGCGCGCCTTGGCTGCGACCGCTTCCGCGGCAATCTTCACCGAAGAGCCTGCCGTCACTGTCTGCCGGCTGGCGAAGCCGCCGAGCCCGAGCGGCGCCGCCGCCGTGTCACCGGCAATTACGCTGACATCCTTGGCCTGCACGTCGAAGGCCTCAGCGCAAATCTGCGCCAGCGCGGTCGCGAGCCCCTGCCCCATCGGCGCGGCGCCGGTCGAGACCGTAATATGCCCGGTTGCCGACACCCGCACATTGCCGAATTCGAATGGACCGCGGCCGGTGCCTTTGATGCCATGAGCCAATCCAATTCCGATATAGCGTTGCTGCGCGCGGGCTTCGGCTTGCCGGCGCGGAAAATCGTCCCAGCCGGCGGCGGACAGAATCGTGGCTTGGCAGCCGGGATAATCGCCGCTGTCGTATTGCACCTGCTCGCCGGAGCGCGCCTTCAGCGGCTTGAGGTACGGCATTTTTTCCGCCGGGATGAGGTTGCGGCGGCGCAATTCCGCACGGTCGACATCGAGCTTGCGCGCCATCCGATCCAGCATGCGCTCCATCGCGAACGCAGCCTGTGGGTAGCCTGCGCCCCGCACCGACGATACCGGCGCCTTGTTGGTGTGCGCCGCCACCACATCGATCGCCAGCGCCGGGACGACATAAGGTCCGGAGAGCGTGGTGGCGGAATTGTATGGGATGTTGACGTCCTGCAGCGCATAGGCGCCGATGTCGTGAACGAGCCGGCCGCGCAAACCGCGCATACGGCCGTCGGCATCGGCGGCCAACTCGACCGACCAGTATTGGTCGCGCTCCTGCGCCGCATTTGTGAAATGCTCGTGGCGATCCTCGATCCACTTGACCGAGCGGCGCAGCAATGTCGCGGCGGCGACGACCGCCACGTCTTCGGGATAGACGCAGAGCTTCGGCCCGAAGCCGCCGCCGACATCGGGCGTAGCCACCCGCAGCCGTGCTTCGTCGAGGTCGATATAGTCGGCGAAAGCAGTGCGAAGGTCGTGCGGCTTTTGCGTCGAAGCCCACACCACGGTCTCACGGTCGGAGATTTGCGCCAGAATGCCGCGGCCTTCCATCGAATGTCCGGCGCCGCGATGCGCCCATAGATCGTCGCGCACCACATGCGCCGCCTCGGCGAAGGCCGCATCGATGTCGCCGTAAGCAACCTTGTAGGCAATCACCGCGTTCGAAGTGAGCTCGCGCCGCACCGGCGGCGCCGCTTCGATCCGGCAATCGATTGCCGCAGGCAGCACGTCGTAATCGACGGCCACCAGTGCGGCAGCGTCTTCGGCGATATAGCGGTCCTCGGCGAGAACGATCGCCACCGGCTCGCCAACGAAGGACACCTCGCCGTCGGCCAGCGCAAACGCCCAGCTTCGGTCGAGCTTAGTGCCCGAATTTGAGGTGCGCACCATCCGCCGCCGCTTTAGCACCGGCGCGAGATCGTCGAGCGCAAGCACCGCGACGACGCCCGGCAGTCCGCGAGCCGCATTGGCGTCGAGGCCGCGGATCAGGGCGTGCGGATGCGGGCTGCGCACGAATGCCGCGGTCAGCGCGCCGGCCGCGGCAATATCATCGACGAAACGGCCATTGCCGGTCAAAAGCGCCTGATCTTCCAGGCGGAGGATGCGCGCACCGATAACTTCAGTCACTGATGACACTCGCGCCCGTTCGGCCCGTTCACGCGCGCCGCCGATGATCGCTAACTCTTGCGCGGTCTAAGCGGAGCTGGCAAGCCTCGCGTGCGCGATAGCGATCATCCGACGCCGACCAGATCCGGCGCGCCGATCTTGTCCCAGATCCAGGCGGCACAAGCGAACAAGCGATCGTCATCGTAACGCTGCGCCACAAGTTGGATGCCGACCGGCAGATTGTTGGGACCGCGATGCGTCGGCAGCGTCATGGTCGGGGTGTGCAAGGCCGTCCAGATCGCCTGCATCGAGGGATCGCCGGTTGCGCTGAGACCTTTCGGCGCCTCGCCCGGCACGCATGGCACGAGCAGGACATCGAATTGCTCGAACGCCGGCGCCAAAAGCTTGCGGCATTCGTCGAGGCGCCGCAATCCGGCGACGTAGTCGTCGCGCGAAATCTTATGACCGTTCTCGATGTAGCGGCGCATCTGCGGCGACAGGCGCTCGCGCTCTTGATCCCAGAAATAGGCCATGCAGGCGGCACGCTCGTAGAAGCCGATTGTGGAACGAGCGATCGCGTACAAGCCGGTGAAGGCGCCGGGCAGATCGACGTCGTGCACCGTCGCGCCCCGTTTGCCGAGTTCGGCGGCTGCATCGGCCAGCGCCGCTTTGGTTTCCGGTTGCGCCGTATCCCATAAATCGGTGCGCCACACGCCAATGCGCGGCGCCGAGCTCATTGCTTCTAGCCGCTTCGGTTGTTCCATGCGCAGTACGACGGTCAAGAGCGCGATGTCCTCGATCGAACGCGACAGCCAGCCGATGGTGTCGATCGAAGCCGCAGCCGGCCAGACTCCAGCTTCGTTGATCGTATTGTAAGTCGGCTTATAACCGAACACACCGCAGAACGAGGAAGGCCGCAGCACCGAGCCGCCGGTTTGCGTGCCGAGCGCCGCCGGCACCATGAAATCGGCCACGGCCGCCGCCGACCCGCTCGAAGAGCCACCCGGCGTATGCGCGGCATTATGCGGGTTGGTGGTTTCCGGCGGCGCGCTCCCGGCGAATTCGCAAGTGGCGGTCTTGCCGAGAATGATCGCGCCGGCGCGGCGCAACAGCGCGACGCAGGATGCATCGCTGCGCGGGCGGTTGCCGCCATAGATCGGCGATCCCATCTCGGTCGGCATGTCGAACGTATCGATCGTGTCTTTCAGGCCGACGGGAACGCCGTGAAGCGGCCCGCGCCGCGGTCCGCGATCGAGTTCGCGGGCCTGAATGATCGCCCGTTCCGGATCGAAATTCACCCAGGCCTTGACCGTGCCGTCACGCGCGGCAATCCGCGCCAGGCAATCGCGTACCACCGCCTCGCTGTTCGTCGTGCCCGCGGCGATGGCGTCCGCGATCTTGCTTGCCGAGAGCCGATTGAGGGAACGTCCGACTTTCGCATCCATATCCGCGCCGGTCAGTTCCTAGCGCGGCCGGCGGAAGAGCCGGCGATTCTGCCGAACACCGTGCCGGAGATCAGGCCCGATCCGCCCGGATAGTTGAAGTAGAACAATCCGCCGACCAGTTCGCCGGCGGCGTGGAGACCGCGGATCGGCTGGTAGTCGGTGTTGAGAACTTCGCCGTCGGTATTGATGCGCAATCCGCCGAAGGTGAAGGTGACGCCGCAGGTCACGGCGTAGCCTTCGAACGGCGGCGCATCGATGGTGTTGGCCCAGTTGCTCTTGTTGATCGCAAGCCCGGTCGTGCCGCGGCCGTCCTTGATGTTCGGATTGAACGGCACGTCGGTCTTCACCGCGGCGTTGTATTCCTTGATCATCTTGAGGAACTCGTCCGCGTTGACGCCTTCGAGCTTCTGCGCGAATTCCTCGATGGTATTCGCCGTGACTTTGGTGATTTGCCGGATGCGGTATTCGTCACGCTGCAGGTGCTTGGTCTTCTGGTCGAAAATCTGCCAGGCGAATTGGCCGGGCTGTTCTAGCACCACGCGGCCGTACTTGGCATAAGTGTAATTGCGGAAATCGGCGCCTTCGTCGACAAAGCGCTTGCCGGTGGCGTTGACCAGGATCGAAAACGGATAGGAGTGTTTCTGGAATTGATCGCCGACCGCGAGGTCGCCGAACTCGGGCGCATTCATCTCCCACTGGACAGCGTGGCAGCCCGACCAGTTACCGCGCGGCGCGGCGCCGATATCAAGCGCCATGCGGATGCCGTCGCCGGTGTTGAAGCGGCTGCCGCGCACCTTGGCGAGATCCCAGCCAGGTCCGAGATAACGGGTGCGCCATTCCGGATTGGCCTCGAAGCCGCCACAAGCGAGCACCACGGATTTGGCGCGCAATTCGCGCACCTCGCCCTCTTGCCGCACGCGCACACCCTCGACGCGGCTGCCGTCGAACAAGAGGCCGAGACCGCGCGTCGAATAGCGGATGTCGATGCCACGCTTTTTCGCCGCCGCGGTGAGCTGGTTGACGAGGCCGGGCCCGCCACCGACCGACTCGACGGTCAGGCCGCCCCAGAACTTGAACTTGCCGTCGATCTTGAAAGCCTGTCGGCCGTAGATCGGGATGAGCCGCACGCCCTTTTGCCGCATCCAGTTCAGCGAGTCGAAGCTCTTGGTGACGAGAAGCTCGACCAGATCGGGATCGGCGCGGTTCTGCGTCACCCGCGCCATGTCGTCATAGAACTGCTCGGCGGTGTAGGTGCCAAAATCGGTGGTCTCGATTTCCGCCGGCGTGAGGTCGGGTACCAGCGTCTTGATGTCGTCGATGCCGTTGTAGACGACCCGGATCGAGCCGGCGGTAAAGCGGCTGTTACCGCCGGATTCGTCCTCCGGCGCAGCCTCGCACATGATGACCGTGGCGCCTTGCTCTTGCGCCGCCAACGCTGCGCAAAACGCCGCGTTGCCGGCGCCGACGACGATGACATCCGCAACCTGGTTTGCCATTTCTTCCCTATCCCTTACTCCGCCGCCTGCGCGGCGCCGCCATGCGCCTTCGACCACGCGGCGGGATCCTTCATGAATTTTTCCACTTCCTTGAGCTTGGCCTTGTCGAACTTGCCGCTTTTCTTGGCCACCTCCAAGACGTCCCACCACGTAGCGAGCGCATGCAGCGTGACGCCGAGGTCGCTCAGGATTTTCTTGCCCTCGGGAAAAATGTCGTAAAAGAAGAACACGAAGACGTGGTCGACGACCGCACCGGCGGTCCGCAGCGCGTGACAGAAGTTGACCTTGCTGCGGCCGTCAGTCGTCATATCCTCGACCAGCAGCACGCGATCGCCTTCTTCAAGGTGTCCTTCGATCTGGGCGTTGCGGCCAAATCCTTTCGGCTTCTTGCGCACGTATTGCATCGGCAGCATCAAGCGATCCGCCATCCACGCGGCGAACGGAATGCCGGCCGTCTCGCCACCGGCAACGGCATCGAACTGCTCAAAGCCAATGTCGCGGAGGACCGTGCTGACGCCGAAATCGATCAGCGTGCTGCGCACGCGTGGAAACGAAATGAGCCGGCGGCAGTCGGTGTAGACCGGGCTCGCCCAGCCGGAGGTGTAGATGAAAGGCTTGTCGTCCATGAAGCGTACGGCATCGACCTCAAGCAGCATTTTCGCCGTCAGTTCGGCGATCACCTCTTTGTCGGGAAAGCCTGTCATCGTTGTCTCACGTGGTCATCCGAAAATCTTGAAGCGCTGCAAACCGTCGCGTCATCCTACCACCTTCCACGGGATGGTCTCGCCGCCCCGATAAACCAAGGCGCGCTCGTCGGGCCCCGCCACCTCGACCTCCGCCGGCGCCGTCCAGGGCGACTTCTCCAGCGTGATAGTGTCCTCGTTCGCCGGCATGCGGTAATGCTTCGGCCCATTGAGCGAAGCAAAGGCCTCGAGCTTGTCGAGCGCACCCTCTTCCTCGAACACTTGGGTATAGGTCTCGATCGCAACCGGTGCGTTGAACATGCCCGGCACGCCGTTGGTCGAGACTTTCCTGGCATAGGGATGCGGCGCGGAGTCGGTGCCGAGAAAATAACAGATCTCACCCGATGTCGCCGCCTTGCGCAGTGCGGCGCGGTCGCGCGCGGTCTTGATGACCGGCATGACATACATGTACGGCTTCAGACCGTGGCCGAACCAGTCGTTGCGCGTCAGCATCATGTGGTAGGGCGTGATCGTGCCGCCGACTTGCGGCGCGGCGCTTTTGACGAAATCGACGCCGTCTTTGGAGGATAGGTGTTCGAGGATAAATCGCAGCTTGGGAAATCGCTTGGTCCATTGCGACAGATGCCGATCGATAAACGCCTTCTCGCGATCGAAAATATCGACATCGGGATCGGTATCCTCGCCGTGCATGAGAAACGGCATGTCGAGCTTTTCCATGCGCTCCAAGACGCGCATGACCCTGGCGTAGTTGGTCACTCCGGCAGTCGAGTTGGTCGTCGCATTGGCCGGATAGAGCTTGACGCCGGTGAAGACACCGTCGCGAAAGCCGCGCTCGACGTCGTCGGGATCGGTATCGTCAGTCAGATAGCAGGTCATCAGCGGCTTGAATTTCGAGCCGGACGGCAGCGCCGCCATCACCCGCTCGCGATAGGCAATGCAATCCGCCGTGGTCCGCACCGGGGGGACCAGGTTCGGCATCAGGATCGCACGGGCGAAATGCTTTGCCGTATAAGGCAAAACCGCCTTGAGCATTTCGCCATCGCGCACATGCAGGTGCCAATCGTCCGGCCTGCGGATGGTGATACGTGTCGTCATGATCTCAAATTACCCGATCGGCAGCCGATGAAGTGGCTTCATCCCGCATTCAACACCGGTTGTCTAGTATGGTGGTTTCGATGTCCGCGCCATTATTTCGGCAACGCCAGCAGGCCGGATTTCTGACAAGGCCACACTAGATTTTACGCTTCTGGGTATCCTTTCGACTCCGAAGTTGACCCCCGGGCGTGCCGCACAACCTCGCGGACTTCGGAATCCGGACGCTAGGCCGCAGCCGCCTATGCCGCCACGGCCTTGGCCGCTGCCTCGGCGTCGGGCTGCTGGTAGGCTTTGAGCCGCGGCAGTACCTCGCGGGAGAACAGCGTCAGATTATCGACGGTCTGCTCGTGGGTGAGAAAGCCGGCCTGCCCCATCATCAGGAGGTTGCCCATGCCGCCGCAATGTTCGCAGAACGCGACGATCTGTTCGCAAACCTCGTCCGGCGTGCCGCAGAACAGAACGCCGGCATCGATCAGATCGTCGACGCCGGTGGCGTGGATATTGATGGCTCGGCCGTCCCTGGTTAAGCCGCGCGGCGGCGTTTCGCCGCGCAGCAGACGCGCATTGTCTTCCGCCGAGACGTAGCCCGGCGGGTTGCGAAACGGCACGTGCACGATGGCGCTGGTGCGCAAATAGCCGGCGATCAGATCGCCGCGCTTGCGCGCCTCCTCTTTGTCGTGCGCGACCGCGACGAGGCCGAGATAAGCGAAGCGGTCGGCGCCCGGCGCGCGGCCGAATTTTGCGACATAGCCTTTGCGATACGCGTCGTAGAGCTTGCGGGTGCCGAAGCCGGTGCCAAGCGTCGCCATGACATAGCCACGCTCGCCGAGAACGCGCGCCTGCGTCGACGAGCCGGTCGTCGACCAGATCGGCGGATGCGGCTCCTGCCACACCCGCGGCCAGACGTTGACCTGCCGATAATGAAAGAACTCGCCTTCCCAGTTGAACGTGCCGTCGTGCGTTGTCATCGCCTTGATGATGAAATCATGCGCCTCCCAAAAGCGGTCCATCAACTCGGTCGGATTGCGATTGGACGCGGGAATCTCGTACGGAATGCCCTTGATGAAGCCCATGTCGAGGCGGCCGTGCGAGATCACATCGATGGTCGACAACTCCTCCGCGACGCGCAATGGATCGGGTCGATGCCCGATCGGATAGCCGAGCACCAAAAGCCGTGATTTCTTGGTGGCGCGTGCCAGCACAGCCAAGCCGATGACAACGGCGGACGACATGCAGGTCGCGGTCTGGTGGTGCTCGTTGAGCATGATGTCGAGACCAAGCTCGTCGCAGAGCTGGTATTCGTCGTAATAACGGTGAAACAGATCAGCGGCGACCCGCGGATCGCATTTGCGGTTTGGCAAGATCACGCGCAGCGAGCCCGAATGATCGTTCCAGGTCGGATAATAGGCCTGCTCGCTGAACTGATAGACTCTCATGGGAGGTTTCCTACCCTGCCGTCATTCCGGGGCGGACTGAAGGTCCGAGCCCGGAATCCATAGCCGCTGACATTAAAGTCTTCACGAGACAGTGCCAATCTCCAAGGACCGTGGATATGGATTCCGGGCTCCTCGCCTTGCTCGGCCCCGGAATGACGTATTCACTTGTTTCCAGCAAACGCCAGAACCCGTTCCGCGAAGACCTTCGGCTGCTCCTGATGCGGAAAGTGTCCAGCGCGATCGATCAGCTCGAAATCGGCACCGGGGATCATCGCGCAATAGGCGCGGCCGTAAGCTTCGCTGAGCATGCGATCGCGATTGCCCCACAAGAATAAGGTCGGAATGCGGATGCGGTGCAGCCGGCTTTTAAGCCGCGGATTGTGAAAGTAGGGATTCCAGGCAAAGCGCGCCGTGGCTTCGCGGGCGCGCGCGGCGGCCAGCACTTCGGCATCCGCCAATGCCTTGTAGTCGCGTCGTCCGGTTAGCGGATCGGCGTAGACAAGGTCGAGATATTCCTGGTCGGTGAGCGCGAAGATATCGGCGATGTCGCGCGTTTCCCGGTCGCCGACTTTGACACCGACCGCATTGGCCATGACCAGACGCGATATTCGCGCAGTAGATTTCACTGCGATCTCTGCGGCAATCCAGGCACCGAGCGACACTCCGACCACGACGGTGTCATGAAGATCGAGCTGGTCCAGAACATCGAGATAAAAATAGGACAAATCGTCGACGCTGCGCATGCCCGGAGCCAATTCGGAACGGCCAAAGCCGGGGTGCGTGGGTGCGATGACGTGCGCGCTCAAAGCCAGCGCGTCGACCGCCGCCATGGCCGGCTCAATGCCGTTCTCGGCATGGAGCAACAATAGCGGGCGACCGGCGCCGCGCTCGATCAGATCGATTCGTGTGCCGTCGACGACAACCGATCCCGCAACGCCCGCACCAGCTTGCAACAGGCCCTCCCCTGGACTTTTCGTCTTCAGTCCATTCTTCTACCACGCAAGCGGCCATTTGGCATTGCGTGACGGTAAAAGCAGGAGGCAAAAAATGACGGACGACAACGTCACCATCCACAACGGCGTCGCCTATGCCAGCCACGACGGCATCGAGCTGGCCGGCGATTTGTTCTTGCCGAAAGGCTCCAAGGCCGCCCCGGCTGTGGTCGCGGTGCACGGCGGCGGCTGGGTCGCCGGCGCGCGCAACGCGTTCCAATATTGGGGCCCCTATCTCGCGGCGCTCGGCATCGCGGTGTTCGCCATCAGCTACCGGCTGGCGACCAAGGGCAAGACGTTTCCGGAAGCGGTGCAGGACGTGCTCGCCGGCGTGCAATTCTTGCGCGGCAAGGCCGGCAGCTTCGGCATCGATCCGGCGCGGATTGGGCTCCTCGGCGCCTCGGCCGGCGCGCACCTTGCGGCGCTGGCGGCGCTGTCCGGCAAGAAATTCGCCGGCGGCTACCCGCAAGATGCGTTTGCATCGACCGATCCGAGCGTGAAAGCGCTCATCGGCGTCTACGGGATTTATGACGCGGTGGCGATGTGGACGAATTATCAGGTGCAGGGCGGCCGCGACAATAATTTCGAAAAATTCATGGGCGTGCCGCCGATGGAAAATCGGCAGCTTTATTTCGACGCTTCGCCGATCAGCTACGCCACATTTGCCAATAATACCCTCGGCGTCCTGCTCGTCACCGGCACCGAAGACACGCTCGTCGACCGCAGGCTGCAGACCGATCCATTTGAACTCGCCCTCAAGCAGGCCGGCTTTTTCGTACGGCCTGCGATCGTGCACGGTGCCCCGCATTATTGGATGAACGATCCGATCGACGAGCCCGGCAGCTTTGGCGGGTTTCTGGCGCCGCGGCTGATGCGTTTCCTTGCCGAGCGGCTGTAACGACGCGCCGCGATTTTTAACCGCCGGCATTCACGGAAGCGGCCAATAGCCAAACCGTGCCATCTGCTCGCGGTGGCCGGCAATGATGCGATCGATCTGCCGTGGTGTCAGCATCTCGCGCCATTGCCCAGCGCGGCCTTCGCGAAAAAACCGCTCGGCCCGTTCGGGCCTTTCCTTGAATCCCTCGCGCGCTTCCTCATCCTGAAGCTTGTCGAACGATGAGCGCTCTACCGCCAGCGCGATTTGTTCCGGCCTCGCGGCAAGCTGCAAATGCCTCGCCAGAACGGAGAACGACGCAAGCGGATCGTCGAGCATGTCCTCATAGCGCATGACATGGATTGCTGGATGCGGCCTACGCGTCCAGCTCCCGACGTGACGGCTCCATGAGCTCCACATCTCGTGGACGAGGATGTCATCGACCGGCGTTTCGGTATCGTCTGCGGCCATGGTTTCGATCGCCTGATCGATGCCATAGCCGCCGTGATGAGCGAGCGAAATTGCCACATCGAGCGGATTGCGAACGATATAGACCGCACCCGACGTGACAGCGAAATTGATCACCGAATTGCCGCGATCAACCAGCAGTGCATTATGCGTTTTGAGAAAGATCAAGCCCTCAAATGTGTCGGCGATTTTCTGTTGCACCCGTTGGCGCGTCGCGGCGATTTCGTCGCGGTGTCGAGCGGTCGGCTTGAAACCGAGCACCTCTTCGAAGTGAACCAGAAAATCGGCGGAGTGAGAATACCGCGTGAGCGCGTTGAGCTCGAGCTTTTCGGTCTCGCCGTCGAGGATCGAAGCGAGTGTAGACAGAAACATCCGCACCCAGGTGTTTCCGGACTTCGGATAGGAGGCAATCCAGATCAACCCAGACTTGGGCGATGGAGCAGACTCGGAGTGATCGTCGGCGGAAAGTGTTACCATCGCGGCACGCGGCTTTGCGGTCCGGCACGTCCGATATTTCCTTCTAGACATATTTTTTGTTTCAAATTTGTCACAGGCCTACCGAAGAGACGTTTCAACAACAAATCATGGTGGAGCATGCCGCACAAACGAGTACGGTAAAAGGAGTCATCGTGACTGCATTATGGCTGTTTTGACGGGATAAGCGAATTGACCAAAAGGGGCGTTTCGGTCATGCGCACAACAAAACTTGTTTTGCTCGCCGGTATTTCGAGTTTGGCGCTGTACGCGGCGATGCCGCCCGCGATAGCTGCCGACATGGCGCTGAAGATGAAGGTACCGCCACCACCGCCGCCGACACCCGCAGTCACCACGTGGTGGCTCGAAGGCGGTGGTTCCTATATGTCGGGCGATCCGTTCGTGCCGGGTTTCAACAACCCGCCGTTCGACCTTGATGCCAAAAGATGGGGATGGCAGGGCGCGTTGGGCGTCGACTACAAATTCGCATCGTCGCCATGGCATGTCAGCGCAGGTTTTCGCTACATGGGAAACGGCTCCAACTCAGGCGGCGGCCCGGAGACAGCCATCTTCGCGGCGGGCACGACGACAGGCAACAATTCGGCGAACCGCAAAGAGGATAGCTGGGAAGCCGATTTCATGGTCGGACGCGACCTCAATATCGGCAATCCTACGCAATTGAAATTCGGTTTGCGCGTCGCCGACATCTGGGGACAGACAAACGGCGTAGCAGGCCCGTTTACGATGCCGGTTGTTTCGCCGCCGAACCAGACGTTCAATTATCAACAGACCAACAAATGGATCGGAGCGGGCCCGCGCGCCGCAATCCAGGGCAGCATACCGCTACAGGGCGCATTGTCGATCGAGTATAACGGCGGAGTGGCGGCGCTCTGGGGCAGCGGCTCGGCTAATCAGAGCGTAACGACCGTAACGGGCGGATTTCCCGGCCCTGTACCCGTCTGCTTGTCAGGCTGCCCAATTGCGGTCAGCAGTTCGACCAACAACACGGTGTTCAACGCGGATGGACAAGTCGGACTCGCTTATATGATAAGCCAGAGTTCCAAACTGAGCCTGAACTATCGCATCGACGGCTACTGGAAAGCGCTTCGCGGTTTCAACTCGACCGGCGCCGGAACCAGTCTGGATCGCGTCTATAGCGGGCCAACCTTGAAGCTGACTGTCGCTTACTGACGGATTACGAGACATCTTACTCCGGCGCGGTCGCGAGGTCGCGCCCGATTATTTATTTTTTCTCCAACAGGAGTGTACCTTCCTTGCGGACGAGAGGCTGGATGGCGCCGGCAAGCCGCGCCAACAGCCAGGGCAGGTGGAGCTGTAAATCGACGCGGTCCTCCAGAACCTCGAGCGTGCCGCTCGCCGCCTGGCCGAGTGCGCTGACACGAAATCGCAGAAGATTGCCGGCCCAGCTCTCCTCTTGCACAGCAAATAAGTGGCCGTAATTTGCGCGAACTTTGTCTATCCCCGCCTGGAGACGCCGCAGCGCCTCCTCTTTGCCGAGGCGATGCGGAATAGAAACTGTGAGCGGCTGCGACACGATCGGCTCCGATGCAAAGGAAGCAACCGCCTATATGGGGGCGATGTTGCGCGCCCGCTATTCGGCCGCAGCCGGTTTGCCGAGCGCGGCATTGACCGCCGGCATCACTTTCTCGGCCATTAGTTCCATCGATCGCCTTGCCAAGGCAGCGTCGGCCCAGTCCATGCCGCAGTAGAGCAGCGTGCCGAAGTCGCCGATCTTTTCATGCAGCGCCAGGATGCCGTCGACCACTCGGCTAACGCTGCCGCGAATGACTAGATTGCCGAAAATATAATCCAGCGTAACTTCGTCGTCGCTCATTTCCGGGCGTGATTTGAAACCGCCGAGCCGCTTTCCTTTCTTCAGTTTCGACGTGAGCTGGCTCATATAAAAGCGATAGGGGCTTTTCGGATCGTCGCCGGCATAGGCGCGCGCGACGGCATCGTCATCGCCTACAAAGATGGTCCGCGCGATCCGCCAATTGGCGCGGTCCGGTTTACGGCCGCCTTCGCTGCAGCCCTGTGCGTAATTGATCCACTGGCTCGGCAGATGTTCGGCGTGCAGAAAATGCGAGGAGATCGGCCACCAGCCGCGCCGGCCGAGCAATACCAAGCCCTTCGAATTCGGATCACTCGAAGTGCCGAGTATAGGCGGATGCGGTTTCTGAAATGGTTTGACCACGCCACCGATGCCAATCTCTGGCCATACTGTTTTGACGGTCGATATATTCCAGAACTTGCCCCGAAGATCGTATGGCGGCTCGCCGGCCCATAGCGCGAGAATATGATCGATGGCCTCAGCGAACATCGCCCCGCGATCCGCCGAGAGCAATCCGAGCGCTTCGGCATCCGACGGCAAGATCCCGGCGCCGATGCCGAGGAGAAAGCGTCCCTGCAACAGATTGTCCACGAGCGCCGCCTGGGTCGCTACGAGCAGCGGGTGGCTGAAAGGTAGATTGGCAACCGCGGTTCCGAGCTTGATCGAAGAGGTATAGCCGGCGAGCGAGGCGCAGAACGTAAGGCTGTTCGGAATGTTTTCGGCGAGATCGGTCAGATGCTCGCCGCAATAGCCTTCGCTGTAGCCCAATCGGTCGGCAAGAATAAAAGCCTCGCAGTCTTCGCGCAGTGTCTCGGCATAGCTTCGCGCCGGCGGATGAACCGGCATAATGAAAAATCCGAGTTTCATAAGCTTGCCCTGAGCAGTATGGAGCTAAGGTTACGTGATTAATCGGTGCGGTCAATTCGCCGCCGAGGACATTTCCGCCGGAGCGAGCACAAACAGGTACGGCGGGCTCCTCGTTTACCGGTTCATCGTTAATACACGATGCGATACATTTACCATGCGGTTTTTGTTATAGAGTTATGCATCGAGCAAATATTGGACCGAGGCAACCAATGTTGAAGCAATTACAGCATTTCCTGAAAGACGAGTCCGGCACGGCGGCTGTCGAATACGGGCTCCTCACCTCCGGCATTGCCTTGGCCATCATTCCCGCCGTCAAGGACGTCGGCAGCAGGCTGGTCGACATCTTTACGACCCTGCAGAACGCGATCTGACCCCGGCGCCGTAATATCAATCCGCGGACGCAGGCAACATTTCGTCCACCCCTGGCCGCTGCCACGCCTAATTGCCTTCCGTCACCGGTAGCGTCAACGCGGAAGGATGCTCAGCCGAGTGATGGATCGTGTCAGTACCGATCTTATTCGGCGCGTAATAATGCGTCCACAGCACGTCGGTGACGACCGAATCGCCGTTCACGATTTCCAGCCGCATGCGGTTGCCCTTCTTGAAGCGATGCGCCATCGGCTCGATGCTGATGTCGAAGCGGTAGATCTTGCCCGGTTCGATCGGCTGCGGATCGGCGTGAGTGTGATAGGGCTCCATCTCCGTCGATTTATGCGGGTCGAGCGCGCGATGCGAGGCGCGCAGCCAGCCCTTGGTGATCCAGTATGAGGCTGGATTGAGCGTTTTGCCGCGGTCCTCCGCGGCTTGTGGCATCTGTTCGGAAAGCTTGACGAAGAAATCCATGTCGTTGCGCGTCGACGACGCATAGAGCGTGAGCTTGATCGGCCCCGCGATCTCGATGTCGCGTTCGAGCGGCGCCGTGGCGAACGTCAATACGCGGCGCGCCGGATCTGGCGCGTTATTGGGACCGAAACCAACGACACCCATCATCCAGCCGGGATTGGGATAGGCATACGACGTCTTATCCTCGCCGCTTGCGATCGTACGGCTGAGCGTGCCGTCGTTGAGCGAGGTGACGCTGCCGGATTTTTGGCCGCTCAAATGCCAAGTTAAGTAGCGCGCGCCGGGCGGCGGCCATGCCTCGCTGGCGCGGACGGCGTCAGCGCCGCGGACGAAATACTCGACGGATGGACGATCGACGTAGTCAGTCTTCATTCCCTTCAGATAATGATCGTAGAACGGCAGCAGCATGCTTTCGTGCACTTCGCGACTGTTAAACTCGCGGTTGGCGACGAACGCATTGACCGGACCGATCATCTTCAGCTTTTTGGGCCCCTTCGCGCGGCGGAAGCCGTCGATATTGCCGCGGGTGTGGAGGTCGACCTTGCCCCACACGCCGACCGAATAGAGCGGCACTTCGATCTCATCCAGGCGCTCGGCGGCGCAGCGTTCGCGCCAGAAGTCGTCGTAGGTCGGATGCTCCTGGACGTGCAAATTCAAATCGTAGGGCTGCTCGCGCGGATATTCGCCGTTGGCCGGATGCCGGTTGATGATGCGGTTCTGGTTCCACCAATAGGCGCCGAAGAAATCGCCCAGCATGCCGCCCTGATAAACGCTGGCGCGATAAGGATCGTTCAGCCCGTCGAAGGCGCAGATACAGGCGAGCGACGGCGGCTTCTGTATCGCCATCCACCATTGCGACATGCAGAAATAGGACTGGCCGATACCGCCGACCTTGCCACTCGACCATTCTTGCCGGCCGAGCCACTCGACGACGTCATAGAGATCATGCTGCTCATTGCGGTCGAGCAGGCGGAATTCGCCACCCGATTTGCCGCAGCCTCGAATATCCATATGGGCGTAGACGTAGCCGCGCTCGACATAGAGTTCGATCGGTCCGGTTTCGCGCCAGAGAAATTGCGGGCCCGCGGGAAGCGAATTGTTGTCGTATCGATAAGGCGACGGCGCCAACACCACGGGGAAAGGCCCGTCGCCGTCCGGTATGTAGAGCGCCACAGCGATTTCGACGCCATCATGCACGCGGATTTTGACTTCGCGCGGCTTCGGCATTGCTGGAGTTGACATTGTTGTTCCCGACGCTCCACCCCAATAGCGACCGCAAAGCAAGTCGCCTCGCTTGAATTCGGCGACGTCGCGCCGCTCACATTTTGCCGCCCGGTCGTTCCGGCACGATATTGTCTGCGCGGGTCAAGGTGAAGCCGTCACGTCCGGCAATCGCGCCTGCCCCGGTTGCTTCCCGTAGATTGCGAAGCAAGAAAATTCGCCCTGAGCGAGCAGTGCGACGGCATTGCGGCATCTGTGCAAAATTGTACTGCGCTGTTGCGTGGGATTCGCTCTCAATTATGATGGTTGTTGGAATTTGGTGGGTGCCTCATGTCGGGGATTGTGTACGTTTCTTTCATGGGCCTCTTGGCGGCTCTCTTCTTGATCATCAAAGCCCTGACGTTCGATGCCAGTGATTGGATTTCCCGCGGGCTCAAGCGCGGCGACCTTTACTCGCTGATTGAGGTGGCTTCCGGAGTACGGCCCGACGGGCTTACATTCGATCAGGCCCGCCGTCTGGAAGCACGCCGCATGATCCGCCCCTACGGCAACGGTCGTTTTCGCGCAACGCTCCGGGGTCGCTTGGCGCTTCTTCTCCGGCAAGCGCTGCGCCGTACGGAGTCGGTGTCCCAGTCTCGCGATGCGGCTTAACGTGCTGCCTTCGGTCCCCCTGTCCGAGGAGGGGCGAAGAGTACGGCGACGCTTCGGCAAATTAGACTAAGCAGCGGACGAGCCCGCGTTCTCTTTCTGCACTCGGCTGTGGCGGACGCCGTAGCCGAAATAAACGCCAATTCCGATGACGAACCAGGCGGCGAGCCGCAGCCAAGTGTCGAGCGGCAGCCCACACATCAGGAACACCGCCGAGACCGCGCCGAGCGGCGCCACGATAAAGACCGCGGGCGTCTTGAATGGGCGGCGGAGCTGCGGCTGTTTGATGCGCAGGGCCAGAACGCCGAGGCAAACGATCGCGAAGGCGAACAGCGTGCCGATCGAGACGAGTTCGCCGACCAGCCCGATCGGTAAGATGCCCGCGAGAACGGTAACGATGCTGCCAGTGAATATCGTGGTGATATAGGGCGTGTGAAAGCGCGGATGGACTCTGGCCGCCACGGGCGGAAACAGCCCGTCATGCGCCATGGTGTATAGGATGCGCGGCTGGCCGAGGAGCCCGACCAGAATGACCGAGGTGAGGCCCAAAATGATGCCGAGCTTGAGGACCGGCGACAGCCAGGTAAGTCCGATGGCGTCGATGCCGACCGCAATCGGATCGGCCACGTTGAGCTTGTCGTAGGCAACAATGCCGGTCAGCACGGAGCCGACCGCGATGTAGAGAACGGTGCAGATGGCGAGCGAGCCGAGAATGCCGATCGGCATGTCGCGTTGCGGATTCTTGGTTTCCTGGGCGGCCGTCGACACCGCGTCGAAGCCGATATAGGCGAAGAACACGACCGCGGCGCCGCGCAACACGCCGCTCCAGCCGAACTCGCCGGGCGACAGATTCGGCGGAATGAAGGCACCAGCGGGATTATGCGCGGTCACCCAATGCGCGGTCGAGACGAACGGCGCCGCGACGGCGATGAAGAGCACTATGATAACGAGCTTGATGGCAACAATGACATTGTTGATGCGCGCCGATTCATGGACACCGACGACAAGCAGTCCGGTCAGCAAGGCGGCCACCACCATGGCCGGCACATTGATCAGAGCGCCAGTCGTATGCCACGCGTGTTTGGCGGCGTCGTAGGCGAGCGGCGAGGAAGCAAAGTGCATAGGCAGAATGACGCCGAAATCCTTGAAAAAGCTGACGACATAGCCGGACCAACCTATGGCGACGGTGGTTGAGCCGAGCGCATATTCGAGAACGAGATCCCAGCCGATGATCCAGGCGACCAGCTCGCCCAGCGTCGCGTAGGCATAAGTGTAAGCGCTGCCGGCGACCGGAACGGTCGACGCCATCTCCGCGTAGCACAGCCCGGCGCAGGCGCAGACCACGGCGCCGAGTACGAAGGACAGTGTGATAGCCGGCCCGGCATTGGCGGCGGCGGCGTGACCAGTGAGGACAAAAATACCGGCGCCGATGATGGCGCCGATGCCGAGTGCGACGACGTGAATGGCGGTGAGGCTACGCTTGAGCGATACCCTGTCGTCGTGCGACAGCGACTGCCCCTCGGGATCGGCCACTTCTCTCTGCAATGCGGCAATCGATTTGCGGACAAGATATTTCGACATAACCGATACTAACCAGCAAAGATCGTTTGGGTTCAGGGGCCAGATAATCCGTGTCCGCTCGTCCCAGCGAAAGCGGGGACTCCGAATTCGGCGATTTTGGATTCCCGCTCACGCAGGAGTGAGCGGGCGTTTCTTCTCACCGCCACGGCATCAGGGAAGCGTGAATGACGTCCGGCACGCCCTCCCCGCCGACCGAGCGGATGGCGAGATCGACGTCGGCAAGCCCGAAGCGGTGGGTGGTAACGAGGTCTAGCGGGAAGCGCTTTGAGGCGAGTTGCGCCAAAGCCAGCTCGCAGGCCTTGTAGCTGTGGCCACGCGCGCTTTTCATGGTGATGAATTTCACGGTGAACTTTTCCAGCGGGAAATTGGGAAATTGCGCCACTTCGCCCTGGGCGACGATGACGCCGCCTTTGCGCTTGAGCGCCTCGATGCCGAGCAGCATCGGAATGGTGCCGGCGCCAGCGGTGCAGTCGAGCGCCACGTCGACGCCTTTGCCGGCGGTAATGTCCATGATGCGGGCAAGCGGGTCTTCCTTGGTGACATCGATGATGTGATCGGCGCCGAGCTTTTTCGCGACCTCCAGGCGCGCTTTGTCCTTAGAGGTCCCGGTCACGATGATCAATGCGGCGCCCGCCTGCTTGCAGATCACCGTTTGCGACAGGCCCTGCTGGCCGGGGCCCTGAATGAGCACCGTCGAATTATAACCGACGCCGCCGTCGAACAGCGACCACTCGGCGCCGTTCGCCATCGGCGTCACCAAGCCGGCAAGCTCCGCCGACACCCCTTTCGGCACGTGATGCAGCACGGCGTTCCACGGCAGGTAGACATATTGCGCGAAGCCGCCCCACAGATGCGGCGCCTTCGCCGCCGACGTGTAGCCGTAGCGGATGGCGTCGGGATTGGTGCGCCAATTGGTGTTCTCGCAATGCCGGTATTGGCCGGCATGGCACCACTCGCATTTGCCGCAAGACACGTAATGCTCGACGAAAACGAGGTCGCCCTCTTTGAACCCTTTGCGGCTGGTGAATTCGCGCCCGGCTTTGGCAATGACGCCGATGTTCTCGTGCCCCATGATGACGGGCGCGGCAGACGGTGGATGCTTGTAGAGCTTGACGTCGGTGCCGCAGATGCCGCCGACCTCCATTTTCAACAGCGCCGCGTCCTCCGGAATATCCGGCATCGGATAGTCGCGGATTTCGGTCTTGCTCGGCCCGGTGCGGACCGCGGCCAGAACTTTTTCGCCCACCGCGTTCACTCCCATTCCCTGTCACGGCCGTCTAGTCGCATTGGCCGCTCGGCCGGGTCCCAAATCCTTACTTGACCCGACCATCCGCGTCTTGCTGTTGTTGTGCCATGCTTGGCTTTACCAGGAAAAGCCCCGGCGAGAGCGCCGTGACCGACCGCCTGCGCGGCTGGACGCGGGCGCGCTTTGCGCTGCCCTCCGAACAGACCGTCATGGTATCCGAACTTGCTTGCTCAGTTCCCGGCTGTCCGCCGATCGAGACACATGTGGTGTTCTGGAGCGATCTCGGTCGTCACCACTATAAGATTTTCAAGCCGCTTGGCGCGGTAGTTGAAGACGATCTGCCGCCCGCGTTTCTGAAAAACGCGCTGGTTTGGGCCGAGGGTCTAGAGTGCGGGTGCTGCTGAGCGCCGTGCGTCGTCATTGTGAGGAGCAAAGCGGCAAAGTCAGGCGATCCACTCTAAGAGAGCCCTGCCCGCTCGAGCGCAGCGGCCTGTCGCTTGCCGACCCGCTCAAGCGAGAATTTCTCGATCGCCTCATTGAATAATTTATAGAAATTCAGCTCGGCGCGCAGATGCAGGAACACCGCGCCCAAACCGATCGCGGCGCGGTCCATAAAGACGAATTCGCGCGGCACCTTGACCGGACCCTTGGCCTTGAGTGCCTGATGCACGCGGAACGCCTCGCGGCGGCCGTATTCGCCGGGCGCCACCCCATCGGCCACCGTGCGTACGCGGTCGTCAAGGAGCGGCGCGTAGATAAAGCGCGCCCAGATGTTGAGCGTTGCGATGACCTCGCGCGACAGGTTGCGGAAGCCCCAGGTCTCGTAGGCGCTGACGATCAGGTCGTCCTTGTCGTGCAGCAGTCCATGATAAAGATCGACCACGCCGCCGACGAATTTCGGTGCGAAGATGCGGATGCAGCCGTAGTCGAGCAGATTGATGCCGCCCGGTTCGCCCTTGCGCGCAAAGACCGTGTAATTGCCGAGATGCGGATCGCCGTGGATGACGCCGAAGCGGCTGAACGGGAACCACCAGGCGGTGAACATCGCGGTCGCAAGCCGATTGCGCGCGGCAAGCGGATCGCCGGTGTGCGCGAGCATCTTGGTGCCGTCGAGCCAATCGAGCGTCAA
The DNA here is from genome assembly GCA_036267435.1 of Xanthobacteraceae bacterium. GTDB lineage: Bacteria > Pseudomonadota > Alphaproteobacteria > Rhizobiales > Xanthobacteraceae > BOG-931. The sequence goes on along the minus strand of DATAWA010000091.1, from coordinate 43,786 downwards.
AAGCCGTCCGGTGGAGAGCTCAGGCCAGGTGCGCGGTACGCGCACGCTGTCCACGCCGTCGAGCATTTCGCGGTACAGCGCCGCATGCTTGGCTTCGCGGCGGTAGTCGAGCTCTTCGCGCACGCGCGCGCCGATCTCCTTGCCGATCTCCGAGGTGTCGATCGCGGAATCGAAGCGGCGGCGGATCGCCAACAGCCATTCGAGCTGGCGCAAATCGGCTTCGACGGCCGACTGCATGTCGGGATATTGCAGCTTGCAGGCAAGCGGCGCGCCGTCGAGCGACTGCGCGCGGTGCACTTGGCCCAGCGAAGCGGCAGCCGCCGGACGATGCTCGAAGCTTGCGAATTTCTTTTCCCAACCCAGACCAAGCTCCGCCATCATGCGGCGCTTGACGAAGGCCCAACCCATCGGCGGCGCCTCGCTCTGCAGCTTCTGCAATTCGGTGGCGTATTCCGGCGGCAAAAGATCGGGAATGGTCGCCATCAATTGGGCGACCTTCATCAGCGGCCCTTTGAGCCGGCCGAGCGCAGAACCGAGCGCGGCGGCTTCGCTGGCGCGATTGCCGGCACCGCCGAGCATGCGCCGCCCCGCATAGCGCGCCGCCACGGAGCTGACATTGGCGCCGACCCGCGCATAGCGCGCGGCGCGGGCGGAAAAGCGGTTTTTTTCGTGGTCGGTAGGCATCCTTAACACTGGCCTAGTTGGAAGATAAGCACGTCACGGCGCAATCCCAGGCGCTTCGAGCGGCCTGACGTGCTCTGCAACCCAGCGGGCCAGAACGCTCTCTGAAATTTCGCCCGCAGCGAGACTGAGAATTGTCACTGTGACCACCTCCTGCGGAGCGTCGAGATCGAGTTCATTCAATCCGAGAAATACGATCATCGAGGCCAATGCCGTTCTTTTGTTGCCATCTACAAAGGGATGATTCTTCGCGATACCAAAGCCGTAGGAAGCGGCGAGAACGACGAGATCCGTTTCGCCATAAGCAAATTTATTGAGAGGCCGCGCCAACGCGGATTCAAGAAGGCCAAGATCGCGGATGCCATCGGCACCGCCGAACAGAGCAAGTTGCTCGGCGTGAAAATCAAGAACGATATCGAGGTCGAGCCATTCCGGCTCGTTCATTTTGCGAGCGCCCGGTAAGTGTCGGCATATTTGCGAAACGACCGTCGTGCGATTTCCATCCCCTTGGCATGCTTGGGATCGTAGGGGCTCAGTTTAATGCCGCGCTCCGTCTGTTCGACGACGTGGAGCTTGTCGCCTTCAGCAAGCTTCAGCCGCGCCAATAGTTCTTTCGGGAAAATAAGGCCGGTCGAATTACCGATCTTTTTGATCTGAAGCACGTAGCCTTCGGCGGTCGTCGTAGGCGTTCGCTCGTTCATTTGCCACCTCCGATGTTATACAAATTGTATAACACGATTTAGCCACGTTCAACATATGTTCGACGCAACCAGTAGTTCGCTAATCAAGGCCTTCCAGCTCCGTGATCAGCCCCTCAATAACGCCCAAGCCACCTTGCCAGAACGACGGGTCACGGGCCTCGAGGCCAAACGGGGCAAGGAGCTCGGAATAATGCTTGGTGCCGCCGGCGGACAGCATCGCGAGGTAGCGCGCGGCAAAACCGTCGGCGGCGTGCTCGTAGACCGCATAGAGCGAATTCACCAGGCAATCGCCGAACGCATAGGCATAGACATAGAACGGCGAATGAATGAAATGCGGGATGTAGCACCAGAACGTCTCGTAGCCGGGTTTGAGCTCGATCGCCGGTCCCAGGCTCTCGCGCTGCACGTCAAGCCATAATTCGCCGATGCGGGCGGCGGTGAGCTCACCGCTCTTGCGTTCGGTGTGCACGGCCCGCTCGAAGCTGTAGAAGGCGATCTGCCGCACCACCGTATTGATCATGTCCTCGACCTTAGCGGCGAGCATCGCCTTGCGCTCTTTGGCGCCGCGGGTATTGGCCAACAATTTGCGGAACGTGAGCATCTCGCCAAACACGCTCGCGGTTTCGGCGAGCGTCAGTGGCGTTGGCGCCATCAGCGCACCGTTGTGCGCGGCCAGCACCTGATGCACGCCGTGACCGAGCTCGTGGGCAAGCGTCATCACGTCGCGCGGCTTACCCTGGTAATTGAGCAGCACATAGGGATGCGCCGACGGCGTGGTCGGGTGCGCGAACGCTCCCGGCGCCTTGCCCGGTCGCACCGGCGCGTCGATCCAGCGATCGGTGAAGAAGCGCTCGGCGATCGCCGCCATCCTCGGCGAGAACGCGCCATAGGCGGTCAGCACGGTGTCCATCGCTTCGGTCCAGCTCACGTTGCGCTGGGCGATCATCGGCAACGGCGCATTGCGGTCCCAATGCGGCAGGCGCTTCTTGCCGAACCATTTGGCTTTGAGCGCGTAGTAGCGGTGCGACAGCCGCGGATAGGCGGCGCGCACCGCGGCGACCAGCGCGTCGACCACTTCGCGCTCGACGCGATTGTCGAGATGGCGCGCGTCGGCAATATCGGCAAAGCCGCGCCAGCGATCTGAGATTTCCTTGTCCTTGGCGAGCGTATTGGTGATCAGCGCAAAACCATCAGCGTTTTCGGCAAAGGTCTCCGCCAATGCGGTCGCCGCCGCTTTGCGCATTTCGCCCGTGCGATGCTGCATCAGATTGAGCGCCGGCTCGATGGCGAGCGTCTTACCCTTAACCTTGAAACGCAGCTTGGCGATGCTGGCGTCGAAATGCCGGTTCCAGGCGGAATAGCCCGTAAACGATTTCTCGTGAAACAATTGCTCGACGCGATCTTCGAGCTGATATGGCCGGTAGCGCCGCACGTCCTCGAGCCAAGGCCGGTAGTGGCCGAGCGCCGGATCGTCCATGGCGGCATCGAGCGCCTTGTCGTCGATGCGGTTGAGCTCCAACGTAAAGAACAGAAGATGCGTGGAAGCGGCCGTCATGCGCTCCTGCATGTCGCCATAAAATTTGGCGCGCGCGGGATCGAGCGTGTCGCCGGCATGAACGAGGCCGGCATAGGAGCCGAGGCGGCCCATCAAATCGTCGATTGCCTCGTAACGCCGCACTGCCTCGGCCAGCGTCGCGCCGCCGGCGAGGGCAAAGTCCGAGAGCTTGCCCTTATAGGCCGTCTCGAAGCTGGCGCATTCGGCGTCGACCCGATCGAGATCGCGCTTGATGGCCGGATCGTCGAGGCCGGCATAAAGATCGCCAAGATTCCATTCCGGCAATTTGCCGAGTGCGGGTCTGGCAGCGGCCGAGCGACGGACGGCAGGCTTCTTTGCGGCTTTTGGCATGATTTAACCCGATCTCACCGTCGTTCATGTGGCGCAGCGTTAAGGCGATCGCAAGGCCGCGGCCTTGCGACTTATTGCGGCCATACCGGCGGATGCGTGCCGAGCGGCACGCTCGGGCCCAGCCAGCGCGGTGGCGTTTCCGACATTACCGCCGCGTGGCGAACCGCAGTGAGGCGGCCGAAACCGCTTGGCGTTTCTTCCAGCAGATCGCGGACGTCGTCGAATTTGGGGTCAGGGCAGTTCATGCCGTTGATGCGGCCGAGATGGCGCAGCCAATGGCCGGTTTGCGCGAGCGAGACCCGCACATGCCATGAGCCGCCCTCCTCCGCTTGACGCTTGAGTGCCGTCATCATCGCGAAGGCCAGAAGATAGCCGGTGGCGTGATCGAGCGCCTGCGCCGGCAGTTCCTTCGGCCTGGGCGCGCCGAAGGCCTGCGCCTCGGCCGCGTTGAACCCGCTCGCGGTCTGTACGAGCGAGTCAAAACCCCGGCGGTCGGCCCACGGCCCTTCATGCCCAAAGGCGCATAGCGAGGCATAGACGATGCCGGGCCGTAGGCGGGTAACATCGTGCGGGGCGAAGCCGCGGGCGGCGATGGCGCCGGGCCGATAGCCTTGTATGAAAACGTCGGCCCCGGGCACGAGCGCAGCAAGCACGGCGCGTCCTTCCTGCTCGCGCAGATCGATCGACGCCGATAGTTTGCCCCGCCCGGTATCCATCACCAGCGGCAGCATCGAGGCGAGATGCTTGGCGGTGACCAACAAAACATCGGCGCCATGTGCGGCAAGCGTGCGGCCGCAGACCGGACCGGCAATGATGCGGGTGAGATCGAGCACTTTGATACCGGACAGCGGACGCAGCGTCGCACCGCGTGTCATTGGCGGGGCCTCACCTATTTTCTCGATCGAGAACAGAGGCAGCGTCGCCACTGCGCGGGCTTGCGGGTGCGCGTCCCATTCGGCGAAGGAACGGCAGGCGGTCACGACAAGGCCGGCTTCGGCGGCCGCGGCCTCCAGCGCTTCGGCGTGCCAGTTTTCAAGAGCGCGCTGCACCGCGGCCTTGTCGTGCGGCGCGCCGAGCAATTTTAGGACGCCCCGGCAATGATGCGGCAGATTGGTGTGCAGCCGCGCGAAACGGCCGTCGCCGCAACGATACAGCCCGGCGAGGTCGTCGTGATATTCGTCAGGCCGCCTGCCGTCGACGCGCAGATAACGCTCGCTGCGGAATTCGACTCCCGCGTGCCGCATATCGACTGAAACGTCCTGGCGGCGACCGCTGCGCAGCCGCCACAACTCCGCCGCGGCAAGCGCCGCCGCGCCGATCGTTACCTGCGCCGCGGTTCCCACCGCAAACGAGGACGGCAGCACCGGCTCGGCGCCGGTGAATGCGATCTGGCCGAGCGCTGCGGCGTCGTGTCCGGCGGAGCGCCAGATCGCGGAGAGCACGCCTTTCGGATCGGGAGCGGACATTGCCTTTGGTCGCACAACAAGGCTGGCATTCAACGGGGTCGGTCGCCCCAAATCAAGGACGGCGGCAGCCGGTGCCGCGCGCTTGCCGACCGATGCCGCCTATGCTCTTTACCTCGCCGACACCGGCCGAAGGCGAAAATTCACGCAAGCTTCATTCGAACGGTGAGGAAGCATCCCATGGCGAAATTTGCCCCAAAATTCTTACATTGTCTGTTCGGAGTAGCGCTCGCCGCAGCGGTCGCGACGCCGGCGCTGGCGCAGCAATCCGGCGGCACCAAAGTCGGGCTTTTGACCTGCAAAACTTCGGCGAGCCTCGGCCTGATCATCGGCTCGAATCAGAGAATCCGCTGCAGCTTTGCGCCCGACAACGGCCCGCCGGAGAATTACGAAGGCCACATCAACCGGCTCGGCCTCGACCTTGGCGTCAAGGGCGGCGGCATCATGACCTGGGCGGTATTCGCGCCGGTGAACGGCTATCACCACGGCGCGCTCGCCGGCACCTATGTCGGCGGCTCCGGCAGCGCTTCACTTGGGGTCGGCGTCGGCGCCAATGCGCTCGTCGGCGGCTCGCACCGCTCGATCGCGCTGCAGCCGTTGTCGGTCGAAGGCAATGTCGGCGTCAATCTCGCGCTCGGCATCGCCGGACTGAGGCTGCGGAGCGTGCGGTAAAGCGACTCGTTCTTCCACGCGGCGGGGAGAGGTGATAGCGACTTAACACCCCCTTAAGCCTCATATCGCAAAGTGCCCCGAAACGGGACAGCGCCGCGCCGTCCCGCTGCCGGGGAACGCATGACCATTCTTATTGTCGACGACGATCCGGTGCAGTGCCGGCTCCTGGAAGGCGTGCTGCACAAGTTCGAATACGAGACGATCACGCGCGATTCCGGCGATGCGGCGCTCGCTTTGCTCGCGGGGCCCGACGGCGGCGCGATCGATTGCGTCATTCTCGATCTCGTCATGCCGAACCTCGACGGCATGGGCGTGCTGGCGAAAATGCGCCAGTCGTCGATCAACGTGCCGGTAATCGTGCAGACCGCGCATGGCGGTATCGACAATGTCGTCTCCGCGATGCGCGCCGGCGCCGTCGATTTCGTGGTCAAGCCGGTCGGCGCCGAGCGCTTGGCGGTGAGCGTGCGCAACGCGCTCAATGCCAGCGCGCTCGAAGGCGAATTGGCGCGGATCAAGAAAAGCCAAGCCGGCACGCTCAGCTTTGCCGACATCATCACTAAAAGCGCCAACATGCACGCGGTCATCCGCATCGCAGAGAAAGCGGCAGCCTCGGCCATTCCAGTCTTGATCTCAGGCGAGTCGGGCGTCGGCAAGGAACTGGTCGCGCGAGCCATTCACGGCTCCTCGGAGCGGCGGGCGAAGCCCTTCATTGCGGTGAATTGCGGCGCCATGCCGGAAAATCTGGTCGAATCGATTTTGTTCGGCCACGAGAAAGGTTCGTTCACCGGCGCCACGGAACGGCATGTCGGCAAATTCGTCGAAGCGTCCGGCGGCACGCTGTTTCTCGATGAGGTCGGCGAATTGCCGGCGCCGGCGCAGGTGAAGCTTCTGCGCGCCATCCAGGAAGGCGAAGTCGAGCCGGTCGGGGCGCGCAAGCCGGTCAAGGTCGACGTGCGGCTGATGTCGGCCACCAATCGCGACCTGATCGCCGACGTCAAAGCCGGGCGCTTTCGTGAAGATCTGTTTTATCGGCTGCACGTGTTCCCGATCGCGCTGCCGCCGTTGCGCGAGCGCGCAGCCGACATTCCGGCGCTGGCGCGGCATTTTCTGGCGCGCTTTGCCGCCGAGGAAGGCAAGCGCATCCGCATCATGACGCCCGAGGCACTGCGCGTGCTCGTGGCGCATCATTGGCCCGGCAACATCCGGCAATTGGAAAACGCCGTGTTCCGCGCCGTGGTGCTCGCCGAAGGCGACGCCGTCGGTCTCGACGAATTCCCGCAAGTGGCCGCGCAGTTCGGTGCTATCGAGCGGCCGTCGCCGCCGGCCGCGGCCGAGCCGCGCGAAGGCCTCGCCGCCCCATCGGTCGCGCCGGGCGAGGACATCGAGGCGATTCCATTCGCGATGCCGCTTGGGGCAGCGTTGGGAACCACAGCCGTGCTAGCGCCGGCGCTGCCCGGCGAGGCGCTCCCGGTACTCGACGCGGCGGGCGAAATGCGCCCGCTCGACGAGATTGAAGCCGACGTCATCAAATACGCCATTGCCCATTATCGGGGACAAATGTCGGAAGTGGCGCGGCGGCTGCAAATAGGGCGCTCGACGCTGTACCGCAAACTCGATGCGCTCGGCTTAAATAATGAGCGTGGCGAAGGAACCGGCGAGGCCGTTGCGGCGGAGCGACAGCCCAAGGAATTCGGGTGAACTATCCCCACAGATCACAGGACAAAGTCCTGCGGCTCACGTAATGTCGCGCCGCCGCGGGCCGGCTTTCCGCGGCTCATGCCACAATTGGGGGCGCTTTAATCCCAATGCGTATGCGTTTTCCGGCCTGCGCGGCCGCGAAGGAGAATAAGTAATGCCCGGGATCGATCGGTTCCTTGCTTCGACAGCCGTTGCCCTGCTGTTGACCGCCTCCGCCGGCGCTGCTTTGGCCGACCCGTCCAATACGGCAACCGATAAGCCCGTTAGCGCCGCGCCGGCCAGTCCCGCTCAGGTGAGTGCCGCACCCGCGGTCGCGACCCCCGCCCCGGTCCAACAGACGGCAGCACCGACGGCGCCAGCTGCGGCGCCAAATTCAGACGATTCCGCCAGCAAAACCAGCAATCCCGCCACCGCGACCACGCCCGTTGCTTCACCGTCGCCCGATACCGCTGCGGCTCCAGCCGCCTCCACACCTGCTCCCGCGGCAGAAGCCAAACCCGCGGCCGGTGCAGCGCCCGCCGCAACCGCGAGCCAGCCGGCCGCGCCGTCTTCCGAGACCGCAGCTGCACCGCCTGCCCCGCCGCCCGGCCCCGACGCACAGATTGCCGACCAATTGCGCGGGCTCTCGACCGGCAAATTCGACCACCTCATCACCAATAAGAAAGACCGGACTCAGATCGACGCGTTCTATGCCGGCCGCAATTACAAGCCGCTGTGGATCACCGATGGCAAGGCCAACGCCCGCGCCACCGCGGCGATCACTTATCTCAGCCACGTCGATGCCGACGGGCTGTTCCCGTCCGACTATGCGGTGCCGAAATTCGATACGCTGTCGACGCCCGAGGATCTCGCCAGTGCCGAGATGGAAATGACGGCCTCGGTCCTCACCTACGCGCATCACGCCAGCATCGGCCGCATCGCCTTCTCACGTGTATCGGCGGACATCGAATACGACCGCGCGGCGCCTGAGGCGGCCGACGTCCTGGCCGCGATCGCAGGCGCCACGGACGTGGCCGCGGCGCTCGATTCCTATGAGCCGAAGACACCTGGTTATCTGGCGCTCAAGGCGAAGCTTGCCGAAATCCGCGCCGGCAAGACCGACAAAGGCGAGCCGCGGCTCGCCGGCGGCCCGCTGCTCAAGGTCGGCATGCAGGACGATCGCGTCCCCGATCTGCGCCAACGGCTCCACGCCCTCGGCGACGGCGGTACCACCTACGACAAACCGCTCGCCGAAGCAGTGAAGAAATTCCAGAAAGAGCACCAGCTGCCGGTGACCGGCACTCTGACAGCCGCCACCGTCGAGGCCATCAACGGCCCGCGACCCGATCACGTCGAAGACGTCATCATCGCCAATATGGAGCGCTGGCGCTGGGCGCCGCACCAGTTCCCCGACACCTACGTCATCGTCAATTTGCCGGACTACACACTGCGCGTCATGCATGACGGCAAAGAGGTGTGGAAGACCAAGATCGTGATCGGCAAGCCCGATACCGTGACGCCGATCATGACCGCGGACATGAAATTCATCACGATCAACCCGACCTGGAACGTGCCGCCGTCGATCATCAATCACGAATATCTGCCGGCGTTGGCGCAGGATCCTACCGTGCTCGACCGGATGGGGCTGAAGATGGCCCGCAATCCCGATGGCAGCGTCCACATCTGGCAGCCGCCGGGCGACGGCAACGCGCTCGGCCGCATCCGCTTTAATTTCCCAAACAAATTCCTGGTCTACCAGCACGACACGCCGGACAAATATTTGTTCGCCTACGCCAAGCGCGCCTATAGCCACGGCTGCATGCGGGTCCTGGACCCGGCGCACTACGCCGAGGTCCTCTTGTCGCTGGTGCGGCCGAACGACGGCTACACCGAAGAGCGCATTAAAAAGATGTTCGGTCCGAATGAGGTCAATATCGACTTCCCGACTTTCGTGCCGGTCAACCTGACCTATCAGACCGCCTTCGTCGACAGCGACGGCAAGCTCGAATTCCGCGACGACATTTACGGCCGCGACAAGGCCCTGCTCGCCATCCTCAAGGGCGACCGTAAGGATGCCGATATCCCGGTCGAACATAAAGAGGATGTCAGCCATCGCGAAGTGCTGGCGATGCCGGATCAGCCATCTCTCTTCAGCCACGGTGGCCTGTTCGGCGGCGCGAGCGATTACCCAAATGGCCGTTCTGCCTCCGGAGGCGGTGGCGACAATTTCTTCACCCGGCTGTTCGGCGGCTTCAATGCCGCGCCGCCCCCGCCGCCGCCGGCAGTGAAGCGCCATGCCGCCGCACATGCCAAAAAGGTGAGCCGGGCCAAGGAAAACAAGGAAACCGTCGAGCGCTGATGCATGATCCGGGAAATGCCCACCTCGAACTCGATCCGAGGGTCGAAACCGGTGTTCCGAAAAGATCGTGCTTCGCCAAATACCTTCCCCCCGGCCCCTTCCCCGGCCGATATTATCGGCCGGCATTAACCACTTATCCCTGCCACCAGGGCGGCCGCCCCCCGATTGTCGCGTAACGGCCATATTTTGCCACACTGCAACGTTAGCCCTGTCCCGGTCGGGGGTGGGGGTGGCGGTAAGGTCTCGTTAACCCTTCCCAAATTAACATTGCGTTAGCGTTACCTGCCGCGGCGACGGTCCGCGCCGGCTGACGCTTTCAACGCGTCGAAGCGGGACTGCCAGTGCACGTTGTCAAGGCGCGCCTGACTGCCGGTCGCTCGTTTGCCGCACGGGCCGCCTATTCGTGCGGCGTTGCCCTTCTGCTTTTCCTGATCGGTTCGCGCGGGCTGCAGAACGCGGTCGCCGAAGGCGACACGCGCACCATCACCATGCACCACGTCCACACCGGTGAGGACATCACCATCACTTATAAGCGCGACGGTCGCTACGACGAGGCCGCGCTGAAGAAGCTCGACTGGTTCCTGCGTGATTGGCGGCGCAGCGAAGCGACCAGCATGGATCCACGGCTGCTCGATCTGGTCTGGGAGGTGCAGCGCGAAACCGGCTCCGCCGTCCCGATCGAGGTCGTCTGTGGTTACCGTTCGCCGCAGACCAACGCCATGCTGCGGCGGCGCAGCGAAGGCGTAGCGCGTTTTTCCCAGCATATGCTCGGCCGCGCCATGGATTTTTACATCCCCGGCATTTCGCTGGAAAAGGTCCGCGAAATCGGCTTGCGGCTCGCGCGCGGCGGTGTCGGCTTCTATCCGGAGTCCGGATCGCCCTTCGTGCATATGGATGTCGGCGGCATCCGCATGTGGCCGCGCATGACACACGACGAATTGGCGCGCGTGTTCCCGGATGGACGTACGGTGCAGATTCCAACCGACGGCAAGCCACTGCCCGGTTATGCGGTGGCGCTGGCCGAGGTGAGACAGCACGGCGCGACGCCATCGGCGAATTCGCTTGAAGCGGCGCGCAACGCCGGCGTCGACGTTGGCCCGTTATTGGCAGGCACCGAACTGGCGAGCAACGCGCAGCCCACCGCCAATCCCTTTACCAAGCTTATAGGCCTGGCGCGGGATGACGAGGATGAGGATGCCGACGCGGCGCTGATCCCGGTGAGCTACCAGTCGAAACCCGTCGTGCTTGCCGGGCTCGATGCGACAGCGGCGAAGAAACCGACCATCACCCGCACGGTCGCGGCCAAGGTCGAACGCGCCATCGACAAGCTCAAGCTCGTCCATATCGCCAAAATCCTTCCCACCCAGCCCGCATCAGCCGACAGCCAGCAATCCGCCCCGGACATCCGTCCGATCCCGAACGCAACGGCACAGACGCCAAATCAAATCATCGCCGCGCGCGGTTATTGGGAAGGCCCGCCCGATGGCATGGCCGTGGCCAATCCGCTGGCAGAAGTCGACTATCGCCGCACCGAAACGGCCGCCGCCGGCGATCCGGGCTCAACCGGTGCGATCCATCCTTTGGCCTATGCGCAGCAAGACGGACAGGCGAATGCTGCTACGAGCGCGGCCGGCATTGCGGCGCTGCGAGCCGCGGCCCTTGCAGCAGTACACAATACCGCGCCGGCCAAGACCACGGTTGCGGTGAAGCGCGCCGCCGATCAGATTGCTTCCGCAATCATCACCGCCAGTTCCTCGTCAATGACCGTGGTCAGAGACGGCGCGCGTGTCGCCAATCCGTGGCTGCGCGCCCTCGTGCTGTCGCCGAGCGTGAAACGCTTCCTCACCACTGCGGCGCTCGGCGATCGCGATTTTCGTTCGCTGGCAGCGCTCTTGATCAAGCCGCGCCGCGCGGTGGTGATGACCTTCGCGACCGACCCCAATCCCGGCCTGTCGCAAGACCGGTTTTCCGGCCCGGCAATCGCCTTCGTGTCCACCGTCAATTATGCAGCGGCAACGCATACGGCGTCGTTGCAGTAGCACTACGTGCCGCTCATTCCCGCGAAAGCGGGAATCCAGCCTTTATTGCATTTCGAACGGGTTCCGGCCGTCGCGGGGACGAGCGCAGCGGTTCACGAGTTCTACAGCATCCCCAGCGCGTGCAGGTAGGTCTCGAGGATCGCCTCCTGCTCCTTGCGCTCGTTGACGTCCTGCTTGCGCAGGCGCACCACAACCCGCAGCGATTTGACGTCGAACCCGTTGCCCTTCGCTTCCGCGTAGACGTCACGGATGTCGTCGGCGATCGCCTTCTTCTCTTCTTCGAGGCGCTCGACGCGCTCGACAAAGGCTTTGAGCTGATCCTTGGCGAAGCTGTGGGCGGTCGATTCGTCTTTGGCGGCGGCGGCTGTGGCCATCGAGTACTCCTCGCGATGCCGGAGCACGACTCTCAGGATCGTGCTCGCTGTCGTGGCGAAGAGATTTCAAAAGCGCGGCACTTCAGCAAGCCGCAAGGCGCCTCATCCACAGCACTGCACAGGACGATACGCGCGTGAGGGCCCGATCAATGCTTTTGGCTTGCTTTTTCGAACCCTGCCTTCTGCGCGGCCGAGGCTTCCTTCTGGTTCTTGGCGCGCCATTCTTCGTAGGGCATGCCATAGACCAATTCGCGACTTTGCTCTTTGGTCAGGGGAACGCCTTTGGCGTCGGCGGCGTCCTTCATCCAGTTGGACAGACAGTTGCGGCAGAAGCCGGCGAGATTCATCAGGTCGATGTTCTGCACGTCGGTGCGCGAGCGCAGGTGCTCGACCAGGCGGCGATAGACAGCGGCCTCGAGTTCCGTCTGGGTATTCGGGTCGGTAGCCATGATCCTCTCCGCGGTTTAGCTATGCAAAGATAAGGTGCGGCTCGATAGTTTCCATAGTCCCCGGTCCTAAGCGCCCGGGCGGAGGTAACGCCTTGGCGACGCAATCGCGCGATCTGCTCGAAACCCTGTTCCGCGCCGCGGTCGGCGCAGCGCATCCGTCGCATTGCCTGCCGCCCAGCCTGCCCGAACCGCCGCAGCGAGGCCGGCTGATCGTGCTGGCCGCGGGTAAGGGCGCAGGCTCGCTGACCGAGGTGGCCGAAGCGCATTACCTCGCGCGGATGCCCGAAGACCGGATCGAGGGTGTTGCCGTCACCCGCCACGGCTATGGCCGGCCGACCCGGCGCATTGCTATGGTGGAAGCCGGACATCCGGTTCCCGACGAGGCCGGGCTGAGGGGCACCGAGCGCGCGCTCGCTTTGGCCGATACGGCGGGCGAGGATGACCTGGTCCTGGTGCTGCTATCGGGCGGCGCCTCGGCAAACTGGATCGCACCTGCCCCCGGTATCAGCTTCGCCGACAAGCAGGCGACGACCCGAGCGCTCCTTCGCAGCGGCGCTAATATCGGAGAAATCAATACCCTGCGAAAACACCTTTCCCGCATCAAAGGCGGTCGCCTCGCCCAGCGAGTTCATCCGGCCCGCCTGGTTACACTGGCGATTTCCGACGTGCCGGGCGACGATCCGGCGGTGATCGGATCCGGACCGACGGTTCCGGATCCCACGACGCTGGCAGATGCCCGCGAGATCGTTTGCAAATACCGGCTCGAATTGCCCGCAGCCATTACCATTGCACTGGAAAATCCAGCCAATGAATCGCCCAAGCCCGGCGATGCGGTTTTTGCCGGTGCCCAATATCGGATCGTTGCTCGGCCGGCGGATGCCTTGGCCGCGGCGGGAGCGCAGGCGCGCGCTGCCGGTTTCGACTGCGTCGTGCTCGGCGACCGCCTGCAGGGCGAGGCACGCGAGATCGCCGCCACGCATGCCGCACTGGCGCGGGAGGCCGCCGCGACGCAGCGCCGCATGGCGATTCTGTCGGGGGGCGAACTGACCGTCACGCTTAAAGGCGGCGGCAGCGGCGGCCCCAACCAGGAATATGCTCTGGCGCTCGCCATCCATCTCGGCGGCGCCGAGGGCGTTGCCGCCCTGGCGGCCGATACCGACGGCACCGACGGCGGCCGTGGCCGTCCGGACGACCCCGCCGGCGCGTTTATCGACGATAGTACCTTGGCGCGGGCCGCGGCGTGCGGCCTCGATCCTGCCGCGTTTCTTGCCGACAACGATTCCACGGGGTTTTTCAACGGTATCGGCGATTTGTTCGCGCCCGGCCCGACATTCACCAACGTCACCGACTTCCGTGCCATTGTCGTTGACAGACCGCAGTATTGACCCGGAATCTCTTTGGCAGCGGGAACCGAACCGGAAATGCGGCGAGCGAGTTTCATCCATACTGTGGCTGGGGCACTGTCGCTCTGCGTGCTGGCAACGGCGACCCTCGTAGCCTCAGCCAGCCCCGCCGCGGCCGATTTCCGGCTATGCAACAACACGGCGAGCCGTGTCGGGATTGCTATCGGCTACAAGGACGCGCAGGGCTGGACCACGGAAGGCTGGTGGAACTTGCCGTCGCGGACCTGCGAAACAATACTCAAGGGCAATCTCGTCGCCCGTTATTATTATGTCTACGCCGTCGACTATGATCGCGGGGGCGAATGGATGGGCCAAGCCTTTATGTGCACCCGCGACAAGGAATTCACGATCCGCGGCATCGGCGATTGCCTGGCGCGGGGTTACGACCGCACCGGGTTCTTCGAGGTCGATACCGGCGAGCAACGCGCCTGGACCGTCCAGCTCACCGAATCGAGCGAGCAGCCCGTGCAAAAGCCGCCGATCGTCAGCAGCGGACCTTCGGCCCCGTCAGGTCCGGACACGGCGATCAGCGCCGCGCCGGGCGCGCCGAGCGCTCCCGCCATATTGCGGCAGGCGACGCCGCCCGGCCCCAGCAAGACCCCATGAGCGGTCCGATGCGGCGGCAACGGCGCACCAAAGTTGTCGCCACGCTCGGCCCGGCATCGGGGCATCGTACCGTCATCGGCCAGCTGTTCGAGGCCGGCGCCGACGTTTTCCGCATCAATATGAGCCATACCACTCACGACCGCATGCGCGAATTGGTGGCGAGCATTCGCGCCGTGGAAGCCGAGCACAACCGGCCGATCGGCATCCTTGTCGATCTGCAAGGTCCCAAACTGCGGCTTGGGGCTTTCAAGGATGGTTCGGCCGAGATCGATAAGGGTCAGGATTTCACTTTTGACACCGATCCGGCGCCCGGAGACGCCAAGCGCGTAGAACTGCCGCACCCGGAAATCTTCGCGGCCATCAAGCCCGGCGATGTCTTGCTCATCGACGACGGCAAGCTGCGTCTGGTTGCCACCGCGGTCGAGCCGCAACGCATCGTGGCGCAGGTCGAGGTCGGCGGCAAAATCTCGAACCGCAAGGGCGTCAGCCTGCCCGATACCGTCGTTCCGGTGGCAGCGCTGACGGCCAAGGACATCGCCGATCTCGAAGCCGCGCTGGACGCGGGCGCCGATTGGATCGCGCTGTCGTTCATCCAGCGGCCCGAGGACGTGGCCGAAGCGAAGAAGCTAACGCGCGGCCGCGCCTCGGTAATGGCCAAGATCGAGAAACCGCAAGCAGTAGCACGGCTCTCCGACATCCTCGAGATTGCCGACGCGCTGATGGTCGCGCGCGGCGATCTCGGCGTGGAAATGCCGCTGGAAAAAGTCCCCGGCGTGCAAAAGGAAATGACGCGGGCCTGCCGCCGCGCCGGCAAGCCGGTCGTGGTCGCCACACAAATGCTGGAGTCGATGATCTCGAGCCCGGTGCCGACGCGGGCCGAAGTCTCCGACGTCGCCACCGCCATCTTCGACGGCGCCGACGCGATCATGCTGTCAGCCGAATCGGCATCGGGCCAATACCCGATCGAAGCAGTTCAAACCATGAACCGCATCGCCGAGGAGGTCGAGGACGACAGCGCCTACGTGTCCTCGCTGCATATGCTGCATACCGCGCCGGAACGCACCGGCGCCGACGCCATCGCGGCTGCCGCGCGGCAGGTCGCCGAGACGCTCGACCTTTCGGCCATTGTCTGCTGGACGGTGTCCGGTTCGACCGGCTTGCGGATGTCGCGCGAGCGGCCGAAATCTCCGATCGTCGCGATCTCGCCGATGCAGGCCGCCGGGCGCAAATTGTCGGTGGCCTGGGGCATCCATTGCGTCGTCGACGAGGACGCCAAGGACCAGGACGACATGGTGGAGCGCGCCTGCCGCATCGCCTTTCGCGAGCGCTTTGCCAAATCGGGCGAGCGCGTCATCGTCCTCGCCGGCGTCCCGCTCGGCACGCCTGGCGCGACCAACTTCATGCGGATCGCTTACGTTGGCGATAGCGCAGGCGAGGATTAGTCTTCGATGCAAAAGACATTATCGGATTTTCTAGGTTGGGCTGTTGCTATAATTTTGCTCCTGGTCGCTTATACTTTTGGCAAGAACGATATTCGCAGTGGAGCTATTGGCGGCGTTGTGCTGCTCGTTGCTTGGATGTATTTTTGGAACAGGCCCCGATCAAGCAATATCGCCTCAACCGATTGCACTTCCGAAACCAGCCAAGGCTTGACCGAACCGACTACTCGAAAGATGAATTTCGATTGGTTCAACATCATTGCCTGGGGTCTTTGGTTGGTCGCGATATGCATTGGCGCAGGTATATTCGGCAAAAGCGGATACCAATCTTACGTTTTCGATGCTTGCGCCGTATTAGGTTTAGCAATCATTGCGATTCGGCATCACTGGCATCTGCATAATTCAAATTGAGATACCCCCCGGCGCTTCAATCTCCTTCACCACCCGATCCGCCGCCATATGATGCAGCATGTGGCCGATGCCGGGCAGCACGACGAGCTTGGCGCTCGGCACCGCCGCGGCGAAGGCGAGCGCGTGCTTTCCTGGTGCGACGATCATGTCGCGATCGCCGCTCATGATCGTCGTCGGCACCGTCAGCGACGGATAGCGCGCCATCTGGTGTTCGAGATTGCCGGCAAGATCGGCAACGTCGCGTGCATTGGCGAGGAACGCCGTCGGGCGCAGCAGCAACAGCGCGGCGGTGCGCTTGATGTAACGCCGCGGTGGCCATTGCGGCAGGAAGGCCGAGCCCAGCGCGAGGCCGATGAACGGCGCGCCAAGCGGCAGCGCCAGCGTGCGCGCATAGAGCGGGCCGAACACCGGCGCTGAAAACAGAGCATAGAGCCAGGTCATGCTGCGGTTGAGCGGATAAAGCGGCGTCGCTAGCAGCACGAGGCCGGCGACGCGCGCCGGATGATCGAGCGCAAAAGCGGCCGCCAGCGCCCCGCCCCAGGAATGACCGACAATCACGACGCGTTCGATGCCTAAACGGTCCAGAAGGTCGCGCAAGATTGCCGCCTGATAGGCCGGTGAACTGCCACCACGGCCGCGGCGCTGGCTCCAGCCGAGACCGGCGCGGTCGATCAAGATGACGCGGTGACGTGCGGCCAGACGCTCGCCGAGCGCAAGCCGCATGTCTTCGAGATTGCAGCCGGCACCGTGAATGAGTACGACCGGCGGCGCCGCAGCGGCGTCGCCCAATTCGGCCGCGTGTTGACGCAACCCGCCGATCTCGATGAAGCGGCCGCGCGGCGGATGCACCCGCTCGATCAGCCACGTGCCGATAAAGGTGACGATCGCGCCAAGGGCGAGAATTTCGGCGGCAACGCCGAGCGCGTGAAGCATTTAAGTCTGGATGGTTTCGCCCCTGAGCCATCGCGCACCCTGCTCATAGAGCGCATCGAGATCGGGGCCTTCGAGCCCGGGCATGTCCAACTTCACTTTGTAGCCGATCTTGCTTTGCAGATAGGCGAGATGGCGATAGCCCTCCGGAAATTTGCCGAGCAAATCACGATCGAGGGTGAGGGTGGCCGCCGGGTCGACCGGATCGAGCCGGTCCTTCTCATAGATCAAGCGCCGCAGCACGAAGCCCCAGCGGTCGTTTCGCTTTTCGAAAAAATCATAGAACCGCCCGGTGCACACCACGTCGCAGATCACGCCGTCGATGGGCGCGCGCTGGGAGATCGTCATCTTGGTCTGCGCCACGGCCCGGTTTTGGACGACGTCGATCGCGCTGCCGCCGAGGAAATGCAGAATGCGCACGCCGCGCTTCCAGCCCTCGTCGTTGCCTTTGATGAATTCTTCAAACGTGCCCTGGAACCAGGTCGCCCACATGCGGCCGTCGGGATGCCAGACAGTGCGAAAGCGATCCCACAGCCGCGCATCGCGCCACACCGCCCAGTGCTCCACAAGCTCGCGGATAATGCGTTTGTCGTCGTCGACGGTTGCCATTCAAATCCCCCCGTGGTCGTCACCGCACCGACGCGAAGCACCGTGACCTGGTGATCTATCTTGTGCTTATGCGTGAAATAGATGGATGGCCGGGTCAAGCCCGGCAAAGACGAAGGACTTCAGATATCGCGGCCTTCGACTTTGTCTTTCAAGGTCTTGACGGTGTCGGGAATATTCTCGAGGTGAGGATCGATGGCGAGCGCCTTGCGGTAGGCTTCGAGCGCGTCCTTGTTGTCGCCCATGTCCTGCAGCATTAGGCCCAAGCCTGCCAGCGCGCCGAACTGCCGCGGCTCGCGCGCCAAAACCTCGGCGATGTCGGCAATGGCGCGAGCGTAGTCGTCTTTCAAATAATAGACGGTGGCGCGCTGGTTCCACGCCTCGACATAGCTCGGCCTGATCGCGATGATCGCATTCAGGAGACTGACGGCGAGATCGTAGTCCTTGTCTTCGATCGCATTCCTCACCCGCGTCATCAACAGATCGCAGGTATCGCTGCCGGATTCGATCCACTTCGCCCAGATGCGGGTCTCGATAGCCTTGGCGCTCGCATCGTCCGGCGCGATCTTCAAGGCGCCGAACAGCGTGTCGAGGCTGTAGGTCGTCTCGCCGTGCTCGGCCTGCGGCAGATCGCTCGGCGGCGACAGCAATTCATCCGGGCTCTGCGCCGACGCGGCCGGCGGAACGGCGAACAACACGGCGGCCAGCAAAAGCGGGAATCGCGGCATCATGCGTATGAATCTAAACGGCGGGCACGGCGCGGCAAGCCGGAAAGTTGCGCAATCAGGCGCGACGAATGCGGCGGAATTGGGCGGCGCGGGCAGATTCCGATCGGACCGAGGGATCGGACGGTTCAATCAGCCCTGGCGGGCCTTGAAGCGGCGTTGCGTCTTATTGATGACGTAGACCCGGCCTTTGCGGCGTACCAGCCGGTTGTCGCGGTGGCGGCCACGCAAGGATTTCAATGAATTACGGACTTTCATAGGAGCTTAACTCGTTTGCGCATGACGGTTGCCGGAAACCGGTATCCCCTATTGGGATCATGCCTGGATGTTGGCCGTTGATTAAGGTTGGGGCCGCCGGTTGTCAATCTTGGCGGGCGGCAGTGCTTTACGGATATGGGATTGATCGAAGATGAACAAAAGCGCCGGTTTGCTGCGGTCGATATCGGGCGTCGGCCGCAAGGGACCGGCCTGTTTCCTGCTCGAAACCGGTGGCCGGCGGCTCCTCCTCGACTTTGGCGAGGGTCCACCGCCGGGAACCGTGCCGGACGTTGATGCCATCGGCCGGGTCGATGCGCTGCTTTTAAGCCACGGCCACCGGGATCATGTTGGCGCCCTGTCGCTATTGCCGGAGCTCGGCGCCCCGCCAGTCTATGCCACCGAGGGCGTTGCCCGCGGTCTGCCAAAGGGCATTGCCGTGCGGCCACTGTCGCTCGGCGGCACCACCGATGTACTTGGTATCGCGCTCACAACCGGCCGCAACGGCCACGCCCCGGGCGGGGTCTGGCTGCATTTCGCCGTTGCCGAGGGGTTTCTCTATACCGGCGATTATTGCGTCGAGTCGACGCTCTATGCCTACGACGCGCCGCGCCGGAGGGCGGCGACCGCCCTGATCGACTGCTCCTATGCCGACTATGAAAAGCCGCGTGCCGAATGCTGGAACGCGCTCGCGTCCTATGTAGAGGGTGGCGCGCTCTTGCTGCCAGTGCCCGCCAACGGCCGCGGTCCGGAGATTGCGCTGGAACTGATGCGCCACGGCGTTGACGACATTTTTGTCGACCAGGCGATGCGCGAAGCGCTGCGGCGGCTCGGCAACGGTGACGCCGGCTCGCTGCGCGCCGGCACGCGCGACGACATGCAGCGCCTTAGCGAAATTGCCAGACCGATCGAAGGCCCTGTCGGAGTCATGCTGGCGGCGTCGGCCGACGGCACGTCCGGCGCCACCGCCCGTCTCATTCCACAATTTGAGACTTTGGCCGACGTCGCGATCATCTTCACCGGCTATATCAACCCGACCACGCCGGCGGAGCGGCTGACAAAAAGCGGTCGCGCGCAAAGCGTGCGCTGGAACGTGCATCCGCGGCTCTCCGACACGGTCGCGCTCGTTCGCGCGATCGAGGCGACGACCGTGATTCCCGCCTTTTGCGACCGCGGCAAGCTTGGCGCGCTCGCTGAGGCACTCGGGCCCGCGCGCGTGACGATGGATGAGGCGGTAGCGATTTGATCAGTGCGCCTGCTGGCCGCGCAGGCGCGGATGGCCGATGCCGAGCGGCTTGGCATCCAAAAGTACGATGGCAAGCCGGGCCGGTGCGGCGCTGCGGTTGGCCCAGGCGTGATTGGTGCCACGCTGGACCATGACGTCGCCGGCGCGCAGTTTTACGGTCGACTGGTCCATATCCATGTCGATCTCCCCCGACAGCACCACGATGTAATCGATGGTCTCGGTGCGATGCATCTCGGAAACGATGCCGGGGCCGAATTCCATGACAATGAAGCGCGAGCCGTTCTCCGGCGGCGGAGTGCCGAGAATTCGCGCGCCCATGTCCTCGGCATTCTCACCGACGGCGATGTCGACGGGCATCGCATCGGTGCACCACATCAGCGTCGAGGCGACGCCCTCCCGCGGCGCCTTGGCGTTGGTCGCGGGCGCGTCGAGGATGACCTTGGCGGTGTTGTTCGCATCATGACCGGTGATGATGCGACGGATTGGCGTGCGAGTCATCGGATTGGACTGATGCGCTTAGGCGGCGGTGGCACGTTCAGGACTGCTGACGGCGGCGGCGCCACTGTCGAGTGGATCGCCTTCTTCGCCAGGACTCGCAAGCATGGCTGCAAGCTTGTTCCAGGCGCGCAGCACGAAACCGAACGGGCGCGGCATGCTTTGGCGGCATACGGCGAGCTTTCTCACCTCTTTAATCACATGCCAGTGGCTCACGCTGCCGGCCGGGAAGAACACCATATCGCCTGGTCCGAGCCGACGGCTTTGCCCATTTTCGTCCGTGACAGAAATTTCACCGGAAACGACATGGACGACCTCGTCGACCCTGTAGCGCCATGTGAAACGTCCCGGCGTGCATGACCAGGCCATAATGGAAGCCGTGCCGTCCGCGCTGGTGCCCAGACGCTTCGATTTCGCCACCGGCGTTCCTTCGGTGATCCAGTGTGACGGGATCGGTGCGGGAGCGAGTTCGGTATCGGCGGGAACGGCAAAAACGACCGGCTGCGGCACGAGATTCTCCAAGACTATCAACCGTCATTAAACAATGCCGATGCCGAAAAAAACGTAAATGTCCGGAAAGTGTAAATGCGCGGCTTGCCGGCGTTTACCGTACCGGGGTATCGGCCATTCCTCGCGTGCCGAGCGGCCAGTCGCGCCAGGTTCGCCGCGGACGGACCCTTAAGGCCCGCGGAGCGGAACTGCGGCGTTCGGCCTTGCGAGCGTGTAAGAAAGCGCACCATTTTTCGTAGACCCCAAGCGCGGCCGGGCGCCATGGGCATTGCAGGGATGCCTCGAGAGCGGCCGTTGGAAACTCGGCCGCCAGCGCGGCTCGCCGCTGGGCCAGCGCCTGTAATCGGAACGCTTTCGCCGCGGCAGCTCCGTCCGGGCTGAAGTAGCCGAGCGGCAATTCCGGATAATGCGCGCGCTCATGATCGAGAAAGCGTCCGACGTCGCGGCGGTATTCGCGCAACAGCGTATCGGCCTCGTATTCCGGGTGCCCCTGAAAGAACAGAAAGAAGCTACCGTCCTGCTTGGCGAAGGTGTCGACGCCCGCCGCCTCCGAGCGGGTCAGTATCTTGTAGCCGCAGGCCGTGAGCGCCTCTTCCGGAAGGTCGTTGTAGCGCGAATGCGGCACCCACAGCGGTTCCGGGAAATGCTCGGTCATCGGATGGTCGGCAACGAGACGGCAATCGAATATGCCGCATCGCTTTTCCTTGAGCGCGCGGCGCTCGATGCCATCGGCATGCAGCACGGCCGCATGCGCGGCAAGGCACGACCAGATGGTCGACGACGTATGCTCCCGCGCCCAGTCCACCACCTGGCTCAGGCTCTCCCAGTAGGGCTCGTCGATCAGATTGGCCGCGCGCGGCTCGGTGCCGGTCACAATCAAGCCGTCGAGCGATGAATCCCACAGCGCCGCAATATCGCGATAGCGTTCGGCGAGCATGCGGCACGCACCCTCGCCGCGCGGCAGATCGGGCATGGCGAACAGCTTCAACAGCACGACGACGTTTGGCGTCGCCGCGCGGATCAAATCGGTGAATTGCCGCTCGGTCGCCGCAAGCGCGGCGTCCGGCATGTTGTTAATCAGCCCGATGCTGATGCAATTCGGCGCATTGAGCTCGATCGCCGGTGCCAGGGCTGGGGAGTCAATGAAGAGCGGCATCGGCCATCCTTATTCGGCGGCCATAAGAGTCGCACGGCGTGGCTCCGACACCGCCAGCGCCTGATCGAGATCGGCGATGATGTCATCGATATGTTCGATGCCGATCGAAAGCCGGATCATTTCCGGCCTGACCCCGGCTTGGCGATGCTCCTCGGCCGACATCTGCCGGTGCGTGGTCGAGGCCGGATGGCAGGCGAGCGACTTGGCGTCGCCCATATTGACCAGCCGCTTGAACAGCCGCAGCGCGTCATAAAAGCGCTTGCCTGCTTCCAGCCCGCCGGCGATGCCGAAGGTCAAGAGTGAGCAGGCGCGACCGCCCAGATATTTATGCGCCAGAGCGTGATAGGGATTGTCGGCGAAGCCGGCGTAATTGATCCATTCGACGCGCGGATGCCGACGCAGAAATTCGGCGACACGCCGCGCATTGTCGACATGGCGCTCGACCCGCAGCGCCACGGTTTCGACGCCTTGCAGCAGCAGGAATGCCGACAGCGGCGACAACACCGCGCCCGTGGTCCGCTGGTAGACGCTGCGGCAGCGGGCGATGTAGGCGGCCTCGCCGAAGCGCTCGGCATAGACCAGACCGTGATAGGAGACGTCCGGCTCGTTGAACTGCGGAAAGCGGCGGGCGTGCTTGCGCCACGGAAACTTGCCGCTATCGACAATGGCGCCCCCCATCGTGGTGCCGTGGCCGCCGAGAAACTTGGTCAGCGAATGCACCACGATGTCGGCGCCGTAATCGATCGGACGCAGCAGGATAGGCGTGGCAACGGTGTTGTCGACCACAAGCGGAACGCCGTGGCGCTCGGCGACGGCGGCCAGCGCTTCGAGGTCGCAGATATTGCCGGCGGGATTGCCGACGCTCTCGCAGAAGATGGCGCGGGTGTTTTCGTCGATCAATTTTTCGATCGCTTCGGGAGAATCGCTCTCGGCAAAACGCACGCTGATCCCCTGGCTTGGCAGGACGTGACCGAACAGCGTGTAAGTGGTGCCGTAAAGCTGCGGCACCGAAACGATATTGGTACCCATCGCGGTCAGATTGAGCACGGCATAGTTCAGCGCCGCCTGGCCGGAACTGACGCACAGCGCCTCGACACCGCCTTCGAGCAAAGCGAGGCGCCGCTCCAGCACGGCGACCGTCGGGTTGCTAATGCGGCTGTAGCGATGGCCTTCGACTTCAAGATTGAACAAAGCCGCGCCGTGATCGGCGCTGTCGAACTCGTAAGCCACGGTCTGATAGATCGGCACCGCGACCGCCTTGGTCGTCGGATCGGTATCGTAGCCGCCTTGAACGGCCAGTGTCTCGTTTTTCATGTTTGCCGCCGCGATCGGAAACCACGCCACCCTGCTTGCGGAGCTTAAGCCCAATTGGGTTTCTTATCGGTGCCAACAAAGGCGAACAACAGTGCGGACCGCGCAATCGCGGCCAATTCGAGGGAATAACGTTAATTGTTTGCCATGCAGTTCGCCCGGAAGGGGCATGGCTTGTCGATTCTCTCAAATTTTACGTATTGTTGAAGCGAAAGATTCACTTTGTTGAGCCATGCTAAAACATGGCTCTCGTCGAGATCGACCGGCACCCGCGCGTGGGCCGCGGCGCGGACAGCGCGCTGCGCAACTGGGTGCGTGCGCTCGAGGCCACGGCGTCAATCGCCGGCCGACCGCATCGTATTCTGCTGGACGCAATCGAGGACGCGGCAGCGCAACGCGCCGACGCCGAAGCGCTGATCGCGGAGCATGCCACGCTCACCTACCGGGCGCTCATCGAGCGCAGCCGCCGCTATGCGCGCTGGGCGCTCGACCAGAAGCTTGGCACGGGCGAAAGCGTCTGCCTGATGATGCCGAACCGGCCAGATTACCTCGCCATCTGGCTCGGCATCACATCCGTCGGCGGCGTCGTGTCGCTGCTCAACACGCAATTGCGCGGGCCGGCATTGGCGCATTGCGTCGACATCGTAGCGCCCAAGCATGCGATCGTCGCCGGCGATCTCTTAGCGCAATACAATTCCGCCGAACCAAACTGTGAGCCAACACTTTGGTCGCATGGCTGCGCGGAGAGCGACAGTCTGCCCCGCATCGACACCGAAATCGAACGGTTTTCCGCCGCGCCGCTGCAAGCGGACGAGCGCCGGGGCGTGACCATCGCCGACCGTGCACTTACCATCTACACGTCGGGAACCACGGGGCTGCCGAAGGCGGCCAATGTGAGTCACCGCCGCCTGATGCAATGGAGCCTATGGTTCGGCGCGCTGATGAACGCCGCGCCGGACGATCGCATGTACGATTGTCTGCCGCTGTACCATTCGGTCGGCGGCGTCGTGGCGGTCGGCGCGCTGTTGACGCGCGGCGGGTCGGTCGTGATCCGCGAGAAGTTCTCGGCCCGGGAATTCTGGGACGACGTCACGCGTTGGAACTGCACGCTGTTTCAATATATCGGCGAATTGTGCCGTTATCTGGTCAATGCGCCGCCGCATCCGCGCGAACGTACGCACCGCTTGCGGCTCGCGTGCGGCAATGGCCTGCGCGCAGACGTCTGGCGAAAATTCCAATCGCGCTTCGACATTCCGCGAATTCTGGAATTCTACGCCGCGACCGAGGGCAACGTGTCGCTCTACAATGTCGAGGGCAAGGTCGGCGCGGTAGGCCGGGTGCCGCCGTTCTTGACGCACCGCTTTCCGCTGGCGCTGGTCAAGTTCGATGCCGTGTCGGGACAGCCCGAGCGCGACGCCGCCCGACGCTGTATACGTTGCGCCGTCAATGAGACCGGCGAGGCGATCGGCAAAATCGCCGATGACGCGGCGGCCGGCGCCTTCGAGGGCTATACCAGCGCCGCGGAAACCGAACGGAAAATCCTGCGCGACGTGTTCGCGCCGGGCGATGCCTGGTTCCGCACCGGCGACCTCATGCGCATGGATGTGGGCGGCTTCTATTATTTCGTCGACCGGATCGGCGATACCTTCCGCTGGAAAGGCGAGAACGTGTCGGCCACCGAAGTCGCCGCCGTTCTGACCGAGTTCCCCGGCATTAGTGCGGCGACGGTTTATGGCGTCGCGGTTCCCGGCGCGGACGGCAAGGCTGGCATGGCGGCCATCGCTGCCGACAGCGCGCTCGACTTGGCGGGGCTGCGCGCGCATCTCGCGCGCCGGCTGCCAGACTATGCGCGACCGCTGTTCTTGCGGCTGGTAGACCGCATCGACACGACGGCAAGTTTCAAACATACCAACATCGCGCTCGCGCGCGACGGATTCGATCTCGCCGTCGTGCGCGACCCGATTTATGTGGATGATCCGCAGCGGAATAATTTTGTGCCGCTCGACGCCGCGCTCGCCGCCCGCATGGAGATGAGCAAGGTCCGTTTTTAGCCACGATCCTTGGGTTTGCCATCGCGGCTGGCACGCGGCTTCGGATGGGCCCGGCGCGGTTGCCGCGAGTCGCACTTGCGTTCGTACAATCCGGCGACGGGCATGTATCTGGTCTATCAGGCCGATATCACCCCTGCCCGTAATAATGGTCTCTACTGGGGCGGGGAGGTCGTTAGCGAACGCCCTCCCCTCCAGGCGTCTGACGCGTCACCGCAAAAATCCGACCGACAGCCACGGCACTGCAGCGACGATAATGGTGCCGATGACAAGCGCGATCATGTAACCCCAGATCGGCCGCATGCCGTCGGCCGGGTCGACACGGCCGATGGCACAAGCCGCGTAATAGCCGACGCCGAACGGCGGCGCGAACAAGCCGATGCCCATCGCCAGGATCACCACCATGGCGTAGTGCACCTCGTGGATGCCGACTTGGCGCGCGATCGGGAACAACAACGGGCCGAACAGCACGATAGCGGGAATGCCTTCGAGCACCGAGCCAAGCACGATGAAAGCCAGAATTGACACCGCCATGAAGGTCGCCGCGCCGCCCGGCAGCCCAGTCATGGCCGCGGCAAGCGAGCGCGAGAAGCCGGATTGGGTGAGCCCCCAGGCCATGCCGGTTGCGGTGCCGATGATCAAGAGGATCGCACCGGACAGCGCAGCGGTATAAACCAGCATCGGCTTGAGGGCTGCCCAGTCGAAACGGCGATAGATGACAAGCCCGGCGACCGCGGCATAGGCGATGCCGATGGTGGAAACCTCGGTTGCGGTGGCGACGCCTTCGACCACCGCGGCGCGGATCAGAAACGGCAGCAAAAGCGCGGGCAGCGCGACGAGGAAGGCGCGGCCGACCTCGCGCAGCGGCGCGCGGGCGACCGTACCGCCTTCCACGCGCCGGTAGCGGCGGCCGACGACGATACAGAGCAACAGCGCCAATACGATCGCGGGCAGCACGCCGCCGGTAAACAGCGCCGCAATCGACACGCCGGTGACCGAGCCGATGGTAATCAGAACGAGGCTCGGCGGAATGGTCTCGGTCTGGGCGCCGGTGGCGGCAAGCAGCGCGACGAGTTCACCGGGCTTGGCGCCACGCGCCTTCATTTCCGGAAACAGCACCGGCGCGATCGCCGCCATGTCGGCCGCTTTCGAGCCGGAAATTCCCGACACCAGATACATGCCGGCGACCAGCACGTATTGCAGGCCGCCGCGCACGTGGCCCAAAAGAGTTGCCAGAAAGGCAACCATGGCCCGCGCCATGCCGGTCATCTCGATGAGCAAGCCTAAAAAAATGAACAGCGGCACCGCGAGCAGGATGAGATGGCTCATCCCCTCGTCCATGCGGCCGACCAGAATCGAGACCGGCGTCTGCGTAGTCAATGCCAGATAGCCGAAGACCGCGAGCCCGAAAGCAAAAGCGATGGGCACGCCGGCAAACACAGCGGCGGCGACGACGCCGACGAAAAAAATCAGCAGATTGAGGTTGCCGAGCTGCTGGAAGACCGGCTCGGCAAGCCAGAACAACACCACCAGCGCGGCGAGTGCGCCGAGTGCGATGATGAGTGTCCGCGGCGGGGCCGTTTCAATCAGCCGCATGATCGCGAACGCTGCCATCAGGACGACGCCGACCGGGAGCGCCGCGGTGCGCGCGGCATCGGTGAATTGCAGCGCCGGAGTGAGAATCGGCACCTGCTCGAGCGCATAGTCGTAGGCCGGCCGGGCGATCAACAGAAGAAAGGCGAGCGCGGCACCGGTGGCGAAGGTATCGAGCGTGGCGCGTGCCGCCGGCGGCAGCGCGCCGACCGCCGCCGTCATGCGCATATGCTCGTCGCGACGAAAGGCGATGACCGCGCCGAGCATCGCCAGCCATAAAAACAGCAGCGAGGCAAGCTCGTCCGACCAGACGAGCGGCGCATCGAACACATAGCGCGCGACGACGCCGGCGAATAAAATCACAATCTCCGCCGTCACTAAGGCGGCGGCGGCGAACTCGACCAGCGCGCCGAGCCCGGCGTCGATCAACCCGATGATGCCGCGGCGCGCGGCTACCGCGCGCGGCTCGGCGGGCGAGGCCGCCGGGAATTCGACCATGGCGTCACGCCAGCTTGCCCACCGATTTTTCCAGAATGCCCCAGGCTTCCTCGCCGTATTTGCCCTTCCACTCGGTATAGAAGCCGGCCGAACGCAGCTTGTCGCGGAACGGCGCCGAATCGAGCTCGTTGAAGACGAGACCCTTGCCGGCGAGATCCTGCTGCAGATTGGCATTGAGCTTGGCGACGTCGGCGCGCTCCTTCACGCCGGCGTCGTTAACATGCTTGGCGATGATGCCGCGCATGTCTGCCGGCAGGCGCTCCCAGGCGGTCTTGTTCGCCAGGAACCAGAAGCCGTCCCACATATGATTGGTCAGCGAGCAGCATTTCTGCACCTCGTATAATTTGGCGGTGGAGATGATCGCCAGCGGATTCTCCTGGCCGTCGACGATCTTGGTCTGCAGCGCCGAATAGACTTCGTTGAAGTTGATCGAGGCGGGCGCCGCATCGAAGGCCTTGAACATCGAAGTCCATAGCGGTGACGGCGGTACCCGCAACTTCATGCCGCGAAAATCGTCCGGCGTCTTGATCGGCTTGGTCGAGGTCGTGGTCTGGCGGAAGCCGTTGTCCCAAATTTTCTCCATGGCAAGAATCTGATTGGTCTTGGCGATCTGGCCGCGCACATAAGCGCCGAGATCGCCGTCCATCGCCTTCCACACCGTGTCGTAATTTGGAAATGCGAACCCCATGCCGTTGATCGAGGCGGCCGGCACCAGCGTCGCCAGGATCAGGCCCGACAGGGTGAAGAATTCGACGCCGCCCGACCGGATCTGGGACAGCGTATCGGTGTCGGAGCCAAGCTGGCTCGACGGGAAGATCTGCAAGTCGAAGGCGCCGTCGGTTTCCGTTTTGATGGCGGCGGCCATTTCCCGTGCGCGGATATTCATCGGGTGCGTATCCGGCAGGTTGTTGGCGTATTTGTAGGTGAATTTAGCGCCTCGCGCCTGCGCCACATACGGTGCGCCGATCGCGGCGCCGGCGAGCGTTGTGGCGCTGGCAGCCAGCAGGCGGCGGCGAGACAAAGCGGTGACCATGAAAGACCCTCCCCTTTATGGCACGCGATGGGATCGCGGCCGTTTGCTTGTTGGACAAATTCAATAGCGGTTATCGCGCTGCGAGGCTACCATCGCGGTCATGCCAAGTTCGCTCGACCCATCCGGGTCGCACGCCGCCGCCGACATCGGAATACTGGACCTGCCGGCCGATCTCGACGCGCCGCCGAGGGTTCATCCCGCAATGCGGACCGTCGTGGCGATTGCCGAAACGTTGGTGGCCATTGCCCTGGTTGGCGAGCTCATCCTCGTGCTCGCCAACGTGGCCGCCCGGGTCTGGTTCGGGCGTTCGTTCCTGTGGTCGGACGAGGCGGCGCGGCTGGCGCTGTCGATCCTCGCCTTCATTGGAGGCGCGCTCGCATATCGCCGACGTGATCACGCCTGCGTCCGAATTTTGCTCGACAAGGCACCCGCATCGATCGAGCGCGCCTGCCTCGTGCTTACCGAGATCGTCATTATGTTCGTGGTTGCTCTGACCGGAATAGCCTCAGCGCAATTCATCGCATCGAGCTGGGACGAACTGACACCCGTGCTGCAATTACCGGCGGCGCTTATCGCGCTGCCTCTGCCGGTCGGCATGACACTCTTTGTCTTGTTCGCGTTCGACAATCTCATTCGTCAGAACCGGCGAACGGCCTGGACGGTCGGTATCGCTTTCGTCGCGGTGGTGGCGGCGGCCGCCGCGACGCGCGGTGCCTGGCTGCCCTATTCCGGCGGCGATGCCGCGATCGTCGCGGCACTCGTGCTGTTCTTTGTCGCGATTTTCGCCGGCGTGCCCGTCGGGTTTGTGCTGCTGCTCGCCACCGCAACTTATCTGTGGGCCGCCGACGCCGGCCCATTCGTCATTCTGCCCCAGACCATGGTGAACGGCACCGGCAACTTCATTCTGCTGGCGATCCCTTTCTTTATCTTCGCCGGACTGATCATGGAGCGCGGCGGCATCAGTCTAAGGCTGGTGCGCTTCATCCACACGCTCGTCGGCCATTGGCGCGGCGGTCTTCTGCAAGTGACGGTCGCCAGCATGTACGTGGTGTCCGGCCTGTCCGGTTCGAAGCCCGCCGATGTCGCCGCGGTCGGCACCGTGATGCGCGATCAGTTGCGCGAACGCTACGGGCCGGCGGAAGGCGCCGCGGTGCTAGCCGCCGCCGCCGTCATGGGCGAGACCGTGCCGCCGAGCATCGCCATGCTGATTGTCGGCTCGATCACCAGCGTGTCGGTCGGCGCCATGTTCATCGGCGGCCTGGTTCCGGCCGGCGTGATGGCGCTCTGCCTCATGGCGCTTATTTATCTCCGTGCGCGCGCTGCCGGCACGCCGCGCGAACCGCGGGCGCCGTGGCGCGTGCGGGCGCAGGCCGGTCTCAGCGCCATCCTACCGCTGCTAATGCCGGCGATGTTGCTTGGCGGCATCCTGTTCGGCATCGCCACCCCAACGGAGGTCGCCGCATTCGCGGTCGTCTATGGGCTCGCGCTCGCCCTGCTGCTGTATCGCGAGATGAATTTCAGCACGCTCATGCGCACCGTGCTCGATACCGCAGCGCTGACCGGGGTGCTGCTGTTCATCTTCGCCGCGGCTTCCGGCTTTTCATGGACGCTGACGGTGGCCTATCTGCCGCAGCGCCTGGTGGCGCTGCTGCACGCGCTCGGCGGCAGCACCCAGATTTTCACGCTTGGATCGATCGTCCTGTTGATCGCGGTTGGCGTGCTGCTGGAAGGGCTGCCGTCGCTCAACGTGGTGGCGCCGCTTTTGATTCCAATTGCCGGCAGGCTCGGATTGAGCGAAATGCACTATGCGCTTGTGCTGATTATCGCCATGGGAATCGGCGGCTTCATGCCGCTCGCCGGCGTAGGATTCTATGTCTGCTGTGCTATCATGCGCTGCGACGTCGAACGGGCGTCGCGCGCGATGCTGCCGTATCTGATCGTGGTGATCGCCGGATTGTTGATCGTCGCATTCGTGCCATGGGTCGCGCTGGCGCTGCCGCGCTATTTCGGCTTTCGCGTGTAGATAAAATTTTGCGTGTGGATAAAAAACGGGAGGAACGTCATGGCGGCAAGGATTGATCGCAGGATATTCGTCAAGACCGGCGCGGCCGGCGCCGCGCTGTCGGTGTCGGCGCCTTACGTTGCGCTGCAGGCGGCGCCGTTCGTCATGCGCTTTGCCCATTTCGGCGCCGAGGATCATCCGTCCAATATCGCCGCCAAGCAGTTCGCCGCCCGCGTCGAAAGCCGCACCAACGGGGAGATCAAGATCAACATATTCCCCAACAACGTACTCGGCGGCCCGCCCGAACAGGCGCAACAGATCAAGCTCGGCACCATCGACATGGGGCTGCCGACCCAAGGCCAACTCGACAAATACGACAAAGCGTTCGCGGCGGTAATGTTGCCGTTCATCTGGGACGGGCCGCAGCACGCCTTTCGCGTGCTCGACGGCCCGGCCATGGCTTGGCTCGCGCCGCTGGCCGAAAAGCAGGGGTTTATCCTGCTGCGCAATTGGGATTACGGCTTCCGCAACGTCACCAATATTGTGCGCCCGATCAATACGCCTGAGGACGTCAAAGGGCTGAAGCTGCGCACGCCGCCGGAATTGCAGATCCAAGCCTCAATGGAAGCGCTCGGCGCCAGCGTTCAGGCGATTGCCTTTCCGGAGCTCTATCTGGCGCTTTCGCAGAAAGTCGTCGACGGCGAGGAGAATCCTGTTTCCGTTATTTATTTCATGAAATTCTACGAGTTGCAGAAGCACCTCGCGATCACGCGCCACATTTACAACAATATGATCCACACGGTGAGCGCGGCAAGCTGGGCCAAGCTGACACCCGCGCAACAGGCGATCTTCCGTGAGGAAAGCCAATCCGCCGGCGACTTGATGCGCAAGATGATCGCCGACCAGGAGCAGGATCAAATCAAGAAAATCGCCGACGCCGGTGTCGCCGTGACGCAACCCGATCTGGCGCCGTTCAGAGCGTTGATGGGGCCGGCTTACGAACGCATCGCCGCCTATGCCGGCGCCGACAATGTAAAGAAATTCCGCGATATGGCCGACGCCGGACGCAAAGCCTGACCGCGATCATGACCGGTGATGCGCAGAAATTCGAGGCCTATCGCAATCTGTTCCGCCTCGACGGCAAGACCGCGCTCGTGCTGGGCGCGGCCTCCGGCATCGGCAAAGCTTCCGCCGAAGCCCTGGCCGCGCTCGGCGCCACCGTCATCTGTGCGGACAAGAACAAAGTCAGCGTCGAAGCCACCGCGGCGGAGGTCAGCGCCCACGGCCGCGCCGAGGTCCACATCCTCGACGCCGGCGATGGCGCAGCGGTCAATGCGCTCGCCGCCGCGATTGCCGCCACGCATGAAAGGCTGGACATTGCGGTGACCACGCCGGCGATCCACGTCCGCAAGCTCATGCTCGACTATACCGACGAGGAATACGACCGCGTCGCCGACCTCAATCTGCGCGGCACGTTCTACTTCCTGCGCGCCTTCGGCCGGATAATGACGCGGCAAGGCGGCGGCAGCCTGATCGCAAGCTCGTCAGTGCGCGCCACCACGCTCGAACCCGGGCTCGCGATCTACGGCGCCACCAAGGCCGGCATCATCCAAATGGTGCGCGGGCTCGCCTCTGAAGTCGGCCCGTTCGGCGTACGCGTCAACGCCATCGTGCCGAGCATCGTGGAAACGGCACTGGTCGGTCCACTGAAGGCGCGACCGGAAATCTGGAATGCGCTCGCGGCGCACACAGTGTTCAACCGCTGGGCACGGCCCGAGGAGGTGGCGGCGGCGGTGGCCTTCCTCGCCTCCGATGCTGCAAGCTATATCACCGGCACCGCGCTGTTGGTCGACGGCGGCTGGACTGCGATCGACGGGCCGCCGACCGGCTTGACCAAAACCCACAGCGACACTCGTTGACGCAGGCCAACCTTTCGCTGGCGCCTACGCCGTCGCTCCGGCGTCGACGGTAAGCACGGTGCCGGACACGCTCGCCGCCTTGTCGCTCAGAAGATACTCAACCGCATTTGCGACGTCGTCGACGCCGGCGAGGCGGCGCAAGGCGCTCCGCCGCACTACCTTTTCGCGCTGCGCGCCGGCAAGCCCGTGGGTCATCTCGGTGTCGAGGAAGCCAGGCGCCACCGCGTTGACGGTAATGCCGAGGCGGCCGACTTCGCGGGCGAGCGAGCGGGTGAATCCGAGCATCGACGCCTTGGTCGCGGCATAGACCGACAATCCGCTGTAGCCGGTGAAGCCGACGATCGAGGCGACGTTGACGATGCGCCCCGCCCGTTCCGACATCATGCCGCGCACGACATATTTGCTGAGCACGATCGGCGACAACGTATTGACGCGGACAAGTTCCTCGATTTGCGAATTATGCATCAGCGACAGGGCGCCATCGAGACCGAGCGCCGCATTGTTGACGAGACCAAACAGCGGACCGAACTCGTGCCGGAGCCTTCGCACCAGATCAGGAATCTCATCGATCTTGCCGAGGTCGAAGTCGACGAAATGCAGCGCACCCCGCTTGTCCCGCTTGGCCAGCGCAATCGCGGCGTTGAGTTCCTTGCTCGGCCTGCGCGCCAGCGCGATGACGCAATAACCGGCAGCCGTGAGCGTCTTGGCGATGCCAAGCCCAAGGCCGCGGCTGCCGCCGGTGACCAGCACGGCGCGGACGGATGTGCGCGGCTTTTTAGCCATAGTGCCGCACCAGCTTGCCGGTGGCGGCCACATCGAGCGCCGGCACGATGCTAATGGCAGCCGGCACCTTGTAGCGCGGTAGCACGTCGCGACAGTGCTGCAGAATTTCGCCCTTCACGCGATTGAGATCGCGACCCCCATCGCTGGTTTCGGATTTTTGTCCGGTTTCGTTGAGGACAACATCCGCAATCACGATCGCGCCGGTGATCGGATTTTTCTTGCCGCGCACCAGCGACATGCGGACCTGCGGATGGCGGTTGATCACCGCCTCTACCTCCTCGGGGTGAACCTTGAGACCGCCGATATTGATGATACCGCCGCGGCGGCCGGCAAACATATAACGCTCGTCACGCAATTCGACCACGTCACCGGTATCGACGAAGCCGTCTCCATCCGATAGCGCGGCGCCGGTGCCGATATAGCGAGTGGCGGCGCGCGGCGAGCGAATGCGCAGCGAGCCTTCGAGGACCTTCATCTCGACGCCATCGCGGACCCGTTCGACGAATTCCGCGGGGAATCCGGCAAGTCCGTCGCGCACTTCGAAGGCGACTCCGGCTTCGGTCGAGGCATAGGCGTGACTGACCACGGCTGCGGGAAACGCCTTGCGCAGACTGTCGAGAATAGCCTGATCGGCGATTTCGCCGGACAGCCTGACGTAACGCGGCGATATTTTGCCGATTGCGGGGGACATCAGCGCGCGCCGCCAATGCGTCGGCGTGCCAAGGAGATGGCTGACGCCGTGACGGCCGAGGCGCTCGAGATGCTCCACGACCGGTTCGCCGCTGCTCGACAGCACGAGCGAGGTGCCGCCCAGCACGGCGCGCAGGAAAATCTGCAAGCCGCCATAGCGCCGGATATCGTAGAACGTTGCCCAAACCACATCGTCGTCGATCTTGCGCTGGCTAAAGGCGGCGGTCAGGCCAGCCACGCTGTGCACCACCATTTTAGGCACGCCAGTGGTGCCGGAGGTAAGCATGACCCACTCGGTGATCCGCGATGGCGCAGGCAGTTGTCGCGCCGGCGCGACGTCAGCGGTGCAGATGACGCGGCCCAGACGCTCGAATGCCGTGTTGGTGGGCGAGTTGCGATCAAGCACGACTGAATCAATATCCGCTCCGGCGATAATGGCCGCGAAGTGACCGGGATCGATATCGGGGGGCAGAATGGTGAGCCGGCGCGCAATGCCGTCGAGCTCGATCAATGCGAGCGCCGTCGTCAACTGGCTGCTGGTCGCGACAAGAAGGGATTTGCCGGCAAGCTCGGCAAGCCGGCCGGCAAGACTGGTGCCGTCGGTCAGATCCAAAAGGCGCGCGCGCGTGTGACGATCGAAGAGGAACCGTTCCGCCGGACCAATGCACTGCCGCAGCGCTGGCGCCTCAGTGCGCGCCATTTTCGTAGACTTTCACGAAGTCGCCGAAAGTCACAGGGAACACCGCTTCTTCCGACGCCGTGAACGGATCGACGCCGAGCTTGTCTTCGAGCCGGGCAACAAGCACGGCGAAACCGAGGGAGTCCAGGCCGGAATCCAGGAGCACCAGATCATCGCGCAACGGCGCCAGGATCTTGCCGTGCTCCTGCGCGATCTCTTCCATCTGGCGCGTTATGGTTAATTTTACCGACATACATTCAAGCCTACGGTTTGTTCATTTCGCGCCGATATAATCCAGCAAGGATTACGATCAAGTTCACGCACTGGGCGTGGTCAATACAAATGGTTTCTGCCTTGCCGGAAATACGCTGCCGACAGATCGACGAAGGCGACCTTGCCGCCGTGGCGGCACTGTTGCGGCGCGGCTTTCCGAACCGCGACCACGGGTTCTGGGATCATGCGCTCAACGAGCTTGCGCGGCGTGCGCCGCCGGCCGGCTTGCCAAAATATGGTTACCTCATGGAGACCGGCGGCAGGTTGGTCGGCGCCATCCTGATGATCTGCTCGGAAATGCGGGCCGGAGACGCGCTGGCGCCACGCTGTAATCTGTCGAGCTGGTTTGTCGAGCCCGCGTTCCGGACCTATGCGCCGCTTTTGGTGTCACATGCACTGCGGCACAAGGAGGTCACCTATCTGAACGTCTCGGCCGCGCCGCATACCTGGCCGATTATCGAAGCGCAGGGCTTTGCGCGATATAGCGAGGGCCTGTTCGTCTGTATGCCGGCGCTGAAGTCGACGGCTGGCGGCGAAGCCGCCGAGGTGGTGGATGGGCGGTTGCCGCCGGCAATCGCGGCCGATGCCTTCGAGCGCCAAATCGTCCAGCAACACGCCGAGCACGGCTGTATCGGCCTTTGGTGTGTGGCGGGCGGGCAAGCCTACCCGTTCGTCTTCCGCCAGCGTCTGGTAAAGGGTTTCATCCCCTGCGCGCAACTGATCTACTGCCGCGACATGACGACTTTCGCGCGTTTCGCCGCGCCGATCGGCCGCTATTTGGCGCGGCGTGGCCGTCCAATCGTGATCGCGGACGCCAATGGCCCGATACCGGGAGTGCCCGGTATCTTCCGCCGCGGCAGCAAACCGAAATATTTCAAAGGGCCGCAGCGCCCGCGGCTCGGCGATCTTGCCTATACCGAATACGCGATAATGGGCGTCTGACTTCAATCTCTCCCGTTGCGGAGAGAACAAGCGATCAAATCATCAAGGCTTGGCGCACCCGGGTCGGCCATTGGGCAAGATCGACGCCATGGGTCGCGAACAGCGCCAAGGCCAGGCGATCGACCCCGAATGCCACGCAGCCAGTATGTGCCACGGCGCCCGAGGCTGTATGCAAATTCCATGTCGTGCCGAAATGGTCGCGATGATAATTGAAGCTCATGCAGGCGGTCGGCTCATCTTCCGAGTGCACCGGAACAAGCAACTCGAATTTCAATTCCTGCTCGACCTGGCTCATAGCCATCAGCTTGCCACCCCTGCCGAAAAACGGATCGCTGGCGTGCACGATGCGATACGGCAGGCCTAGCTGGCCGGCGAAACCCTCTGCGCGCTTCATCCAGCGCGCGCGAAAATCCAAAATTTGCTCCGGCGTGCCGACCTGAACGTATTCACGCATGCGAAACGATTGCAGCCGATCGAGCATTTTCGAGGGCTCGCGGCGGAAGCAATCGCAAGCGACGTCGAAGACCAGCCCGCCGGCAGGCACCCGGCCGCGGCTCGCCACCAACGGGTAAACCGGGTAGCAGGCGGCGGGGCTGAGAACGAGGTCCGCGGCCGCCAATGCCCCGGTCCAATCCTCGCCGGCTTCGTAGCGATCGACGCTCTCCCGAATATGGCTTTCGTCGCCGCTCAGGCAGCTGACGCAGCCGAGAAAATGCGGGAAGCTTTTCAGATAGCCGGATTTCTCCAATTGCCGGCGGCTCATGACGGGGGGAAAGCGCAGCACTTCGGCATCAGGCTCGCGGTAACGCGAAATCAGCGCGCCGAGCCCCTCGACCGCCCGCTCGAACGCCGCGGTGCGCGCGTAAACGCCGTCGATTCCGGTCGGCAGCAGCAGCGCCTCGGCGATTGAATCCAGCGAATGGGTAGTCCGGGCCGGTTGCTTGAACGCAACGTTCATTGCTCTACGCCTCTTCCATTTCCAGTTCGATTGCTAGCCGCTCAGCGAATCCGGAACGCCGCTCAAAAGCGAAGCCGTCGCTACATTTGCGAGGATGCGGTCATTGTTGATCATGATCGGCGACGACAGAATATCGCGCAGGTGGCGGCCGATGCTGAATTCGCCGTCGTTGCGATAGCCTGCGAGCCCACAGGTCTGCATCGCGCTCATGACCGCGGCCACCGCCAATTCCGACGCGTTGACCTTGAGCAGATTCATCCCGGTCTGGAAATCGATCGATTCGAGCGCCGCCGGATCATTCCCGATTGCCTCGAACCGCTGCACCGCCGAAGCGATCAGGCCGCGCAGCGTACGCAGCGAAGCGTTGGCTCGGGTCAAATGCGAAGCTGCGGGCGGCAGCGTTCCGCCGGAGCGTTGCGCGGCTTTTCGCACGAAGCCGCGGGCACGCTCCACGGCGGCCGCTGCGATCCCGGTCCAGGCGGCGCTCCAGAACAGATGCGCGACCGGCATCATGGTTTGCGCGTGGATCTTGTCGTAGGTCACCGGCAAAATCTGTTCGGCCGCCCCGGATGCGATGAGATTGAAGCCTTCGCTGCAAGTGCCGCGCATGCCGAAGGCATCCCAGCCGACGAGCCGCTCGAGCGCGTAATCCTCCTTCAGGAAAGTGACCAGGACCTGGTCGGAACCGGCGGCATCGGCGGAGCGGCGGGCGGTCGTGACGATGGCATCGGCCGCCTCGCCATAGGAGATAACCGTCGCCTGCCGTTCGAGCGAGATGCCCGAACCGTTGCGTACGACCGGCGCGGCGCTGTTGCGCAGGTCGCCGCCGCTTTGGCCTTCGGTGGTCGACGACGCAAATAAAAGCTGCTCATTGCCGAGCCGGCGCAGCAATAGCTGGTACCACAGGCTGGTGCGGCCGTGGCGAACGAGACAGGCGACCTTGGTCTGATGCATCGCATAGATCATCGCGGTCGACGCGCAGGCACGGCCCAGCGCATAACAGACGTCGGCGATATCGGCAATGCTTGCTTGTTCGCCGCCGAGTTCGTGCGGCACGGCGATGCCGAGGAGGCGCTCCGCGCGCGCCGCCGCTATCGCTTCCCGCGGAAATCGCGAATCGCAATCTACGGCGGCGGCGTGTTCGGCCGCAGTCGCGGCCACTTTCTTGGCGCGTTCGGCCAGCGCCGCAGCGCCTGCGGTGCGCAGACTGTTCGCCGTCGCGAGAATGCCGCGCGCGGCGTTGCGTGCGGCCTGCATGTCCTGATCGATTTCCAGAGCAGCCGCGATTCGAGGATTCATGAACAAACTCGTCAAATGGCCGCCTATCGCAGTCCCAGCGATCGCTGCCCTTAGCTAGCGCAAAACTTACAAATACTCGTGGCAATATGTGGGAATTAGCGCGGTTCTTTTGCATAAAGGTTACCAATCGAAAACCCCTGCTGTGATAACCATCGGACAAGTAACGCCGGAGATAATGGTTATGAGAAGCATCGATTTTTCGAGTTTAGATTTGGGAAAAATTCACCGTGCTTGACCGCATGCAGTCCTCGCCGTCGGAGCGCATCAGTGCGCTGGTCCGCCGGATATTGGCAAACCGCGGCATCGACCGCGCGATCGGTCGCGACGACGACTTGACCGAAAGCGGCCTGTCCTCGCTCGACACGGTCAATTTGATGCTCGCGGTGGAAGCCGAGTTCGATATCAAGATTGCGGACCGCGACATGACGCCGGCGCAGTTTCGCAGCGTGGCGCGCATCGAAGCGCTGGTCACTGCGGCCAGGAACGACTGACGGCAAAAATTTGCGGGCAAAAATTTGCGGGAATGTTTCGTCGTCTGCGAGCGGCGGCTAAAAGAAAAAGCCCGGATTGGGCTAGGACCCAATCCGGGTTGCGATTGTCGAACGCTTACTGACGGCCTTGATAGCCGTTCTGGTTTTTCAGGTTTTTCTGCGTATTGGAAGCAGTGCCGGTCTTCGGGCCGCCGACCTGATGGGTGCCGGGGCCGCCGCTCGTTGGGGCATTGTTGGTTGTCGAGCCGGTCGAGCCACTCATTTGCGCCATGGCCATAGACGAGGCGCCGGCCAAGAGCGCGGCGGCCATCGCCATCTTGATGGTTGTTTTCTTCATAAGAACTCTCCTGTTCTCTCCCTGTCGGTTCCGCTCATGCGTGTGCGACATATCTGGAAACCCCTTCAACGGACGGCCGTTCCAGTTCCTGGCCAAATAATGAGACCGACGAGCGCGGAACCTTTATCAGCTTCGCCAAATTGATCGGCGTTTCGCAGCGCGATATGCTCGCTAAGGAACGTATTGATTTTCGCGATGCAAAAACACCATGGCTAAGACCGTGTACTACGCCAGCGTCGGGCCGGCGCTGACGCTCTACGATGTCGACGTCGAGAATGCCGCGTTGACCGCGCGCGACGCCGTCATGCTGCCGGCCGACGTCCAATATGCATGGCGGCATCCGTCGCGGCGCACGCTGTATGTCGTGTCGAGCAACGGCGGGCCGGGCGTCATCGGCGATAAGCACTTCGCCAGCGCGCTGGCGATCGACCCGGCGACCGGGGCATTGCGGCAACACGGCGAACCGGCGCTGTTGCCGTCGCGGCCGATCCACGTCAGCGTCGATGCAAGCGGCGTCTATTTATTGACCGCATACAATGCCCCAAGCGGCATGACTGTCCACAGCATCAATGCCGACGGCACGCTGGGCGCAGCCGTAGCGCAGCCGCGGGACCTCGACACCGGCATCTATGCGCATCAAGTGCTTGCCGCTCCCGGAAATCGAGTGGCGATGCTGGTGACGCGTGGCAACAATCCCGGCGGCGGCAAGCCCGAGGAACCCGGCGCGATCAAGACATTTCGCCTCAATGCCGGCGTGCTGAGCAACTTGGCCTCGGTCGCGCCGGGCGACGGTCCCGGCAAGGGCCTTGGCTTCGGGCCGCGGCATCTCGACTTTCATCCGACCAAGCCTTGGGTCTTCGTCTCGATCGAGCGACAGAACAAGCTTTACGTCTATGAGCGCGACGCCGAGGGCGGTCTGGCGCACGCGCCGCTGTTTATCAAGGAGA
Source organism: Xanthobacteraceae bacterium (assembly GCA_036267435.1). Classification (GTDB taxonomy): domain Bacteria; phylum Pseudomonadota; class Alphaproteobacteria; order Rhizobiales; family Xanthobacteraceae; genus BOG-931. The sequence continues at coordinate 3,880 of DATAWA010000091.1, read as the reverse complement.
CGCTGTCCAACCCTGCCTCGCCGGTGCCGCAAGGGGCCGGACCTATTCACGTCCATCCCAACGGCAAATTCGTCTATCTCACCAACCGCACTTTCCCGGCTTCCGGACCAGGCGCCCGGCAGATCGCGCCGGGCGGCCAGAACAGCATCGCCGCGTACGCCATCGATGGGACGACCGGCGAACCGGCTCCGATCCAATCCATCGACGGACACGGCATTCAGTTGCGCACCTTCGGCATCGATCCGGGAGGCCGCATGCTGGTCGCGGCCAGCACAATGTCTTTGGCCGACGGCACGCTTCCGGCCGGGCTTTCGGTGTTTCGCATCGCCGCCGACGGCAAGCTTTCTTTTGTGCGCAAATACGATGTCGAGGTCGGCGCCAAGCAGCAATTCTGGAGCGGCATGGTCACACTGGGATAACCGGGTGCGGTATCAATGGTGTGCCTTCTTGCTCCCGGCCGTGGATTTCCCATTTTGGTGTCAGCAAATTCCCCCAAGCTAAGTTCATAAAGCCAAGGTCATAAAGTCATGTCCATCCGGCCCGTGAAAAGCATCGTCACCTCGAAGCCGACGCTCGAAGGCGCCGGCGTCAAGCTCAACCGCGCTTTCGGCTTCGGCAACACATCCGAATTCGACCCGTTCCTCTTGCTCGACGATTTCCGCAATGACCGGCCGGACGATTACCGCGCCGGCTTTCCCTGGCATCCGCATCGCGGCATCGAGACCATTACTTATGTTCTGGCCGGCACCGTCGAGCACGGCGACAGCCTCGGCAATCGCGGCAATCTCGAAGCCGGCGACGTGCAATGGATGACCGCCGGCCGCGGCATTCTCCATCAGGAAATGCCGCAGGGCGACGCCAAAGGCCGCATGCACGGTTTCCAGCTCTGGGCCAATCTGCCGTCGTCCTTGAAAATGACGGCGCCACGCTATCAGGACGTCAAGGGCGCGGAAATTCCGGAAATCGTCGACGATGACGGCACCCGCGTCCGGGTCGTCTGCGGCGAGTTCTGGGGCCGCCGCGGCCCGATCGAGGGCGTGGCCGCCGATCCGCGTTATCTCGACATTTCCGTGCCGCCCGGCAAGCGCAAGACGTTCACGGTGGAAGTCGAGCGGCATGCTTTTGCCTATGTGTTCGAAGGCTCAGGGACCTTCCGCGATGCATCGGCACCGTTCGGCGTGCTCACCGAAAAGACAGACGGCATCAATGAATTCATCACCCGCGAGCAGACCGGCAATCGCTCGCTGGTGCTGTTCGATCGCGGCGACGAGGTCACGGTGCGGGCCGGCGAAGAGGGCATCCGCTTCCTGCTGGTCTCCGGCAAGCCGATCGAGGAGCCGGTGGCGTGGCACGGCCCGATCGTGATGAATACGCAGGCCGAGTTGCAGCAGGCATTCGCCGAACTGCGCGGTGGCACGTTTATCAGATAACCTCCTGCCCCTGGGCCGCAGCGGCGGTTTGAAACCCGCCCCTGCAATTGCGATGCCGCAAATCGACGCAACCCCCGCCTGATAAATCTGCTATCCTCCCTGGGCGAAGGGCGTGCGGCATCGCAAGCCGACACCCCGGCAACCAAAAACATTTGCGCCAGCAGGGAGGGAGGAATGAGAAAGCTTTTTGCCATTCTCGTGACCGCCGCCGTAGCGGCGATATCGTTCAACGTAACGGCCCGCGCCGACGATTATCCGACGCGGCCGATCACTTTGGTTGCCGTGTTCGGGCCCGGCAGCGCCAGCGACACCATTTGCCGCATCATCGCCGATCCGCTCAGCAAGGCGCTCGGCCAGCCGGTGGTAGTCGAGGACCGTCCCGGCGCCGACGGCGCGGTCGCCGCGGCCTATGTGCATCATCAGCCGGCGGACGGCTACACGCTGTTGATGGCGACCAATTCGCCGCTGTCGGCCGATCCGTTTTTGCACAAGGTCGACTACGACGTCATGAAGGACTTTGCGCCGATCACGCGGGTCGGCAGCTTCACCTTGATGCTGGTGGTCAATCCAAATCTCCCGATTCATTCGGTCAAGGATCTGATCGCTGACGCCAAGGCCAATCCCGGCAAATTGTCGTTTGCCAGCGGCAACACCGCGGGCATCGTCGGCGGCGACACGCTCGCCAATTGGGCCGATATAAAATTGATCCACGTGCCCTACACCTCTACGCCGCCGGCACTCGAGGACATCATCGCCGGCCGCGTGTCGATGATGTTCGCCGACTTCACCACGGCAATGCCGCATGTGGCTGCCGGCTCGTTGCGGGCGATTGCGGTGTCGCGCATCAAGCGCTCGTCGCTGTTTCCGGACCTGCCAACCATGGATGAATCCGGCCTCAAGGGCTTCAATCTCGACGCCTGGGCGGGTTTGGTTGCACCGGCCGGCGTGCCGCAAAGCGTGATCGACAAGCTCAATCCGGCGCTGCGCAAGATCATCGACAGCCCCGAAGTTCAGGCGAAATTCAAGAATGTCGGCTTCGAAGGATTTTCCTCGACGCCGCAAGAGTTCGGCGACTACATCAAGACCGAGCTCAACGAATGGCGGAAGATGGTGAAAGACGCCAATATCCAGGCGGATTAGCGTGGGATGATTGGATATTGGATCACAAACCGCTCATTCCCGCGAGGGCGGGAATCCAACTGAGTTTTCTGGGTCCCCGCTTTCGCGGGGACGAGCGGTCTGATCCCCCTTACGCCGCGCGCCGCTCATCGTCGTGGCGCGCGGCCGCCAACACGGCGTTCGGGGCGCGCCGGCGGCGGGCATAGACGTGGGTGAATTCGGCGCCGAGCAGAACGATCTGCGAGGAATAATACACCCAGATCAAAAGAATCACGATCGAGGCCGCCGCGCCATAAGTGGAATCGAGCGCCAGCCGCCCGATATAAAGTCCGATCAAAAACTTGCCGACCTCGAACAGCACCGCGGTGATCGCGGCGCCAAGCCAGACGTCGCGCCATTCGACATCGGCATCCGGCAGCCATTTGAACATCATGGCAAATATGAAGGTGATCGCCGCTACCGAGACCAGCGAACCGGCGAACTGAAGGCTCGCTCCCGCGCCGAGATACTGGCTCGCCGCCGAGAGCCCCGCGGTCAGGAAAAGCGAAACCAGAAGCAGGAAACCGAGCCCCAGCACGGCCGCGAGCGAAACGAGATACGCGCGGACAAACTGCCACGCTCCGCTGATCTTCTTGGCATCGACCTCCCAGACCGTGTTGAACGCGTCCTTGAGCTGAACGACGACGCCCAGCGCCGAGAACAACAAAATAGCGGTGCCGATGGCGGTCGCAACCAGGCCCTGCGCCGGCTTGCTGGCGCCGACCAGCATGGCATCGACGGCCTTCGCCGCGGCATCGCCAAGGAGCCCGCGCAGCTGCAACTCCACCTGACCGCGCGCGGCAGCCTGGCCGAAGACGAAACCAGCCACCGCCACCGCGATGACCAGGACCGGGCCAAGCGAGAACACCGAATAATAGGCAATCGCCGCGCCTTGGCGGCCGTCCTTATGCGCGACCCAATCCGCGCCGGCGTGGCGGATCAGAAACCAGAATTTCGTCGTCGGAAGCGTCACGATGCCGGTTCAACGTGAGCCCCACCACGGCGGTTCCAGCCGCTGCGCACTTTGCGTCAGCGGGAGGTGAACAAAGCACTCCCGCTCTCGCGCCGCGATCTTTTTTGGCGCGAGCCTTTCATCCGATCCACAATGTCAAACAGCGACGCTATCTCCTCCTTCTCCCCGCGCGCGGGGAGAAGGGTGGGATGAGGGGGCCTCTCCGCCGGGCGCAGCATCGCGGCGCTCAGAATCGCGGAAACGCCCCCTCACCCTCGTTCGCTACGCTCACTCGACCTCTCCCCGCACGCGGGGAGAGGCGAATAAGCGATCCCGTCCT
>DATAWA010000090.1:0-2107 GCA_036267435.1 Xanthobacteraceae bacterium | reverse complement strand
ATCCATGCGCAGCGCCAGCATCTGGCCCTTCACCGGGCGCACCGGCGGCCGGCGGTCCGGCGGCAGGCCGGCGATGCCGCGCGACCACGCGCCGGCGGCCAGCACCACGCGATCGGCCGCGACCGTCGTGCCGTCGGCAAGAACGACGCCAGTGGCGCGGCCGCCCTGCGCGGCAATCTCCTTGACCGGCTGGTGCTCGTGAATTGTCGCGCCCGCCGCTTCGGCGGCGATGCGCAGCGCAGCGACAAGCTTGCGATTGTCGACCTGATGATCCTGCGGCGAGAAGATCGCGCCGGCGATCTTGCCGGCGAGATGCGCTTCCTTCGCCCGCGTTGCCGCCGGCGACAGCCAGTCGAGCGGCAGGCCGAGCTTGCGCTGAAACTCCAGATGATGCGTCAGCGTCGCTTGATCGTCGGCCGTCAAGGCCAAAAGGATCGTGCCCTCGGTGCGCAGCTCGACGTCGACGCCGCTCGCGCCAAGGAGCTCCGCGGCAAAGCCGGGCCAGCGCGCCTGGCTGTCACAGCCGAGCGCGACCAAATCCTCCTCGCCAGGCTCGGCCTCGCAGGCGGCCGCCAGCATGCCGGCCGCGGCATGGCTCGAGCCGCCGCCGGCCTTGCCGCGGTCGAACAGCACCACCTCGGCGCGCGCAGCGAGCCGCCAGGCGATGCCGAGCCCGATCACGCCGGCGCCGATAATGATGACGCGCGGCCGCTTGCCGACGGGCGAGATGGATAGGTTCGGACCGGTCAACGCGGCTCCCTTCGCTGGTATGACCCAGACAGGTTCGACGGGTTTGATCTCAGCCGCGCAACCGGCGCGGCACCCCATGCCGATGGCCCAATAATGGGAATTTCATGGGCGTTCCGCAATAGTCTTGGCGAGACGGTCGAATTGCAGCAGTCGCTCAAGAAGCGCCGATAAATCCTTGAGCGGGATCATGTTCGGCCCGTCCGACGGCGCGCGGTCCGGGTCCTGGTGGGTCTCGATGAAGACGCCGGCCACGCCGACCGCAACGGCGGCGCGCGCCAGCACCGGCACGTAGTGGCGTTCGCCGCCCGAGGAGGTGCCCTGCCCGCCCGGCTGCTGCACCGAATGGGTGGCGTCGAAGATCACCGGCGCGCCGAGCTTGGCCAGCACCGGCAAAGCCCGCATGTCGGAGACGAGCGTATTGTAGCCGAACGACACGCCGCGCTCGGTGACGAGCACATTGGCATTGCCGGCGCCGGTGATTTTTTCCACTACATTGGCCATGTCCCACGGCGCCAGGAACTGGCCTTTCTTGACGTTGACGACGCGGCCGGTCTTTGCCGCCGCGATCAACAGATCGGTCTGCCGGCACAGGAACGCCGGAATTTGCAGGACGTCGACCACTTCGGCGAGGCGCGCGCACTGCTCCGGCTCGTGCACGTCGGTGAGCACGGCAACGCAGAGCTTGTCGCGCAAGTCGGTGAAAATTTCGAGTGCATGGTCGAGGCCGAGCCCCCGCGCGCTCGCCGCCGAGGTGCGGTTCGCCTTGTCGAACGAGGTTTTGTAGACGAAGCCGATGCCCAGCTTCGCGGTCATCTCCTTGAGCGCGCCCGCCATGTCGAAAGCATGCGCGCGGCTTTCCAGCGCGCAGGGCCCGGCGATCAAGGCAAGCGGCAAGCCGTTGCCGAATTTGGCCTTGCCGACCTCGACGATGGCATTGGGTGTGGCGGTCATGAAGTCCTCAAGCGGCGACCATGAAACGGGGCCCGCATCGGGTCAACCATGGCACGGGGTGGCGACGACACACTGTCCTCCGGAGGAAAGCTGACATCTAGGCGTCGCGTAATTCTTCCGCGTTCTCGCGATGCGCCTTGGCATCCGAGGTTTGCTGCACGCTTCAAGAAAGCCCGTCCAACGCCCCAAATAAAAGAAGGGGGCGGAGCGCCGCAAGGCGCGTACTTAATTCGCCGTGCCCGGCGGGGCCCGGCGCGCGCCACACGAATGTTGCCATCCGTCCGCGCTTCGGGCGCGCTCGCCTTTCGGCGCTCCACCGCGGCACTCGCCGCGCCGGACGCATCCGGACATCGGCTCAGCGCTCAGTCCCGCGCTTCCTGAGACCTGGCGCATTCGGGCGTTACCC
>DATAWA010000089.1:0-6384 GCA_036267435.1 Xanthobacteraceae bacterium | reverse complement strand
GCGCCATCGCCGGCCTCGATGAATAGACTTTTGGTCCGGCAATCCCAATAGCGAGAACCATGCAAACCACGAAAAAACCGCAGCTCAATCCGCTTCTCAAGCTCGCGCTGGATCTCGGGCCGCTTATCCTGTTTTTTTTCGCTAATTCACGTTACGGCATTTTCGTTGCCACCGGGACGTTCATGGTCGCGGTTTTGGCGGCGCTGGCGGTTTCATTCGCCCTGACGCGCCATTTACCGATCATGCCGGTGGTCACAGCGATCATCGTCGTCATCTTCGGCGGACTTACGCTTTTTCTGCACGATGCGACCTTCATCAAGGTCAAGCCGACCATCATTTACGCTTTGTTCGGCGCCGTGCTGATCGGCGGGCTGTTTTTCAACAAGCCGCTGTTGGGCGTCGTGTTCGATTCGCTGTTCGATCTGACCGACGAGGGCTGGCGTAAATTGACGCTGCGCTGGGCGCTGTTCTTCTTTTTGCTGGCGGTGCTCAACGAGATCGTCTGGCGCAATACCTCGACCAATGTCTGGGTCGATTTCAAGGTGTTCGGCGTGATGCCGCTGACGTTCCTGTTTGGCGCGCTGCAGGTGCCGCTGCTCAAGAAATACGCCGCCGAACCGGCGGAGTAGGGGCGGGCTTCAAACCTGCCCCTACGACTTTGCCGCCAGCGCCTTCTCGATCTGCGGCTTGAGCATGGCCTCGTAATTCTCCGGCGTGATCGGACCGACAAGCTTGTAGGCGATGCGGCCGTCGCGGCCGACCACGAAAGTCTCCGGCACGCCATAGACGCCCCAGTCGATCGCGGCCCGGCCGGATCGATCGGCGCCCGCGGCCGCGAACGGATCGCCGTAGCGCCCGAGAAAGCGCCGGGCATTATCGGGATCGTCCTTGTAATTGATGCCGACCAGGCGGAAGCGGTTATCCTTCGCTATCTGCTCCAAGAGCGGCGCCTCATCGTGGCACGGCACGCACCACGACGCCCAGACATTCACCACGGTCACAGCGCCCTTGAAATCGGCAGGCGCGATGCCGGGGACCGGCGCGCCGTCGCGCTCGAGGCCGGCGATTGGCGGCAGCGTCGTCTGCGGCGCCGGATGACCGATCAGCGCCGACGGCACCAGCGAAGGATCGCCGGCATTGAGCTGAATAAGGAACAGCACTGTAAGTCCGAGAAAGACTGCGAGCGGCACCAGCACCAGAACGCGGTGCCAGCGCACGGTGCGACGGTCCGGTTCGGCGACGCTCATGCCTGTTCCTTCGCTTGTTCCACCGAGTTGGGCTGCCGCGGCGGCCGTTCGGCGGATCGGCGGGTGAATCCTTGCTTCTCAAGCTCGGCGATTTTGCTTCGCTGGGCCCGATAATCAATAATCACCCAGAGGATCAAGACGGCGATGACGATCGCCGCGGCGGCATAAGCCGCGGCGATGAAATCGATGTGCGCCGTCGTCTCCATGATCAGCTCGCCGCTTTCGCCTGCATCAGTTGCAGCGTCCGCACCCGCCGGCGCAGGATCTCATTGCGCATGGCCGCGAGCAGAAGCGTGACGAACAACAAGGTGAAGGCTCCCGTCATGAAGAACAGCGGCATCAGGATTGTCGGATAGATGGTCGAGCCGCCGAGGCGGAATACCGATGCGCCTTGGTGCAGCGTATTCCACCAGTCGACGGAGAATTTGATGATGGGCAAATCGATGGCTCCGACCAGCGTGAGGACGGCGACCGCGCGCGCCGCACGGGAGGGGTCTTCGACCGTACGCCACAAGGCGATGACGGCGAGATAGAGCAGAAGCAAAACGAGCTCCGAGGTCAGCCGCGCGTCCCACACCCAATAAGTGCCCCATTCCGGCCGGCCCCATAGCGAACCGGTGACGAGACAAAGCAGCGTGAAGGCGGCGCCGAGCGGTGCCGCCGCCTTGGCGGTCACATCGGCGAGCGGGTGCCGCCACACGAGCGTGCCGAGCGCCGCGGCCGACATCAGGCCCCAGCACAACATGCCGAGCCAGGCCGACGGCACGTGCAGATACATGATCTTGACCGTGGCGCCCTGCTGATAGTCGTCCGGTGCGGCCATCGCCCGCGCCAGCGCGAAGGCAGCGATGAGCACGGTCACGCCGGCGAGCCAGGGAATGACGTGGTCGGCGAGCTTGAGGAATCTCGATGGATTGGCAAGATCAACGAGGGCCATCGGCAGCTTTCGGGCAAATCCGTTTGTTAGGGCAGACGTCGCCGGCAACACAACGCGGCCGGACTTAAGGCTTCGTCACTTTTACATGGGTGCGATTGCAGCGGCATTTTATCGTCCAAATCCTATTCCATCTCTTGCCGTAATGCCGCGGCGGCCGCGAAAGGTCCGACCACCAAGCTTGCCAGGGTCAGCGCGCACAGGACCGTGAAAGGCGTTCCGAAAGGCGTCGGTCCGATGACCGCCGCATTGGCGGCGGCGACGCCGAAGATCAGGATCGGAACCGTCAGCGGCAGCACGATGACGGCCAGCAGCAACCCGCCGCGGCGCAAGGTCACAGCAATGGCGGCGCCGATCAAGCCGATAAAGGTCAGCGCCGGTGTGCCGACCAAGAGCGTCAGCATCAGCGCCCCTTCGGCCGGCGCGTCGAGGTTGAGCAGAAGGCCGATCAGCGGCGCGCAAATCACCAGCGGCAGGCCGGTAGTGAGCCAATGCGCCAAACCCTTGATCGCGATCACCAGCTCGAGCGGCGCACGCCCCATCAGGATCAGATCGAGCGAACCGTCGTCGTGGTCGCCGGCGAACAGCCGGTCGAGCGCCAGCAGGCTGGCGAGCAAGGCCGCAAGCCAGAGAATGGCCGGCCCGATGCGCTTTAGCAGTACCAGATCCGGGCCGATAGCGAAGGGCGTGAGGGTGACGACGACCAGGAAAAACAGCACGCCGATGAGCGCGCCGCCGCCGACGCGCATCGCGATGCGCATGTCGCGGACCAGGAGCGCGGCAAGCGGCTTCATCGACGAACTCCTTGCCCCTCGGCCTCCAGGGAGGACGGGACGGTCTCGTCGAGACGCAGCTCTTGCGGGCCGATAAGCCCGATCGGGCCGTGGCTCGCGGCGAGGATCAAGCCTCCTCCCACCAAATGGGCGCTCATCAATTCGGCAAGGCGGTCCTGCGCCCCCGCATCAAGTGTGCTGGTCGGCTCGTCGAGGAGCCAGATCGGGCGCGGCGCGGCAATGAGTCGGGCGATGGACAGCCGTCGGCGCTGGCCGGCGGACAAAGTGGCGGCGGGCAACGCGGCGAGGCCGCCGAGCCCGACCGCATCGAGCGGCCCGGCAACGTCTCCCGTTCCGCCGAAAAAGCCAGTCCAAAAGCGCAAATTCTCCGCCACGGAAAGCGAGCCCTTCAGCGCGTCCTGGTGGCCGAGATAATGCGCCTGTTCGGCGATCGAGAGTTCGCCGTCGCCGCCGTCGAGCGAAAGCCGCCCCACCGTCAGGCGGACGAGGCCGACCAGCATCCGTAGAAGTGACGATTTCCCCGCGCCATTGCGGCCGCTGACGATCATAGCCTCGCCGCTCGCCACCGCGAAGCTTACGCCGGCAAAGACATCGCGTCCGCCGCGGTGACACGCCAAGTCGACGGCCGTGAGACGCATCAGCAACGATCCCGTCCCGGTTTTTGACGGGAATTCTCGGTCTGTTGGGTCATGCACTGCATGTTAGCCGATCATTCCTTGCGGAACTGGCACAACCGCCGAAAAGACCTTATAAGCCGCCTGTCGGACTGCGGCGTGCCGGTGACGCCCGAAAGTTCGGCTGCCAATGCTCCGTCGGAGCCCGTTTCGGCAATCCATTGCCTCCGAATTACGCCGGCCCCCCGCTGGCGGCATAGGAAAAAAGTCATGGAATCGCTCGACAGCTTCAAGTGTCTGCGGCCTCTCAAGGTCGGGTCCAAAACCTACGCCTATTACAGCCTGCCGGTGGCTGAGAAAAACGGCCTGAAAGGCATTTCCCGGCTGCCTTTCTCGCTGAAGGTCTTGTTGGAGAACCTGCTGCGCAACGAGGACGGCCGCTCGGTCAGCAAAGAGGACATCCAGGCCGTCGCGCAATGGCTGAAGAACAAAACCTCCGAGCGCGAGATCGCGTTTCGGCCGGCGCGGGTGCTGATGCAGGATTTCACCGGCGTGCCGGCGGTGGTCGATCTTGCCGCCATGCGCGACGCCATGCAGCATCTCGGCGGTGATGCCAAGAAAATCAATCCGCTGGTTCCCGTCGATCTCGTCATCGACCATTCGGTCGCGGTCAATCATTTCGGCAATGCACTCGCGTTCAAGCAGAACGTCGAAGACGAATACAAGCAGAACCAGGAGCGCTACAAGTTCCTGAAATGGGCGCAGCGCTCGTTCGAAGACTTCCGTGTTGTGCCGCCCGGCACCGGCATCTGCCACCAGGTCAATCTGGAATATCTGTCGCAGACCGTGTGGACGTCCAAGGCCAAGATCCAGTTCCCGGACAAAAAGACCGTCGCCACCGAGCTTGCCTATCCGGACACGCTGGTCGGCACCGATTCGCACACCACCATGGTCAACGGGCTCTCGGTGCTCGGCTGGGGCGTCGGCGGCATCGAGGCGGAAGCCGCCATGCTCGGCCAGCCCTATTCGATGCTGCTGCCGGAGGTGATCGGCGTGCGGCTGAACGGCAAGCTCAAAGAAGGCATGACCGCGACCGACCTCGTGCTCACCGTCACGCAGATGCTGCGCAAGCGCGGCGTGGTCGGAAAATTCGTCGAATTCTTCGGCCCCGGCCTGGCGAGCCTCTCGATTGCCGACCGCGCCACCATCGGCAACATGTCGCCCGAATATGGCGCGACTTGCGGCTTCTTCCCGATCGACGACGACACCATCCGCTATCTGCGCGACACCGCCCGTTCCGCCGAGCGCGTCGCTCTGGTCGTCGCCTATGCCAAGGCGCAGGGCATGTACCGCACCAAGAACACGCCGGATCCGATGTTCACCGACGTGCTCAAGCTCGAATTGGGCTCGATCGAGCCGTCGCTCGCCGGACCGAAGCGCCCGCAAGACCGCATCGCGCTCAAAGAAGTCAAGAACGGCTTTGCCTGGTCGATGGACAAGGAGTTCAACAAGGCCGCCGAGCTCGACAAGCGCGTGCCGGTGGAAGGCCGCACGCACACGCTCGGTCACGGCGACGTGGTGATCGCTGCAATCACCTCATGCACCAACACCTCCAATCCGAGCGTGATGGTGGCGGCCGGGCTCCTGGCCCGCAAGGCGGCCGCCAAGGGGCTCACCGTCAAACCGTGGGTGAAGACGTCGCTGGCGCCCGGTTCGCAGGTCGTCGCCGAATATCTGGCGAAATCCGGCTTGCAAAAGGATCTCGACGCGCTCGGCTTCAATCTGGTCGGTTTCGGCTGCACCACCTGCATTGGCAATTCGGGTCCGCTGCCGGAGGAGATTTCGGAGGCGATCAACAAGAACGATCTGGTCGCGGCCGCGGTGCTGTCCGGCAACCGCAACTTCGAAGGCCGCGTTAATGCCGACGTGCGCGCCAACTATCTGGCGTCGCCGCCTCTGGTGGTGGCTTACGCCATCGCAGGCTCGATGCAGATCGACGTCGCCAAGCAGCCGCTCGGCACCGATCAGAAAGGCCGTAAGGTCTATCTGCGCGACATTTGGCCCTCGAACCGCGAGATCGCCGACGTCATTCGCAAGAGCATCAACAAGCAGATATTCGCCAGGAAATATGGCGACGTGTTCAAGGGCGACGCCAATTGGCGCAAGATCAGCGTCGCCGGCGGCTTGACCTTCAAATGGGACGACCGCTCCACTTACGTGCAGAATCCGCCCTATTTCGAAGGCATGCCGAAGCGCAGCCAGCCGATCGAGGATGTCGTCGACGCCCGCGTGCTTGGGCTATTCCTCGATTCCATAACCACCGATCACATCTCGCCCGCCGGCTCGATCAAAGAGGAGAGCCCGGCCGGCGAATACCTGCGCGATCATCAGGTCCGTCCGCGGGATTTCAACCAATACGGCACGCGGCGCGGCAATCATCAGGTGATGATGCGCGGCACCTTCGCCAATATCCGCATCAAGAACCAGATGGTGCCGGGCGTCGAGGGCGGCTACACCATCCATTACCCCTCGAAGCAGCGCATGACGATTTATGACGCGGCCATGCGTTACAAGTCCGAGAATGTGCCGCTCGTGGTGTTCGCCGGCAAGGAATACGGCACCGGCTCGTCGCGCGATTGGGCTGCCAAGGGCGCCGTGCTGCTTGGCGTGCGCGCCGTGATCGCGCAGAGCTTCGAACGCATCCACCGCTCCAACCTCGTCGGCATGGGCGTCGTGCCCTTGGTGTTCGAAGAGGGCACCTCGTGGCAGACGCTCGGCCTGAAGGGCGACGAACT
>DATAWA010000088.1:0-16198 GCA_036267435.1 Xanthobacteraceae bacterium | reverse complement strand
CAACGCCCACAACTACGCGCGTCGGCTGAAGACCCTCAAAGGCCTCACTCCTTACGAATACATCTGCAAATGCTGGACTTCCCAGCCAGAACGATTCAAACTCGATCCGCTCCAGAAAATGCCGGGACTAAACAGCTAGGGTCCTCGCAAACGAGGACCCCGCGCATGACCCCTTCCCGCGACATCGGCCGCCTGATCGATATCATGGCGGCGCTGCGTACGCCGCAGACCGGGTGTCCGTGGGATTTGGCGCAGGATTTTTCGACCATCGCGTCCTACACGCTCGAGGAAGCCTATGAGGTCGCCGACGCCATAGCGCGCGGCGATATGGCTGACCTGTGCGAAGAGCTGGGCGATCTGTTGTTGCAGGTCGTCTTCCATGCCCGCATGGCGCAAGAGCTGGGCGCATTCGATTTCGGCGACGTGGTGCAGGGCATCACCGAAAAGCTCATCCGCCGCCATCCGCACGTGTTCGGTGACGAGCACAAGGAGACCGCTCACGCCGTCGAGGGCTTGTGGGAGCGCATCAAGGCGCAGGAGAAAAAAGAGAAACATGAGCGCCGGCGAGACGCCGTTGGCGCAGCCGAGCCGGAGCCCGACGGGGCGCTCGCCGGCGTGCCGGTGGCGCTGCCTGCCCTCACCCGCGCCCTGAAGCTGCAGGCGAAGGCCGGTAAAGTCGGCTTCGACTGGAACGATCCGCGCGCGGTGTTGCGCAAGATTCGCGAAGAAGCCGACGAGATCGAGGCCGAGCTTGACCGTGCCGCGCGCGATGACGCGGCGACCGCGGCCGAGATCGGCGATCTTTTGTTCGCGGTCGTCAATCTGGCGCGGCATTTACGCGCCGATCCCGAGGCGGTGTTGCGCGGCACCAATAGGAAGTTCGAGCGCCGGTTTGCCGCCATCGAGCGGGGGCTTGCGGCGAACGGCAAAAGCCCGGCCGAAGCCACGCTCGCCGAAATGGAAGCGCTGTGGAATGAAGCAAAGTCGCAGGAGCGGTCGGGAACTATTTGAGAAGTCCGGCGGCGCCTGGCAGCCAGAGCGCGATCTCGGGCACCAAGGTGACCGCGATCACGATCGCAAGCATGGCGAAGATAAAAGGCGGCATTTCACGGAAAATCTCGGCAAGCGGGGTTCGGGTGAGCCCGCTCATGACGAACAGCAACAGCCCGTGCGGCGGCAGCGTCAGGCCCACCATCATATTGAGCACGACGACGATGCCGAAATGGACGAGGTTGATATCAAGGCCCTGCGCGATCGGCACCAAGAGCGGCACGATCACGAGCAGGATGGTGACCTCGTCGAGTACGATCGCGAGCAGAAGCATCAGCAGGTCGACGCAAAGCAGAAAAGCCGTCGGCGACAGGTGCCATCGCAGGAAAGTGCCCTGAATGAGCTGCGGCACGCCCTCGTCGGCCACTGCATAGTTGAAGACAAACGCCCCCGACATGATGAGGGCGATCATTGCCGTCGCCCGCACCGTATCGGAGATCACGGCCAATAATTGCGTCAGGCTCAAAGTGCGGTAAACGATCAGCGCCAACAGCAAGGCATAGGTTGCGGCGATGGCGGCCGCCTCGGTCGGTGTGGTGACGCCGGAATAGATGAGCCCGAGCAGAATGCCGGGCAGCGCCATCGGCAGCAGCGCACGCCCGATCACCGCCGGCGTGTCAGGCCAGCTCGTCCGTTTTTCACGCGGAAAGTCTCGCCGCCTCGCCGTTACGCCGATGACCGTCATCAGCGCCAGCGCCATCAGGCCGGCGGGAACGAGGCCGCCAAGGAACAGCGCGCCGACCGAGGCATTGGCGATCAGCGCGTAGAAGATCATCGGGATCGAGGTCGGCATCAACGGCCCTAGCGTCGCCGAGACCACCGATGTCGCGGCCGCGAAGCCGCGCGGATAATGGCCCTCCTTCGCCATCATGCGGGCGAGCACCAGTCCGGGTCCCGAGGCATCCGCCACGGCGCTGCCGCTCATCCCCGAAAAGATCAGGTTCGTGACTACGTTCACCTGGGCAAGCCCGCCCGGCAGATGGCCGACCATGGCCGAACCCAGCGCCATCAGCCGCGCGATGACGCCACTCGCGTTCATGACGTTGGCGACGAAGATGAACATCGGTACGGCGATCAGCAGATAACTGTTGTAAAGGCCGTTCATCGTCTGATCGACGACGAGGCCGACGTCCTGATGCGTTGCAAGGAGATAGACATAACCGGCGCAGAGCATGGCCAAGCCAAGCGGCGCGCCGAGCACGGCCGCCAGCGTGAAGACGCCGAGCAGGACCCACAGACCTTCCGACACGGAACGGCTTTTAGATTTCGTTCGACCAGCGCGGGCCGAGGAGCCTTTTCGCGCTGAAGAACGAGCGGACGATGACGGCGATCAGAAACAAGCCAAAACAGGAATAGACCGCATCGAGCGGCAGATTGAGGACCGGCGTGTGCTCGCGCCAGAGGAAACGGATATAGCCCAGCGATCCGGGAAGCGACCACAGGAAGACACCGCCGATGAGGCCGTGCCGCAACAGCGCGGCAACGCGTTGTCCCCGCGCCGGCAGCAGCCGGTAGACGAGATCGAACGTGATCTGGTCTTTGTCGCGCACGACAAAAGCCTGCGCCCAGAAGATGATCCAGATGAAGAGAATCACCAGCACTTCGTCGGCCCAAACCGCCTCGTTGTGTTCGAAGTAGCGGGTGAAGATCTTGTAGTTGAAGATCAAAAAAACCGCCGCGAACATGGCCGCCGCGATCCAATCGGCGCCTTGACGCGCTCGCGCCGCGAGCTGCAGTTCTCCAGGTTCGTTGGGCTCGGATGCGTCGGGCGCCTGCATGGCTTGCCTTTACGCGTGTTGCGCCCGTTGCAGCCCGGTCGCGTCCCACTGCTTTGCGAGGCCGGATTTGGCGTAGACGCCGTCGGCATTGTCGCGGAACGGCGAAAGATCGATGGCGTCGACCGCGAGGCCTCGCCCCTTGAGCGCCGCCGTGATGGCCTTCTCGTCGTTAAGCCGGCCGTCGTCGCCGCTCTTGGCGGCGGTGCGGCAGGCGTCGCCCAAAGCTTTTTTCTGATCGGCATTGAGCTTGTCCCACACCGGCTTGCCGATGTTGAAAAACACCGGCTGAACCATGTGCGCGGTAAACACGATCTGTTCGGTCACTTCGTAGAATTTGGCGGCGTTGAGGATCGACAGCGGATTTTCCTGGCCATCGACCGTGCCGGTTTTCAAGGCCAGATAGACCTCGGGCATTCCCAACGGCACCGGCGTGACGCCGAGCGTGTCGCCAAGGAGGAGCCATTCCGGACCGGCCGGCATGCGCATTTTGACGCCGGCCAGATCGCCCGGCGTCTTGACGTTCCGCTTCTGCCGCAGATTGACTTGCCGCGTGCCGAGGTAGTGGGTCGCCAGAATTTGGATGCCCATCCTGTCGGCGACGATCTTGGCGAAATCATCGCCGATCGGTCCGTCGAAGACCCGGCGCATCTGGTCATAGTCGCGCAAGAGATAGGCGCGGTTGAAATAGCCAAGCGACGGAATTTGCTGGGCGACCTCGAAGGTCGTCATGGTGCTCATTTCGAGGTTGCCGCGTTGAATGGCGGGAACCTCCGTGCCCTGCTTGAACAGCGTCGACGCCGGATGAACGCTCACGTCGAGCCCGACATTGGCCTTGTCGACATCGGCCTTGAGCTGGTTGAGCGCTTTGGTGAGGAAATCCGACGGCGGCGCGGCGGTCGAGATGCGGATTTGCACGGTCCCCTGCGCGCCGGCACGGCCGGTACTGCCGAGAAATGCGCCGGCCAATGCTCCGGCAACGAAAGTTCTGCGGGTCGTCATCGTTATGCGCTCCTCGGCTTCAGTCGCGTTCGGTCTCACGCCATGGCCGCGATCGAGACGGAAAGCGTGCCAATCCCGGCAATCTCGGCGTCAATCCGGTCGCCCACTTTTAGAAAAGTGCCCTTCGGTACACCGACCCCGGCCGGGATTCCGGTCAAGATGACATCGCCCGGATCGAGCGTCATGATTTCCGAAGCTCGCGTGATCTGCTCGGCGATGGAATAGATCATCTTTGCCGTGCTGCTGTTCTGCTTGATCTCGCCGTTGACGGCAAGTTTGAGCGCGACCTTTTGCGGATCGCCCAACGCCGCGGCCGGCACGATCCAGGGCCCCAGCGGGCAACCGGTGTCGGTTGCCTTACCGGCAACCCAGTCGAATTTGTAGAACTGATCGGGCGCCATGTTGAAGTCGCGCGCCGACATGTCGATGGCGACCGTATATCCGGCGACGTGATCGAGCGCTTGTTGTGGCGTAACATAGCGAGCGCTTTTGCCGATCACTGCCGCCAGTTCGATTTCCCAATCGTATTTCTGCGTTCCGCGCGGCATCTTCACCGTCGGACCGGGTCCGACTACTGCATTGCGCGATGGCTTAAGGAAGAAGAAAAGCCGTTGCGTTTCCTTCTTGACGTCCGGGAAACCCATCTCGGCCATGTGGTCGTAGTAATTGGCGCCGGCACACAGGACTTTACCGGGATAAAGCAAGGGCGCGAGCAGAGTGGCGCGGCCGTCCGGGATTGCCGGTATCTTGCTGTCGATTGACCCGGCCAGGCGATCGAGACGCGGCGCGTAAGCCGGCCAATCGGCAAAAATGTCCACAAGCGTGTTCGGCAGGCTGGGATCGAGCGCGGCGAGAGCGAACAGCTTGCCGTCGACCCGCATACAGGCTGTCGGCCTGGCGTCAATTTTGGCCGTCGCCAATGCCCACATTGATCTGCAATCCCACTGCCCGGACGCAGACTCCACCGGAAATGCCGACGGCAGTCAAGGTTTTTGGAAAAAATATGGAGAATTGGAAAAATTGACTTCCGGGGCGGATTCAATGAGGGTTGGAGGATGTTCACACGCGAGGCGTTACGCAGCGGCGCCCATGACAAGACGCTGACCGACGAGGTCTACGATCGGATCAAGGCGGACTTGCTGTCGGGCAATTTCGTGCCAGGCGCGGCTCTGCTGACCCGCGAGTTGCTGGCGCGATATGGCTGCGGCATCAGCCCCTTGCGCGAGGCGCTGGCGCGACTGGTCGGCGAAAATTTCTTGGAGGCCAAAGGCCACCGCGGCGTACGCGTGCCGCTGCCGTCGCGCGACGACCTCGACGATCTCTACCGCATTCGCCTGGTTCTGGAGTCGGAAGCACTGACGCTGGCCATGCAGCATGGCGACGACGCCTGGGAAGCGGCGGCGCTCGCCGCTTGTCATCGGCTCGAGCGGGCTCCCCTGCCCGGGGCCAGCCTCGACGACAATCGCGCTGCGCGGACGACTGAATGGGAATTGCGGCATCGCGCCTTCCATGCCGCATTGGTTGCCGCAGCGCCGGCGCCGCGTTTGCTGCGCCTCATCGAGCAGATGGTGGAACAGACCGAGCGTTATCGCGCGTTGCGCCTGCTGCAAAGTCCGACGGAGGCATTGATACGCGATATTGCCGCCGAGCATCGCGCCCTGCTCGATGCCACAATGCGCCGCGATTCACGAGCCACCGAATTGCTTCGGGACCACCTCACCCGAACCCGCACATTCGTCGCCGAATTGCTGGCGCGGCGGTCCTCAAGCACGGGCGGCGATCCGATCTAAAGGGCCCGGATTACGAACGGGTGCGAGCGAAGCGCTCCCGCACCGCGTCCGCTTTGTCCGGCGCGACGCGCACCGTCATGGCGGCACGGCCTTTGGCATCGAAGCTCTTGGCCATCACTTCAGTGTGGCGGTGCAGCCAGCTCACGCCCGCCCCGTCGGCCGGATCGAGCTCGAGCTCAATGACCACGCGGCCGGCGGCAAGCCGTGCTTCGATCGCCAAGGCGAGCCGGTCGATACCCTCGCCGGTGCTGGCCGAGACCAGCACCGGCCGTTCGTTCTCGCCGCGCCGCTCGGCGATGTTGGCAAGCCGTTCGCGCTCGGCGGCATCGAGGCGGTCGATCTTATTCCAGACTTCGATCAGGGCCGGCTTGCCGGTTCGCTCCGGATCGACGCCGAGCTCGCGCAAGATTTTTTCGACGTCGTGCAACTGCGCTTCGGCATCCTCATGTGACACGTCGCGGACATGCAGAATGACGTCGGCCTCCACGACCTCTTCCAGCGTGGCGCGGAACGCCGCGATCAGCATGGTCGGCAAATCGGAGATGAAGCCGACGGTGTCGGAGAGGATAATGCGCGCGCCATGCGGGAGCGCGACGGCGCGCAGCGTCGGGTCGAGGGTTGCGAACAGCATGTCGGCGGACAGCACGCTCGCCTGCGTCATGCGGTTGAACAGCGTCGATTTGCCGGCATTGGTGTAGCCGACCAGCGCCACGATCGGATAAGGTACGCGGCGCCGGCTCTCGCGATGGAGCGCGCGGGTGCGCTTGACCTTGACGAGTTCGCCTTCGATCTTGGCAAGCCGGTCTTCAATGATGCGGCGATCGGCCTCGAGTTGCGTCTCGCCCGGCCCGCCGAGAAAGCCGAAGCCGCCGCGCTGGCGCTCGAGATGTGTCCAGGTCCGCACCAGCCGTCCCTTCTGATAGGTCAGATGCGCATGCTCGACTTGCAGCGCGCCTTCGCGGGTCCGCGCGCGCCGGCCGAATATTTCGAGAATGAGACTGGTTCGGTCGAGGACCTTGGCGCTCCAGGCTTTTTCCAGATTGCGCTGCTGCACCGGCGTCAGCGCGCAGTCCATCACCACGATGCCGGCTTCGAAACTTTTGACGAGGCCGGCGATTTCCTCGACCTTGCCCTTGCTGAGATAGGTCGCCGGATGCAGTGCGCGCAGCGGCACGATGCCGGATTGCTCGACGGTCAGGTCGATGGCGCGGGCAAGCCCGATCGCTTCGTCTAGCTTGGCCTCGGCCGTTCGCTCCAAGGCATCCGTTCGGCTGGCGGCGTGCCGCAGCACCGGCTCGATGACCAGCGCACGTCCGGTCGCTGCGCGGCCGTCCGCCGAGCCCTTCGAACTCAGCCGCTCAGAGCGCGAGTCGCGGCGCGGCTCCAATAAACTCTAGTCCCCAGCCGGCGGTTCTTCGGCGCCTTCGAAGAGCTGAACCGGATGCCCCGGCATGATGGTCGAGATGGCGTGCTTGTAGACGAGCTGCGAATGCCCGTCGCGACGCAATAGCACGCAAAAATTGTCGAACCAGGTGACCACGCCCTGCAGCTTGACGCCATTCACCAGGAAAATGGTGAGCGGAATTTTGTTTTTGCGGACGTGATTGAGGAAGGTGTCTTGTAGGTTTTGTGCGCGGTCGGCTGCCATGGCCGTTGTTCCGTTCTTTGTACCGCGGGCCCCTGCCCCGCGGGTCGTTTCTTTAACGCCTTCTTTCGGCGCCTGTTTTCACCTCGGACGCGCAGTAAGGCAAATCCGCCCCACCCCAGAGCCGCCCAAGGTTTAGTCATTAGAGGGCGCAGCAAGAGCCGATGCAAGCCCAAGTTGGGGGCAAAACGCGAATTAGGAGGATATGCCGCCAAACGCTTGTCTGCCTTCCGCAGAACGGTGAAACTCCCGCAGCCGCGCCTTGGTTACCTGCTCCGGTTTGCCGTCGCCGATCATATGGCCGTCGATGCTTACGATCGGCATCACGATTTGGGTCGCCGAGGCTTCGAAGGCCTCGCGCGCCGCATAAGCCTCCGCCAAAGTGAAGGCCCGCTCCTCCACGATTAGACCTTGCGCTTTGATCACATCGAGAGCGACCGTCCGGGTGATGCCGCGCGGGGTCGCGCGGCCGGCGTCACTAGCTTCGGCAACGGCCCTCGGCCGCCGCCAGCCACAGCGATGTTCCCAACCTCGTGTGAGATATATTTGACACACCGTGCCTGGAAAACGATTGCTGGCCACAGCCCGGCTATTAGTTGCGTTGACATGAAATACAATCATAAATAGTTTTCTAATTGCAATTTGTGGTTGGGCTCACTCCGTATCTTATCGTTTCATTTCTGATGCCTAGCGAAGTCACCCTCGTTTCGACCTTGTTAGGCGGAGCCCGTGACGCGCCCAAGTGGTTGGAATCTTTCGTCCCCCGATAGTTGTCGCCTTCAGGTGGGTCATGAGAACAGTTGCATGCGTGGGCGTGCTGCTTGCTGCGTCGATCTGTGCACATCCAGCATTGGCGGGCGATTTTTCTGCGCCAAAGCTGCCTCCGGCGGCGGATTTCTGGACCGGCTGCTACATCGGACTTGAGGGCGCCGGCTCAATTGGCGGCGGCAATGGAGGCGGCAATGTTGGACTGGGCGCCCTGATCGGCGGCCAGCTTGGGTGCAATTACCAAGGCGGTCTCACTGTCGTCGGCGTTGAAGGTGAAGGCGCTTGGTCCAGTCTCGTTGCGCACAATGACTCGAGCAGCGCTACCGGCGCGACGTTCAGCAGTACAACAAATCGATGGGACGCCGACATCGCTGCGCGCATCGGCTACCTGTACCGCTATGATATCCTCACCTACGCAAAGCTCGGTGTGGCGTTCGGAGACTTCCAATACAACACGACAGACACCTCCATGGGTACGGTCATGACCGGAAGCGCGACCATTCCCGGTCTCCTTATCGGTTCCGGAATGGAGTACATGGTCACGCCGCAGTGGTTCGTTCAGGGCGAACTGGATTTCATTCTTTTTAGACCGACGGACGTGACATTGAGTTGCGCGCCCGCGGCGGCCTGCACGGCATCAAGCACCGTTTCGACGACCACGGAATTTGAATTCCTTGGCAAAGTAGGTGTGGCTTATAAGTTTATGTGACTGCTTGAGCTATCCGACTTCCGCGAAACGGTGAAACTCCCGCCGCAGCGCCTTGGCGACCGGTCCCGGCTTGCCGTCGCCAATGACATGGCCATCGATGCTCACCACCGGCATCGCGATCTGGGTCGCCGAGGTTTCGAAGGCCTCGCGCGCCGCATAGGCCTCCGCCAATGTGAAGCCCCGCTCTTCGACGGTCAGACCCTGCGCTTTGATCGCATCGAGAGCGACTGTCCGGGTGATGCCGCGAAGGATCGCGTGATCGGCCTGCCGCGTGACTAGCGCACCGCCGGGGGTGACGATCCAGGCATTGGCGGAGGCGGCTTCGGTGACTTTGCCGTCGTTATCGACGAACCAGGCGTCGCGCACGCCTCGGTCGATCGCGGCCTGCCGCGCCAGCACGTTGGGCAACAGCCCGACGGTCTTGATGTCGACGCGCCCCCAGCGATTATCCGGCACGCTGATGACGGCAATACCCTTTTCCGCCACGCTCTCGTTGCGTGCTTTGTTGAGGGCGCGCGCGGTGGCAACGAGCGTCGGCGGCACGCTCGCCGCGGGAAAGGCCAGGTCGCGCCGCGCGATGCCGCGGCTGATCTGCAGATAAACCAAGCCGTAATCGAGCCGATTTCGCCGTATGAGCTCGCGCAGCACGATGCCCAGCGCGGCGAGCGACATTGGCAGCCGCAAGCGCATTTCGCTCAGCGAGCGTTGCAGCCGCGCCGTATGGCGGTGCTCGTCGATGAGGCGGCCTGCCCTCACCTCGCAGACTTCATAGACGGCGTCGGCGAATTGAAAGCCGCGATCTTCGACGTGGACCTTGGCGTCCCGAAACGGAAGGTAGCGGCCGTTGACGTAGGCGATGCGGGACATCGGGTCTCTGGGGATCAGTCGATCCCCAGCGCCTTGAGCTTGCGGTGCAGCGCGGAGCGCTCCATGCCGACGAATTCGGCGGTGCGCGATATGTTGTTGCCGAAGCGGTTGATCTGCGCCAACAGGTATTCGCGCTCAAAGACCTCGCGCGCTTCGCGCAGCGCGAGACTCATCAGGTGCTCGCCGCCGTTGCCGTTCGGCATGTTCGGAATCATCGAACCGACGTCTTGCGGCAGCATCGACGCGGTGATGACGGCGTCGGGATCGCCGCCGGCGAGAATCATCAGCCGCTCCACATTGTTGCGCAACTGCCGGACGTTGCCTGGCCAATCGTGCGATTGCAGCACCGCGAGCGCATCGGCGCCGACATTGCGCTTGGGCAAGCCGGTGGTTTGCGAAATCTGCGACATGAAATAATCGACCAGTTCCGGGATATCCTCGCGCCGTTCGGCGAGACCGGGAACCCGGATCGGCACCACGGAAAGCCGGTGATAAAGATCCTCGCGGAATTTTCCGGCCGCAATGTCGGCTTCGATATTGCGGCTGGTCGAGGAGATGATGCGGACATCGACCGTGACCTTGGTATTGCCACCGACCCGCTGGAAGGTCTGATCGACCAAGACGCGCAGGATTTTATTTTGGGTCTCGCGCGGCATGTCGGCAATTTCGTCGATGAACAGCGTGCCGCCATGGGCTTCCTCGAGCGCGCCGACCTTGCGGCTTGCTGTGCCGTTGCCGCCCTCGACGCCGAACAATTCGGTTTCCATGTGCTCCGGCGTAATCGCTGCGGCATTGATCACCACGAACGGAGCGTTGTTGCGCAGCGAATGGGCGTGAATGGTGCGGCTGGTGAGTTCCTTGCCGGAGCCGGACGGACCGACGATCAAGACGCGGCTGTTGGTGGGCGCGACCTTCTCAATGGTCTGCCGCAATTGATTGACGGAGGGCGAACGGCCGACGAGAGTTGCGGCCAGCGGAGCGAACTGCTTGAGCTGCCGCACCTCGCGCCTGAGCCGTGAATTTTCCAGGGCGCGCTCCGCCACCAAAAGCAGCCGATCCGCCTTGAATGGCTTTTCGATGAAGTCGTAGGCGCCGCGCTTGATCGCGGAGACCGCGGTTTCGATGTTGCCGTGGCCCGAAATCATCACGATCGGCAGCTCGGTGTGCTCCTGCTTGAGACTGTCGAGTAATTGCAGGCCGTCGAGCCGACTGCCTTGCAGCCAAATGTCGAGGAACACCAGATTGGGACGCCGCGCGACGATGGCGGCAAGCGCCTCGTCGCTGTCGCGCGCGGTACGGGTGCCGTGGCCTTCGTCCTGCAGGATACCCGCCACCAGCTCCCGGATATCGGTTTCGTCGTCGACAATGAGGATATCGGACGCCATGGCTATACCGTTGGCTGCGGAGCTGCAGCGGCCTGAGTGGACGCCGCCTGTGGCTCGGCGCTGAAGCGCAATTGCATCCAGGCGCCACGCGCGCCTGCTGTCTTTTCGGCGGCGTCGCGCAATTCGAGCTTGCCGCCGTGTTCTTCGAGAATGCGTCCGACGATAGCAAGGCCGAGACCGGTCCCCTTCTCGCGAGTCGTGACATAAGGCTCCAGCAGCCGGGCGCGATTTTCCTTCGGTAAGCCGATGCCATTATCGATCACGTCGATGACGATGTCCTTGCCGTCGCGCTGCGCGCTGACGAGGATGCGGCCGCGGCTGAGTTCGGCCGCCGGAACCGCGCCGATCGCTTCTGCTGCATTCTTGATGATGTTGGTCAGGCCCTGCGAAATCAGCCGGCGGTCGAAGCGCGCCGGCATGGGTTCGTCGGGCAACTCGACCTCGAAATCGATTTCGGGATGCGCGACCCGCAGCAGGAACACCACCTGGCGCACGGTGTCGGCAACGTCTTCGCCGGCGATGACTGCCTTCGGCATGCGGGCGAAGCGGGAGAATTCATCCACCATGCGTTTGATATCGTCGACCTGACGCACGATGGTTTCGGTACATTGCTCGAACACGGCAGGGTCGTCGGTGATCGACTTGCCGTATTTGCGGCGCAGCCGCTCGGCCGAAAGCTGAATTGGCGTGAGCGGGTTCTTGATCTCATGTGCGATGCGGCGGGCGATGTCCGCCCATGCCGAGGAACGCTGCGCGAGGACGAGCTCGGTGATGTCGTCAACGGTGATGACATAGCCATGCTCGGACTCGCTCGATTGCTCGCTGGTCACGCGTACCGAGTAATTGCGCTCCTGGCCGTTACGCGTCAGCGTAATTTGGCGCTGAACGAGACGCTGATTGCCGCCCCGGGCGGCCTGAAGAATTTCAGCAAGTTCCGGCACAATATCGGCTAATGGCCGGCCAAGCACGGCGCTCTCGGTATGGCCGATCAGGCGCTCCGCGGAGCGGTTGAGAATGGAAACACTGCCGTCGGCGTTGACGCCGATGACGCCGGCGCTGGCGCCGGCGAGCACCGCTTCGGTAAATCGCCGCCGGCTATCGATGACGTCGCGGGCGCGGACGATATCCTCGTGCTGGGTGCGCAACTCCGACGTCATCCTGTTGAAGGTCTCGCCGAGGTGGGCAAGATCGCCTTCCGACCGGTGCACCGGAACCTGAATATTGAGATTTCCGGTCGATACGATGTTTGCCGCGCCGATCAGACGCCGGATCGGCGCAACCAGACGATTGGCAAAATCCAGGCCGATCCACGCCGAGGACAACAGCACGATCAGAGCGATGACGGCGAACATCAGCGCGAAAGCGATCTGAATGCCGAGGCGCCGTTCCTCGAGATTGGCGTATTCGCCGACGCTTTCCTGGGTGTTGCGCAGTTGCTGAACAACCCGGGGATCGAGCAGCCGGGAGACGTAGAGATAGACGCCGTCGTAATCGTTCAGCTTGACCACGGAGGCCACGTTGTCGCCTTGCGGAATGAAGGCGACCTGGGGCTCGGTTGCGTTGGTGTCGGCGAGAAGCTGCGGCGACGGCAATAGGAATCTTTTGTCCACTTTGCCGCCCGCCGGCTCGACGACCGAGCCATCCGCGCTGAGCATCAAGGCCACCGAAAGATTGCGGCCGGTAGTCTGCGCGGCAAAAAATTTGCGGAATTGATCGCGGTCGGAATCGAACAGCGGTTTGGCGCGTGCGAGGTCGAAGGCCATCGCCAAATCCTCGCTGCGCACCGAGCCGGCATGCTCGGTGACGTAGGCGTTGGCGACGATCAACGACTGCTCGATCATCGCGCGGGTGCGGGTCGAAAAGAAGCGGTCAAGCCCGCGATCGAGCGTCGTCGAGGCGACGACCGAGACCAGCACCGTCGGCACCGCGGCCATCACCGCGAACAAGCCGACGATCTGGATGTGGAGGCGCGAACCGGCGCGGCCGCGGCGGCGGGCCTGAATGACCACCCATACTTCGCGGCCGATGACTGTCAGCAACAGCAATCCGGTCACGGCATTGCCGAGAAGCAGCCGGACTACGACTTGATGGACCGGTTCGATCGGGGTGAGGCCGGCCAACACCAAGAAGGTGGCCGCGGCCGACAACAGCGCGATGCCCACGGCAACCGCCCCGATCAGCCGCGAGGCCACAGGCATCGGCGCGCCTG
Source organism: Xanthobacteraceae bacterium (assembly GCA_036267435.1). Lineage (GTDB taxonomy): Bacteria > Pseudomonadota > Alphaproteobacteria > Rhizobiales > Xanthobacteraceae > BOG-931. Next base: position 2,998 of record DATAWA010000088.1, on the reverse strand, counting down.
CCCCGGCGTCCGGCGCGGTAGCCGGCTTTGGGGCAGCCGCTGAATTAAGCGGCGCGACCTGGTCGACCGTGGTCATTTTGAGCCTAGCCGGCGTTCCCAATCGTTGATTTATAAGGGTATTTTGACGGATGGAGTCCGGCCACCCGCCCCCAAGTGAGGCTAGCAAGTGATGCTAATTTACAACAATGTTGCCCGATTGCGACAATAGCGGGGCAGCGATGCCGGGATCAACCGCTAGTGCTCGGATCAGCCGCTCGTATCCGGTTCAACCGCTGGTGCGGTAAACCTGGATATCGAGGTCGCGGATCTTCTTGCGCAAGGTATTGCGGTTGACCCCGAGCAGATCCGCGGCCCGGATCTGATTTCCCCGGGTTGCCGTCAAGGCCGCCGACAACAGCGGACCTTCCACCTCCCGCAAGATTCGATGATAGAGACCGGGCGGCGGCAAACTGTCGTCAAATCCGGAAAAGTATCGCGTCAGATAACGCTCGACCGCGCCTGAAAGATTTTCATCGGCGCTTTTGCTCTCGCCGGGCGCGGCCAGCACCGGCTGCGACAGCTCGGCGTCGATAACGGCTGCGGTTATCGTCTCTTGCGGATAAAGCGCAGCGAGCCGCCGCGCCAGATTCTCAAGCTCGCGCACGTTGCCCGGCCAGCGATGGCGCTTGAGCCGTTCGACTGCAGCCTGGTCGATCTGCTTCGGCGGCAATCCTTCGCGCTCAACTATCGTGAAAAAGTGACGGATAAGATCGGGAATGTCCTCCGTACGCTCGCGCAGCGGCGGCAGACGCAACGGCACCACATTTAGCCGAAAGAACAAGTCCTCGCGGAACAGGCCCTGCTGGATAAGCTGACGCAAATCCTTATTGGTCGCGGCGATGATGCGCACGTCCGTTTTGATCGGCGTGCGGCCGCCGACCGTGGTGTACTCGCCCTGTTGCAGCACCCGCAATAGCCGGGTTTGCGCCTCCATCGGCATGTCGCCGATTTCATCAAGAAACAGCGTGCCGCCTTCGGCCTGCTCGAAGCGGCCGGAGCTACGGCTATTGGCGCCGGTAAACGCGCCCTTCTCGTGGCCGAACAATTCGGATTCGATCAGGTCGCGCGGTATCGCCGCCATGTTAATCGCGACGAACGGTCCGGCGCGGCGCTTGCCGTAGTCATGCAGCGCCCGCGCCACGAGCTCTTTGCCGGTTCCCGACTCGCCCGCGATCATGACCGTCAGGTCGGTCTGCATCAGGCGCGCCAGGACGCGATAGATTTCCTGCATGGCCGGCGAGCGTCCGACCAGCGGAATGGATTCGAAATCCTCGACTTTGGCCGGCTGCCGAGGTTTTTCCTTTGGCTCGGACAGCGCGCGGCCGACGATCGCGGTCAGCTCCTTGAGGTCGAACGGCTTCGGCAGATATTCGTAAGCGCCGCGTTCGGAGGCGCGAATTGCGGTCATGAACGTGTTCTGCGCGCTCATGACGATGATCGGCAGATCCGGCCGCGCCTTTTTGATCCGCGGCAGCAGATCGAAGGCGCTTTCGTCGGGCAGCAACACGTCGGTCACGACGAGATCGCCGTCGCCTTGACTGATCCAGCGCCACAGCGTAGCCGCGTTTCCGGTCGAGCGGACTTCATAACCGGCGCGCGACAGCGCTTGATTGAGCACCGTGCGGATCGCCGCGTCATCATCGGCGATGAGAATGCTTCCCGCGGGCATCAATGATTCCCTTGTGGTTGAACGACGCCGTCCGGCTCGGCGCCGTCACCGCCTGGCGCGGCGGTGTATTTAGGCATCAGTATGCGGAAGGTGGTGCGGCGTGGCTGCGACTCGCATTCGATGATGCCGCCATGGTCGCCGATGATTTTTGCGACCAGCGCCAATCCGAGACCGGATCCGGTCGGTTTGGTGGTCACGAACGGATCGAACAAATGCGGCATCAGTTCCTCGGGCACGCCGGGGCCGTTGTCGCGCACGCAGAATTCAAGCGGCAGGGCGACCCGGGCATTGGCGCCGGGCAGCGATAGACGCACGCCGGGACGGAAGGCCGTGGTCAGGGCAATTTCGCCGCCGTTGGTGGTTTCTCCGATCGCTTCGGCGGCGTTCTTGATCAGGTTCAAGAACACCTGGATGAGCTGATCGCGGTTCGCCAGCACCGGCGGCAGCGACGGATCGTAGTCTTCGATGAATTTGATGTGGCGGGCAAAGCCGGATTGAGCCAGCCTTTTTACGTGCTCGAGAACGACATGGATGTTGATCGTTTCGCGTTCGATCGGGCGCTCGTCGGTGAACACCTCCATGCGGTCGACGAGCTTCACGATGCGGTCGGCCTCGTCGCAAATAAGCCGGGTCAGCGATCTATCGTCGTCATTGACCGATTGCTCCAGGAGCTGCGCCGCGCCGCGAATTCCGGACAACGGGTTCTTGATCTCGTGCGCCAGCATGGCGGCAAGCGCGATGACCGAGCGGGCGGCGCCGCGGTGGGTGAGCTGACGGTCCATCTTGTCGGCGATGCTGCGCTCCTGCAACATCACCACGACGTAATCGGTCCGTTCCGGCAGCGGCGCGACGTGCAGGTCGACCAGACGGTCGCCGGGATTGCGCGGGGTGCCGAGATCGACTTTGTATTCGTTGACCGCGGCGCCGCGTTTGCGCACCTGCTCGATGAGCGTCAGCAATGGACTGCCGAACGGCACCAGATCGCGCAGCAAATGCCGCCGCAACAGCGGCGCCGAAACTTCAAAAAAGGACTCCGCGGCGACATTGGCGTCGACGACCTTGCCGTCGGACGCGACAACGATGACGGGATGCGGCAGGGCATTGAGCACCGCATCGGCGCCAGACAACGACGTCAATGACTCTACAGCGCTCATGCCGCGTCTCTCCATCCCGTCGCGGAGCCGCCCAATGCACTGCCCAACGCGTCGAACGCCTCGCTGAGATTCCGCCGGACGCTCGCGGGATCGGTGCCGGTCAACACGCGGCCGCGCTGCGCCTTGAGCACATGCG